>JAIVYN010000131.1:0-10669 GCA_048635425.1 Candidatus Aegiribacteria sp.
GGGCCCCAGAGGCACAAATTTCCCCCCGCCTGCCCCAAATTTGAGCCTCTGCCCAAACGATTTTTCTCTCCAAACAGCTCCAAGGCCCTGATCTGTTTGGTCCACCTACGCATTAACCGGATGAACCTTGAAATTGTGTGGAACTATAGCAGCTTTTAGTTGTATAAAAAAGTAGAAGTTCTTCGTGTTAAATCAGATTACGCGTAATGACACAGGAAACACAGGTTATACGTCAGGTAGTGGAAGGTGATATCGAATCCTTCAGACTCATAGTAGAAAGGTACGAAAGGCCGATTGTCCGGATGATAAGAAATATAATCAATAACAGAGAATCCTGCGAGGACATCGCCCAGGATGTGTTTTTTACAGCCTACAGGAAGCTGGCATCTTTTGACCCGGCACGAGGTAATTTTTCGACTTGGCTGTTTACCATCGCCAGAAATAAAAGCATAAATGCGCTGAGAAAGAAAAGACCTCTTTCGATGAGTGAATTACCCCAAAACAGCGACACACATAACCCATCGGATGAGCTTGCCGAAAGGGAGTTCTTTGACGAGTTAGACGCCGGGCTGGAGGCTTTGCCTTCAGCGCAGAAAAGAGCATTTGTCTTAGCTGAATTCGAGGAATTATCATACGAAGATATTGCACAGATTGAGGGAGTAAGAATAGGAACAGTCAAGTCAAGAATCAACAGAGCAAAAAAGGAACTGGCAAAGGCACTGAAAGAGATACGGTATGAAAAGTGAAGAAATTTACAACGCCTGGAAAGAGCGGAAAAGTCAAATCGACATCCGGGAAAACTTCGCAGATGAGCTGATGAATCGGATATATCAATATGAGCGTGAGAAAAGAAAACCGTTGTTCGATGGGCACCGACTGATTGAACTAATATCGGCGCACCGGTTTGTAAAAGCAGCAGTGGTTACCGCAGGTGCTGTGACCGGTCTTGTTAGAATTATGTTTGTGGTTTACGCCTTTTTGGCGTGCTGAACGAAAGGAGTTCAAATGAAATTGGTCAGAATTAGAAAGTATATATTCTCTTTTACGTTTCTTATGGTTTTGTCCTGCTTTGCTAATTTATGTTTGGCGCAAACAAGGGATTTCTGGCTTAAGGGGATACGGGAGTCAACCGGGCAAGGTTACGGAAATATTCACTTCGTTGTTACTGATGTCCAGGATGACAAAATCGAATATAGAGTTGATGCGCATGTAAAAATTTATAATGAAGAGGTCTTTCAAAATGGAACCTACCTTGTTGATTCAAACCTCTCGCCGATTTCGTTTAATCTTCATTTGAAATCCAATACTAAGAATGTTAGTTTTAAAGGAAAATGTTCCAATGATTTTATGTACTTGAGTATTACTGACGACAGCGGCAAAGTTCAAAACCAACAGATCCCATTTCAGGACACTTACTTCGATGTGACTCTAACCGATTTGATTCTAAGAAAAGCAAAAGAACAACATTTCAAAGTAAATATCTTCGATCCTACAGGGCTGATGACTCAAGGAGCGCCTGGAAAAATCCAAAATGTACAAGTCGATATTACCAAGGCCGGCAAAGACGAAGTAGAGGCTACAGTCACCAATGGTATTACGACAAAAAAATATCATGTGAGGCGGCAGGGACTAATTGAGCAGATTAAGTTTGTTGAACAAAATGTGCGGGTATATGCCACAAACGCCAACGATGCTAAGGATATCAACTATCTTAAGGGAAGTAGTTTAGAACACAAAACTAAAAGAATTTTCCCAAACGCACGCGGACACGGGATTACAAAAGCCCACATACGACTTACCTGGAAAGATTTACCCTTTGAGAAGTTCTGTTTTGAAGATAACCGGCAGAAGCCTACAAAACAAATCTCGGATAACAATGATTATGAAATCGTTTTAGAATTTACCAAAGCAAGTGCCCATTCAACAATTACGAAGGTCCCAATCAATAACGAGGAATTTGAAATATTCTTGAAAGATAGTGCTTATATCAAACCTAACGACCCGGCAATTCGACAGCAACTTGTTGACATCAGGGGTGACGAAAAGGATGCATCTGTAATAGCAGAAGGCATAACCAAGTGGACTTCCAGTAATATAAAGTTTGTGCTTATTGCTCCCATTCTTACCGGCCCAGAAGTTCTTGAAAAAAGAGCCGGCCATTGCATGCATCATGCTATACTTTGTGCTTCACTTGCACGGGCTGCCGGAATACCAACAAAAATGGTGACGGGATTTGTTAACATTAAAGCAGATACTCATCGCTGGGGAGCCCATTTGTGGAATGAGGTTTGGTTAGGTGAATGGATTGCTGTTGATCCCACGAGAGGTGAATTTGTTACAGGTCCCTCTCATATTAAGTTCGCAGAGGCTTCCACATATATTGAACTTCAAGGTGCTATTAGCAGATTGGAGAACAATCTGAGCTTGGAGATTTTGGATTTTACAAAAGAGCAAATACCTACTTCCACAAAATAGATGCTGTGAGAATTAAGTTGCACTATATATTCATCGGAGAAATAAAATGGCAGAAGCAATAGTACAGACTAAAAATAGAAGGTGGCCTTGGTTGGCTGTGACGCTCTCGGTGATTATGACCGGACTGGGACATATATACTGTGGAAGATTCGTAAAGGGCCTTGTTCTGACGTTTCTTTCATGTATACTCATTCCCGTAATTTCCGGCATATTGTCAGTAGGCCATTCTTCTGTTCGGATTGTAGTAATAATCACAGCATTACTTGCATCTTCGGTGGTATGGCTGTTCGCGATTATTGACTCTGGGTACACAGCGAAGCGCACAGCCGACAGTTACGCACCCAAAGATTACAATCGATGGTATGTGTATGTAATTTTAGTGATGATGGGCACGGGCGGTTCGACTCAAATCGCTTTTAATATCAGAATGAATCTTCTTGAGGCATTCAGGGTCCCATCTGCTTCCAATTATCCAACGATAGATCCGAATGACAGATTTCTTGCAAACAAACTTGCCTACAAAAAAAGTGATCCCAAAAGAGGCGACCTTGTAGTTTTTATTAACCCCGAAAACAGGCGAATAAACTATATTAAGAGAGTCGTAGCCGTTGCCGGGGATACGGTGGAAATCAAAGATGGGCAACTTTATGTAAATGATGAAAAACTCCAACGGCAGAAGCTTGCTCAGTCAACGCTGGACACCATAAGAATCGAAGTTAAGGGTAAACCGTTAGAGGGAGATGTTTTCGAAGAGACCAATGGTAATGCTAAATACAAAATCTTCTTAGCCGGGCCCCCTGATGACTACACATCATTTGATTTTGCAAAAATAACAGTCCCGGAGCATCACTGTTTTGTTCTGGGTGATAATCGTATGAATTCTTACGACAGCAGGCACTTCGGCCCAGTTCCATTGGCGACGGTTAAAGGCAGAGCTGATTATCTCTATTGGCCGGCTAAAGACTGGTCTCGCTTCGGAAGAATAAGCAACTAAAGAGCTTTGCTGCAAAAAGGAATGGCAGGACAATTCATGGCGGAAGCACGCCAGGAAATATTAACAATAGAATGTTTTTATACCGAAATCAGCTTTTTGGATGGTCTGGCCCGTATACTGATATACTTTTATTTTAGTCAGTAGAACTTATAAGTATTCTATGGCAGGTGCTCCGGACGTGGATGTTGAAGCCATTTCCTTTGTAATCTCAACAAAATGCCCAAGCATCAAGTCGGCAGGCCATACCCGCCTGCTTCGCTCCAGATTCTCTTCACACCATGACAATGCCAATGGTACCGCAGCTGCTTCTTCCTCCATAGCTTCAAGTTTGCTGGCCAACCGGCTAAGAACCCGTGAAATTTGCACCGGCAGTTTAACCACTTTTGCTTTGCTGCGTTTTCCTTTGCATGCTCTGCCATGACCGACTATAAAGTATTCTCTGCACACCAGCGGTCTCTTCTTATAAATGAGACATACCTTTTTGTAGAGAAAAGGACAATCCAGCTTCAAGCTTTTATACCAATTCGCCACTCCTTCAATATCAGTCTCAACGTCTGATGATGTTGACGTTGATACCGGTTTGGGTAGTTTTTTGCCTATAATACGTACTGCCGCCGAAAGGCACGATTGCAGTATTATTTTCTGCTGAGCTGCAGGCATTGCAAGAATATTTTCCCTTAGCCAAAAGGCCTCCGGAACCGATAATGGCACGATGTAACGGCAACAAGCACAGCAGCCTTTACGACAGGGAATGTTCCCACCCTGCTTGCGTATTTCTTTAACTACCACATCGATAATTTTTCCGCAAACCACCTGTGCCGGCGGTACGATATCTGCCAATTTTGTCTTTTTCTCATTGATACCAAAGCAGATATTCACAGGTTTACCAAGAATATCAACCTCAAAAGCAATGGTCTTTCTGTCCCTGTTGCGTTTACTTGCCTCCGATTCACTCAACACTATTATAGGCTGTTGCCTCAACCGCACTGCTCCTTTCGGTCAAATACAAATTAAAACTGAAAAGCCAGAAGAGTAAAGCGCTTAGAGTTTTGAACCTCGATTTCACGAAATGCTTCAGCGAAATTACAGTAATTATAGATTCCCCGTATCAAAACCGCCGGGCTACGCGCCAGGTTAGTAGTCTGTCAAATTTGATTTGATAGCTTGGAAGGGTGTCAGCCTCAAGCGCAGCTTGGGGATGGCTTCTCCTGTATTCACCATCCCCAAAGCCTTCGGCTTTGAGGCTGCCACCCAACCGTGGGAATACAACTTACAGATTCAAGCTTGACAGACTACCAGTATCTCCTAACATTCCCATTTACCGTCAAATTTTCTTCGTTCCTCCGAATTCACTGTCTTAATAATACCAATACCTGCCTGAGAAAATCAAGTTCTATGCAGCACTTTTGTGTCAAATCTTCCTGCAGAAAGGCTGGATCTCCCAAATATCGTCTTCTAACATGCTTTCACAACGATATTGGTGCCTACTTGAATTACTCCTCCTAAAGAACAGCACATTTTGCCAGCAACTTCTTGCATTATCCTGCTCCAGATGCTTAAGGTGTACCCGATTGTCAATTCATTATTTCGGGGTAATTTCGGTTTTCTTCTGAAATGGGGGAAAGTATCTTGCGAAGTATAGCCGATAGGTGATTGGGCCGCGGGCTACGATTGTTTCCCAGGCGGGTCGGGACTTTCAGCGATTCGGTCAGGAGGCCAAAAAAAAATATTTTTTTGAACATAAAGTAATTATTGACAATGGTTTGCAAACAGGATATAATGACCCGGATTTATAAGTATCGCAATGTTGTCATAATTTGGGAGGTTTATAACTATGTTACTGTTGATTTTTAGAGGCATATTTATTATCGTTATTTTGGCGGTTTTGTTTGTTAATGTAAGCTCCAAAGCGATTTCCGGCTCGGATGAAGAGGTCAATTTCTGGGCCGTAGTCTGGAGCGGTCTGGGGATGGCGATATTTGTTTTTCTACTGGATATTTTTACGCCCAAGAAAAAACTTACTGCTTTAGCGGGTGTTTTTTTTGGTCTGTTGGTTGGGCTGCTTATCAGTGGTGTGCTGGCACCTGTGGTAGATATGATAAATGAGTCGTTCAAGAGCGGCGAAGCCGGACTACTAAATAACGAGGCAGTTGCGGCAATCAAGTGGATGATTGGAATATGTATATGTTATTTTACGATTAGCATTGTGATGCGGACCAAGGATGATGTGCGTTTTGTGATTCCTTACGTGGAATTTGCCAAGCAGACCAAGGGCATGCGGCCGTTGGTTTTGGATACGTCGGCAATTATTGACGGACGGATTGCGGATTTGTGTCAGAGCAAGCTGTTCGACGCTCCGGTAGTTGTTCCACGTTTTGTGCTCAATGAGCTGCAGCTTATAGCGGATTCGGCCGACAAGCTCAAGCGTAACCGCGGCAGACGGGGACTTGATATACTCAACAAGATGCAGTCGAATTCCGTTATTGAAGTGGAGATTGATGACACTATGTTCACTGAGGTCGAGGAGGTCAAGGGTGTTGACCAGAAACTGGTTATGTTTACCAAGGCCTGTAACGGGCGATTATCAACAACCGACTATAACCTCAGCAAGGTTGCACAAGTGCGTGAAGTTGATGTGGTGAATATAAACGACCTGGCTAATTCGCTGAAAGTGGTTGCTTTGCCCGGCGAGACGATGGAGGTTAAGATAATAAAGCCCGGCGAGGAGATCGATCAGGGCATCGGTTATCTGGACGACGGGACGATGGTTGTTGTTGAAGGTGCCCGCAACAAGATTGGGCGACATTTGCTTATTAGCATAACCAGCTCGCTTCAGACCTCGGCTGGTAAGATGATTTTCGGCAAGTTCGAGGGATTCGTGCAGGAAACAAACAGAAGTGAACAGCGAAGATCACAGAAAAGGCCGGTTGAAACTAATACAGCAAGAGACAAGAGAAACTAAAAGTGCCTAAAGTGAGCTAAAGTTTAGAGTGCCTAAAGTGACACTTACGTGTCATCCCTTCGGCAAGCTCAGGACAAGCTCTGAGGCGAAGCCGAAGGATCTGGCCTGCGAATGATGAGATTCTTCGCTTCGCTCAGAATGACAGCTTTGCTTTCACTTTAGGCACTTTAGCTCATAGCAGTACTTTTTAATTTCCTTTGTACTTTTAAGGTTTCTATTTAGACTTCAAGAGGCATTTCAGGAACATCCCGATAGCTAATAAGAGACCGGCGGCAAACAGCGGCCAATAGAAGTATGATTTGTAGTCCGGTTCGGTGACATACGGGCCGGGCGTACAAAAAGAAACCACCACAATAATCCCGGCAACAAAGAAGGCAAGCCAATCCACTCGTGTTACTTTGATGGGTCTGCCGCGAGCATCTCTATAGAGTATAACCGCTGCAAATACGAGCAGTGTGATTGATATAAGGACCGGGTAAAGGACTGCTGAGGCCCAGGGAACAGGTATTAGAAACAGTAAGTCCCAGTCCATAATTGAGGCGGGCCAGTCAAGAAGGACTTTGAGCCAGACGTAGTAGAAAATGTCCCAGATTGCGAAGATGGCCAGGAAATAAGCAAAGCGCTGCCGGCGGTTTCGGGCGAACAACCAGGCGCCGGTGAAGATTAAAACCATTGTCGCAGCTTCCCTGCCGATTTCAGTTAATAAAAGTGGGTTCTGCTGCAGTATGGTCCCGAAATCAGTCAGAGGGAAACTGAAACCATCGGGATGAAAGATTGTTCGCAGATAGACAACCACGGCGGCTTCAATATATCCAAAGGCAATGCCGAAGATGACAACGATACAGAATCGCTTGATTGTTATCTTGAGTGGTTCCGTTGATTCATCTGCTAATTTCTTTAGCGAGCACATAGTATTATAATTTTTGCAGCTCTTTTAAAAGTGCAGGGATGGCTTTGGCTTCGGAGACTATTGCGACCCTTCGGCCTTTGTGGTAGATGTAGGCCTTATTCTTTGCGGCACAGAGGGCGACATCGGCATCGGCTGCTTCGCCCGGGCCGTTGACGATGCAGCCCATCACAGCGACACGCAAAGGTTTATCGATATGGTGTACGGCTTTTTCAACCCGGCGGGCCAACTTGATGACATCAATTTCGGCGCGGGCGCAAGTCGGGCAGACTATCAACTCCGGGCCCGAGCGGGGGTAAAGGCCGAGTGTGATTAGAATCTGTTTTGCAATTTTAGTTTCTTCAAGAGGATTGCCGGCGACGCTTACTCTGACGGTGTCGCCAATACCTTCGGCAAGAAGAGTACCCAGAGTTACGGCTGAAGGTATCCGGGCGCCTTCGGGCAGACCGGCGTGAGTCAGGCCGAGGTGGATTGGATAGTCGAAGGCTTGCGCAATGTGGCGGTTGACTTCGATGGTCCTTAGGGTGTCGCTGCTTTTTGCGCTGAGAACTAATTGGGTGAAATTGCGGTTTTCAAAAAGCCGAACGTATTGCTTCATTTCCTTTAACATCAAAGCGGTACGCTTTTCTGCTGGTACAGGCCGGCCCTTGAGGTCTCTGATACTCGCTTCGTTAACGCCGATGCGGATGGCGACCCTGTGCATTTTGGCGGCATCTATTATTCGCAGAATATCTTTTCGCTTCTTTATATTGCCGGGATTCAGTCTTATCTTGGCGGCCCCGGCTTCTATCGCTTCAATGGCACGGTTAGGGCTGAAGTGAACGTCAGCAATAAGAGGGACATCTACTTTTTGGACGATTTGTGCAAAAGCGGCGGTGTCCGCCCGTCTGGGCACGGCGATTCTGACTAAGCCGCAGCCGGCCTGAACAAGCTGATTGACCTGCCTTACGCAACGGGCAATATCAGTAGTTGGCACTTTTGTCATCGACTGGATGACAACAGGGGCCGAGGAGCCGATTTTTACCGCCCCGACCTTGACCGTCTTTGTTTTTCTTCTTTTAATCACGTCAAAATTGTAGCTTGTTTCGTAAATTCGGGCAAATTAAAATACCGCCACGCTAAAGAATTGATTATTGTATCAATTATCATCATGGATTCGATGCTGATATATATTACCGGGGTATTGTTTATCGCCTATTTGGACTGGGGAGTAACGCAGGCACAGGTGCGAAAGCAACAATGGGGGCTTTTAGCGTATAGCGAATAGGAAGGAGAATCGGTAATGCGAGAAACGAGAAACGAGAATCGAGTATCGAGGTCGGGATTTCTCCTGACTTTGTTTGCGGCTGCCGCTTTTTTATTAGTGATGTTTAACACAAGCTTTGCGGGTGAAGTTAATGTATGGGAAAAGGTGGAGATTACCCTTTATGCCGAGAAAATTTATGAAAATCCTTACAAGGAAGTAGAGGTCTGGGTTGACCTCAAAGGGCCGGGATTCGAGAAACGGTGCTACGGATTCTGGGATGGTGACAATGTATTTCTGGTGCGTGTTCTGGCGAGTGCGGCGGGGACGTGGAGGTGGCGCAGCGGGTCGAATCAACAGGATAAGGAGCTTAACGGCAAGAGCGGGGAGTTTACAGCTATTGCGTGGTCTGAAGCCCAGAAAGAAACAAATCCTTGCCGACGGGGTATGGTTAAGGCTTCGGCGAACGGTCATGCGTTCGAATGGGCCGACGGGACGCCGTTCTTTCTGTTGGGCGATACGTGGTGGCCGGTGGCGACTTTTCGGTATCGCTGGTACGACGATGATAAGGAGCGACCCATTGGCCCGGGTGCAGGTATTAAAGATTACCTGAGATTTCGCAAAAAGCAGGGATTCAACTGCATTGCGATGATTGCGGCGCTTGGGAACTGGGCTAATGACGATAAACCATCAGGGCTGAAGATGCCCGACGGGACGGTGCTGCGTTCGGCGTGGAAGCAGGCGGGGACGCAAAGCGCCAAGGACATGCACGACGAGGACGGGAATCGGGCGTTTTTGTTTCCCGGTAAAGTGCCCGGCTATGAGAAGTACTTCCCGGACGTGGAGCGGATTAATCCTGCGTATTTTCGCAATTTCGATAAGAAGATTGACTACCTGAATTCGCAGGGCTTTGTTCCGTTTATCGAGGTGTCGCGGCGTGACATTGGGCAGGCGTGGAAGAAGTATTACGAATGGCCGGGGTCGTATACCCGTTATATTCAGTACATCTGGAGCCGGTACCAGGCGAATATTTGTTTGTTCAGTCCGATTCATCTTGATTGGACGGGGGCCACCATACCGCCGGAGGAATGGAATGAAGCGGCCAATAAGGTGGTCGAGAGATATGGGCATCCGCCGTTCGGGACGCCGGCTGGGACGAACTCGAATCCCTCGACGCTGCGTAACTTCGGTCATACGGACAAGGCCAAGTGGCTGACGTTTCATCAGATAGGCAACAGACGGACGCACGATTTGTATCCCTATCTGACCGAGATTTTTAATGCCTCGCCGCCTGTGCCGGGTATCAATGGAGAGCCTTATTATGCGGGGATGCTGGACGCCGAAGGCGGGACGGAGAAGTCGGAGCTGTATTGCCGCTCGGCGATGTACGGCAGCGTGCTATCGGGGGGGCTTGGGGGACATATATACGGAGGCGGCGGTTGGGGCGGAGGACTGTGGAGCGGGGAGGTTGAAGATGAATCACCAACTCCTATCTGGGAGGTCATAAAGTGGCGGTCGGCGGACCAGATGCGGCATTTAAGGACATTTATCCTGTCCGAGGGTAGCAGATACCAGCAACTCGTTCCCAGCGCCGAGATGCTCCAGCCGAACAGGGCGGGTGAAGAAAAATCATGCGTTGGGTGGGCCTATTGTGCCCGGACGATAGAGAAAGATTTCTTTCTTTTGTACTTCGAGAAAGACTGCCCACAAGCGAGTTTGTCCGGCGCTTTGCCGAGAAGCAAATACAAAGCCCTGTGGTTCAACCCGCGCACCGGTGACTGGATGGGTGCAAGTGTTTTGGGTGCCGATTCTGCGGGCAAAATTACCTTGCCGAAATTCCCGGACAAATCGACAAGGTCCAATACCGATTGGGGTTTGAAACTTACATTGAGAGATGCTCGATAAGAGTAATCCTGGAGAACCAGGGGAGTTCGGCCCCTGCTCAGTCGGACTTAGGACTTGTAAATAAATTATCTTCCATTTTTGGCTGGCTGCGGCTGCGGCCGGCGGTGTCAGCCTTGTCCTCGCTGGAGCCAAAACGAAACCTAATTTCTTTACCAATCCTTAGGAACCCATTTCAGCCTGGCG
>JAIVYN010000132.1:0-10598 GCA_048635425.1 Candidatus Aegiribacteria sp.
GGACCGAGAATGGTGTCAACACATTATCGCTTTGGTTCAGAGGCAATCCAGCAGGTTTGGTAGAGGCCCCGGCCGGCACCTACACGATGAGCGCCTCCGGTGCGGATATTTGGGGTCAGGCCGACGAGTTCCGCTATGCCTGGAAGCAATTATCCGGCGTTGGTTCGATTTCGGCGCAGGTGCTAAGCGTAGAGAACACAGACGGCTGGGCCAAGGCCGGCTTGATGATTCGTGAGTCGCTGGCCCCTGGCTCAAAGTTCGCTTTTGTGTTTGTTTCACCCGCTAACGGATGCAGATTCCAGGCAAGGCTGACTACAGACGCTGACGCCATCGCCGATGACAGCGTTACGACGCTTCAGGCCATCGAGGCGCCGCAATGGGTAAAACTTGAGCGTACCGCTGACGGTGACTTTAATGCCTATAACTCCGACAATGGTGTTACCTGGTCTCCACTCGCGTGGAATCCGCGGAGGGTATTAATGTCTCCGAATGTCTATATAGGTATAGCACTAACCAGCCATAACTCTGGTGTGACAGGCATAACCGAGTTCTCCAATGTCCAGACCACCGGCACTGTTACTCCGATGATGTGGACACACGAAGCCATCGGCGCAAGTATGCTCAGTAACGATGCTGAGCCGATGTATGTTGCCCTCAACGGCAGCGCGGTGGTCTCTCATGATAATCCTAATGCAGCACAGATAAATGAATGGACCCAATGGAATATCGACCTTCAGGCGTTCGGCATAAACCTAACCAATGTCAATACGATTTCCCTTGGTTTCGGCGATAAGACCAATCCGCAGGCCGGCGGTTCAGGTACAATGTACTTCGATGATATTCGACTGTATCCTCCGCCAGCAGAGCCGGCACCTTAAGCAGAGACTGGCAATTAAAATTACGCGGTCGATATAACAAATTCATTTCAATTCGGGGTCTATACCGATTTGGTATAGGCCCTTTTTTCATTGGCTCGGCCAAAAGACTGTAGGTCTGCGATATTGGCGATTTACTATTGATTATTTTCTGTCGAAGTGGCAATATAGTCATAATACCAATTACAGTTAAAAATTGCCGAAAGAATTGCATATAATACTCATAAAGAACCTTGATTCCTGCCTTCGCAGGAATGACAAACTCAGGCAATCGGCAATCAATAACTGAATTTGGTATAAGACTTATGATACGCGGTGGACGAAGGGAAGTGAAGGTACGATTGGTGGCAGCTTTTAAGCCGGGGACAAAGTGCCGGGTCGAGTATATGAAATGAAAATTGTATGCAAAGCTGTATTCTATGTTTGGATATGCAGCACGGCAAGTCTTGCTCTTGGTAACAAACAAGCAGCAGGAGCCCTTGTCTATCGTGGGGCCAGTGACGCGTCGGCTGCAGTAGTAATAGATAAAGATATGTTCATCGCTGCTGATGATGAGAACAATATACTGAGGATTTATAAAATCAGCCAAGGTGGGCTGCCTCTTTACTCTTATGATATGGCAGAGTTTCTGAGCATCGAGCCGGAACACCCGGAGGCGGATATCGAGGGAGCAGCGATAATTGGGCCGCGCATCTATTGGATTACTTCGCACGGCAGAAATAAAGATGGGAAAATGAGGCCTAACCGGTATCGTTTTTTTGCTACCACTGTAAAGGTCGAAAATGGGAATGTTACTATTACCCCCGTAGGCACGCCATGCAAAACCCTGATTCATAGTCTGGTAAAGGCTGAGAATATTCGTCATTTTAGGTTAGATAGGGCAACACGATTCGATGCAACCGAGCTTACCAAGAAAGAACGCAAAAAACTTGCGCCGAAAGAAGAAGGCCTTAATGTTGAAGGTCTCTGTGCATCGGCTGACGGCAGGACAATCTATATCGGATTCAGAAATCCTCGCCCAGTTGACAGGATTACCAGCCATAAAAAAGCTCTTGTTGTACCTTTGAATAATCCCAAGCAGGTGATTGAAGATTGTGAAGCGCCAATTTTTGGTCAGCCGATACTGTTGGATTTGCGCGGTCTAGGGATAAGGAGTATGGAGTATTCCCATTTCCACAAGGTATACTTCATTATCGCCGGCAGTTTTGACGAAAGCCCAAAGTTTGCCTTATATCGCTGGTCAGGAAAAAAAGAACGACCGCCGGTATTAGTGCGGGAATTAAGTCAAAGCAATTTTAGTCCTGAGGCGCTGGTTACCTTTAAGAACTCGGACAAGCTTTTTATGCTTAGCGATGATGGGTCTCTGAAAATCAAGGTCGGTGGAGCGTGGGAGTGTATGAAGGGCGAATTTCGTAAAGACGGGACGTGCCTGAACAAGTACCTGATTGACCCTAAGAAAAAAACTTTCAGGGGCATTTGGCTGGAGCCGTAAGACAAAGGGACAAATAAGTCAGAAAGAAATATTTTTGATGGAAAAATCATTACTTTTTTTTACAAAAAGCTATAATGTTTAACAGTTGGTTCATAGTTAGCAGGTTATAGTGTTGGTTAGGAGCAATTATGTCAGGTCATTCACATTGGGCGGGAATAAAATATAAAAAGGCGGCTGCCGACGCAAAGCGCGGCAAGATATGGAGCAAAATAGCTCGAATGATAATAGTCGCAGCCAAGAGCGGCGGCGGGGATCCGTCTGCGAATCTGTCTTTGCGATATGCCATCGACAAGGCCAAAGCAGCCAATATGCCGAAGGATACAATTGAAAAGGCAATCAAAAAAGGGACCGGCGATGTAGAGGGTGTTACTTTCGAAGAAGTGCTGTACGAGGGCTATGGACCGGGCGGTGTGGCTATAATGGTCGAGGCGCTGACGGATAACCGTAATCGCACTACGCCGGAAGTTAAGAGACTGTTCGAAAGACACGGCTGCTCATTGGGGACAAGCGGATGCGTTAACTGGATGTTCAGCAAGAAGGGGCTTATTACGGTTAACACAGCCAGTGCGGGTGAGGAACAGCTCCTGGAAATTGCCCTCAGTGCGGGTGCTGACGATATGCAAACTGTGGGGGACGTTTTCGAAATAACCTGTGAGCCGGGCGCTTATGAAGCACTAAAAAAGGCTCTGCAGGAAAAAGAAATAGCTACAGAGGTAGCTGAAATTTCGATGGTGCCGCAGAACACCATTGAGATTAACGACGAGCAAACAGCCAAGAAAATAATTTCGCTGATGGAGAACTTCGAAGACCACGAAGATGTGCAAAACGCATACGCAAACTTTGACATACCTGAAGAGATAATAGCTCGTATATAGTAATGCTTAGGACTTGTAAATAAATTATCTTCCATTTTTGGCTGGCTGCGGCTGGCGGTGTCAGCAAAACTCGGACTACCAACCAGTAGGCCTGCATTTTGCTTCCTTGCCAGCCTTGTCCTCGCTGGAGCCAAAACGAAACCTAATTTCTTTACCAGTCCTTATTACGTATATCGTGCTACGGGGTTGATTGGCCTATGAGGAATTTTAGTCGCTGTTTTGCGTACTGGTATTTTTCTTCGCCGAGCCGGCTGACAATTTTCTGCCTTTCGGGGTACATTTCCTGAAACTGGTCGCGATATTTATCTTCAATGCCGATTGCTTCTTCATACTGTTTTATTGCAACATCGGTTTTGCCTAACAGCTCAGCGATTTTTGCCAGTTCGATTCGCAGTCGCGCGCAGCCGGGATAACGATGCTCAACAGCAAACGAGGCATTATCAAAAGCCTTTTGCAGCCAATCAGATTTTTCCGGCTGTGCCGAAACTTCCGAGAGCAGTACATAGACCTCTGTTAATCGCTCAAAGTTTTTGAAAGCAGCATTGTTACGCTCGATCGCAGACCGCAGGCACTTTTCCGCATGCAACAGCAAGTCCCGGTTGTTCGGCGTTAGCTGGAAATGGTGCAGATACAGTCGGCCGTTGAGGGATTCTGCGGCAGGACTTAAGGAGTCGTCCTCAGCGGCGGAATTTAGGAGCTTGTGTGCCTGTTCGAGTCGGCCAACAAATATGGCCCGGTTAGCCTGTTGGATTTTAGCGCTGGCATTACTCACTGGAATAAGGGCATAATTGAGATAAACACAAGTTATTACCACCCCTGCCGCTACTGTCAGTATCTTTACAAAAGGCGCAGGTTGTAGTCCGAAGGACTCCTTACGGAGAACGACCTGCGGTCGAGGATTTGTTTGATAACCTATCGCGATAATGCAGGCAATCATCACCCAAAAAACAGTAAGTACACCAGGCTCAAAAATGGCAAAGTCTATCAAGTTATGAAAGGCAACGCCTAAGACAGCACAAAAAAGAGCAGCAGCGGTAATACTTGAGTGAGCCCTTTTTGCCGGCCTCTCACCGGCTGCTGCAAGCAGGAAACCGGCTATAAATACAATCACAGGCATTATATACAATATGATTATCCCGGCTTCTCTTTCCTGCGGCGAAGCAGTCGGCGGCAAGGGAAAAATAATTGGTCTGATAAACAGCAACGCAGCCGATACAATAATCGCTGAGAAAATCGCCAATTTTTTGAAAGTCGGCTCGAGCCGGTGAGCTTTCGATGGGCAGCTTGCAGACCTGGGAGATACTACGGCCCACAATGGCATACAAATCATAGCTAAAAACCCGATAAGCCCGATGGGGCCGTATTGAGTAAGGATACTGAGTAGAAAGTTATGCGGGTCTGCGACGGATTCCAGTGCTGAAGCTGGTTTGTAATGTGGGTAGAAGTGTGCGAAGTTGCCGGGACCAACTCCGGTAAGCGAATGGTCGGCATACATTTTCACTGATGCACACCAGTACTGCCATCTGACAAGCATTGAATTGCCGCCCGGTAATCGGCCGTGAGCTAATCCATACCATATAACTACCCAGGTCCCTCCGAGAGCCAATAGCAAACATAAAATCAGTACAGCTTTTTTGTGAGCTTTCAGCCGGTTGCCAAGGCAAAGATAAATAACAAACACTGCTGCGGCAAAAAGCGAAGCGATGATTGCGCCTTTGCTCTTGGTAATTAAAAGGCCGAAAATAACAACTGCTACTGCAATGCCGCATGTGATAAGCCAAATAAATTCGAGTCCGGCAAATTTGTGATTTCTATACCTCTCAATAAGCAAGGCAATAGCTGCAAAGGACGCCAGCAATGCAAAAGAGCCGGCGGAATTACTCGTTGTGAAAAAGCCGCTGATATCCTTCGAGTACAAACGATGTTCAAACTGGAAGTGCTCCAAACTGCCCAGTTCAATTCGCTGCGGCACCTGTGCAAGTGCTGCATTCGGGTCCTTCTCATAAAATTCTATGAAATGTTCATTTTCAGAATACTGCTCCCAACAACGATAGGCTGAGACCACACCCAGAGCAACAATGATAGCTAAGAAAAGTTTTACTTTTGACTGTGAGTCCAGTATCTGGACCAGCAGCAGGGCCATCAATACCGGCGCGACAAGCCCAGCGAAATCAGTAATCGCTCCTCGCTTATCCGGCGCTGCAAGACCCGAGACGATAGCGGCTATACAGAAAAGCCCCAAACCGATTTCGATACCGCTCAATCGGTATGAAAACTTCCTGCCGCAGAGACTCAATACAAGCCAGAGAAGAAAAGAAAATATCAATGCGGCCGATACATACATACTGAACGAAGATATAAACACAGCCCTCCATATTGGTAAGCCGTACATGCTGTCGGTTAAACTGGATGAAAGAGTAGTCGCTTGCACAGTCGGGCTTTCGGTAAACGTTGTGCGAAGTGCGATTACACAAAGGCAGAAGGCAAGGAGTATGTATTCCAGACACACTAAGGCTTTGCTTTTGGACAGATTCGAATTAGTCGGGGGCTTTATCATTTTGTGCTGTGGTTTCAAAAATAGCGACAATAGATAATACCATAACTGTTTGAATGAAGATTAGAATTGCACCGGCAAGATTGACCTGATAGAGAAAAATTGCGCCAAGGCCGGTGCAGAGCGTAGCCAAGTATAATGTCAGAACTGTTTGGGTATCGGTTAAGCCGTGCTTTTTTAATCGATGGGAGAAATGCTGCGTGTCGCCGATGAAGGGGCTTTTGCCCTGGCTTATGCGCAGCAGCGTCACGCTGATGAAATCATAGAGCGGGACCGCCATGACGAGCAGCGGCATAAAAACCGCATACCATTGTCCGCTTTGTGCTTCGTGATAATAAGTGGTGCGCACAGTCAGCAGCCCGACAAAAAGACCCACGACAAGCGAGCCGGCGTCTCCCATAAAGATTTTGGCAGGAGGGAAATTAAATACTAAAAAGCCTAACAGCGCCCCTATAAAAACAAGTGTCAGTCCGCCCACAAAGACCTGGCCGCTTAAAGCGGCTGCGGCGAATAAAATACAGCTTATTATGACGGCGATGCCGGCGGAAGCACCGTCCATATTGTCAAGAAAGTTAAACACATTAATAATCAGAACTATCCATACAGCCGAAAGTAGAGAGGTAACGACTTTGCTTTCGATAAAAAGCTCAATTCGAATATCCGCAAAAAAGGCGGCAGTTATTGCAACTGCAAACTGAACGGCGAGTTTAAAGAATGGGCTGAGATGTTTTTTGTCATCCCAGAGGCCGAGTACGAACAAAACAAGAACAACAAGTAATATAATCACAAGCTGGCCGATTTTGCTTACAAAACCATCCGTGTGAATGGTAACCGACTGGCCGAGCCAATCAAGGTGACCGGGGACAGCAAGAAAATTTACTAATGCAATAGCCGTAAGAATGATAATTGAGATTGTGCCGAATATTGCAATACCACCGCCGAGAGGAATAACTGTTCGGTGGTATCTATCTTTGACCGGTTGTGCGACCAATCCTGCGCGAACAGCAAGCTTTCGTGCAACTGCTGTCAAAATAACCGACAGCACAAATGAGCCTGCAAGCAGAATTATCGCTAATATGGTCAACGTTTCGATTTTAACTGCTCCAGTAATCGTGTTCTGACTATCTCAAAAAAATCGAAGTAGCACTGCTGTCTGTAATCGGGGTAAGTATATGCCTGCGGCCGCCAATGGCCTTTATCAAAAATCAACGTTACTTCAGCGTACATATTTTGGCCGATATATATACGATGCGAATAGTTTTTTGTTGTCGCTAATATCAGCTTTGAAGGCTCAATTATGCCTGGGTCCAGGTTCACAGGCCTTGTCAGTGGAAGGCCCAATCTTGTTGCCAGTTTTTGTTCGAGCTTGTTTGTCTGGTGCTTGACTTTGGCTAACTTGCCGGGATCAATCAGCCGTTTGATGCTGACAAACTGTCTTAAGATATGCGGGCCTGTCTGGTCTCTGTAATAATCGGTTTTATCAAACGGCCAGACTTCACTTGTAAAATCGACTTTACCGATTTTATCACTCAGCACATCGGCCGCGGTGTGCAAACACTGGTAGTTGGCGGCCAAAATTCCGATGATAAGCTTTACCGGATTAGGGTCCTTTAACTTCCACATCTACAGTTTTGAGTTTTTAGTATTGAGTTCTTATTTTTGGTTGAAGTCTTGTTTTGTCTCAGACATCGCAAATTTGTGCCGCTTCTGCCAGAGACGTCAGCGGGTCGCGTTTTGGAATAAACTCCTGACCGACATAACCTTTGAAGCCGGTCTCAACGATTCCACGCATAATAGCAGGGTAATATAGCTCCTGCGTTTCGTCGATTTCGTTTCGACCCGGGTTGCCGCCCGTGTGGTAGTGGCCGATGTATTCGTGATAATCACGGATGTTACGGATTATGTCACCTTCCATAATCTGAACGTGATAGATATCGTAGAGAATCTTTAGACGCTCGGAACCGACCCTTTTGCACACATCCACACCCCAGGACATATGGTCAAACATATAACCCTTATGATTGACCTTACTGTTCAGATATTCGATGCAAATGGTAACCTTTTTCTTCTCAGCGTATCCGACGATTCGTTTGTAACCTTCAATTGCGTTTTCGACTCCGACGTCATCCGGAATACCGCCCCGATTGCCGGAGAAGCTAATAACGTTGGGGAATCCATGTTCTGCGGTGGCATCGATGCCCGCCTGAATCTTTGCGATGCATTCATCGTGATTTTTTTTGTCGTTCATTCCGCGTGCGATACCGTGGCTGCTGACCATTGCGCAAACCAGGCCGTATTTCTTCACTGTCAGCAGGTCACGACCTGAAAGCAGTTCGACGGATTTGAGCCCCATTTTCGCAGCGGCGGCACAGAGTTCGTCAAGTGATTGTCTTCGGTAACACCACTTGCAGACCGATTGGTTGATACGACCATGCTTGACTACGCGCTTGACGTCGGCGCATGCCTTGCCGGCGAATGTGCCGGCAATTGTACCGGCAGCTATCAGAGAAGTATTGTGAATAAAAGTGCGTCTTGAGAGTTTGTCTTCTTTCATCGGTTTTCTCCTTTTCAATTTTATGTTGGCTTTGGCATCACCCCACCTACTAAGCGAGAACTCAGCCAAAACCAGTTCTGAAATTTTATAATCACCAATCATAAATACTGTGTTAAGCCTTTAGCTCTTCTTTAAGCGAATTGGTCATTTCAATCGTCTTATCAGTTGCATTTTCAATCGGAACCTTTCTGCTTTGGGATTTGCATCGCAGTTTTATCTCTACGTTGCCCTCGGCCACGGACTTTTTACCGACGGTAACTCTTACCGGTATGCCGATTAGGTCGGCATCTTTGAATTTCACTCCGCCGCGCAGAATCCTGTCGTCCAGCAATACGTCAATGCCATCGCCGAGTAACTGCTGGTAGATGTCCTCAGCCACCTGCGCAACTTTGTCATCGTCCTGATTGACGGAAGTAACAAGAACCTCGAATGGGGCGATACTAATCGGCCAGATAATGCCGTTGTCGTCATTGCCGAGCTCAATGGCGGAAGCAAGAATTCGATTTATCCCGATACCGTAACAGCCCATAAGACAGGGTGCTTCCCGCCCGTCCGGGCTAAGAAATTTTGCTCCGAGTTTTTCGCTGTACTTGGTCCCAAGCTTAAAGACCTGCCCAACTTCGATGCCCTTTTTAAAAAGCAGCTTCTTGCCGTTATGCGTATCACCCTCTCCGGCGTAACGAATATCGGTTACGTGAGCATTTTCCATGTCAAAATCTCGACCCGGCACTACATTCTTAATGTGATAATCAGTCTTGTTTGCGCCAGTTACCCATACAGCCATCGCTGACACTGCATGGTCTATCAGTATCGTATCGACCTTATCAGCTATCCCAACAGGACCGGCAAAACCAACTTTTGCATCAGTAGCTTTTTCGATAGTCGCCTCGTCAGCTAATTCGATGTGTTTTCCGCCAACAGCCAGCCGTAACTTCTCCTCATTAACATCATGGTCACCGCGTATAAGTACCGCTACTGTTTTGTTTTCAGTGGAGTAAATCATAGTCTTTACCATTTGCCTGGGTCCTGTGTTTAGAAACTTACAGACTGCTTCGATAGTACCGATATTTGGGGTGTGGACTTCTTCCATTGGCGGAATTTCGGCATTAGCTATTTCTTTTGCCAGTGGATCCACATCAGCCCTTTCGAGGTTTGCCGCATAAGAACCGTCTTCGGTATAGACGATAGTATCTTCGCCGGATTCACACGGAACGGTGAACTGGTGTGAGCCGGAGCCGCCCATTTCGCCGGACTCGGCCTCGACAATCACGTATTCCAGGCCGCAGCGTTTGAAAACTCTGCAATAAGCATCGTACATTGATTTATATGATTCATCGAGACCTGCAGGGTCGGCATCGAAGCTGTAGGCGTCCTTCATAATGAATTCGCGGGACCGAATCGCTCCAAACCGCGGGCGGAACTCATCGCGGAATTTCGGGCTTATCTGATAAAGGTTGATGGGTAGCTGCTTATACGATTTTATCTCGCCGGCGACTAAGGTCGTAAAGACCTCCTCAGCGGTAGGGCCGAGGACGTTCATTCTGCCGTGGCGGTCTTCAAGGCAGAACATTGTTGGGCCGTAGTCGGTGCTTCGGCCGGTCCTGTCCCAAAGCTCTTTGGGCTGCATCGAGGGAACGAGGATTTCCTGTGCGCCGGCCTTGTCCATTTCCTCGCGGACGATTGCGATAACCTTGAGCAGGCTGCGCCAGCCTAATGGCAGATATGTATATGTGCCGCTGGCGACTTTGCGTATTAGGCCGGCCCGAATCATCAATTTGTGACTGGCTGCCTCTGCATCGGCAGGAATTTCCTTGACCGTTGGTATAAACATCCGGCTGTATCTCATTTTCGTCCCTTGTATTTGGCAAATTGGTTATTTAACTACTCACCAATTAACTACTCACCACTGGCTATATATTGAGCACGTTTATAGTCCAAAGGATGAATGTTTGCAAGGATATTTCGTGACCGGCGGGTAAGAAGCTGCAGTAAACAACAAAATTTGCGCTTAATTTTCTTGCAATATAGAACTGCCGGTTGTAAATTTAGTCCAAAATTATCTAGGCTCAAAAGGGATTTCCCTTGAACAGAATTCAGGGCGATTAGCTCAGCCGGCAGAGCAGCTGACTCTTAATCAGCGGGTCACAGGTTCGAATCCTGTATCGCCCATTAAAAACCCCGTTTTTGCTTCATTATCAAGATCCGTCTGTGTCACACAAGACATATAAGCCATATAAATACCCAGATT
>JAIVYN010000133.1:0-10557 GCA_048635425.1 Candidatus Aegiribacteria sp.
GCAGTTCAGACACACACAGCTCTGGAGGTCAATGCAAATCCGTGGCGTCTGGATTTAAAGGATATTCATTGCAGGATGGCAATCGAGGCGGGAGTCAAGCTGGTCATCGGAACCGATGCGCACAGTGTTGCCGGGCTCGGCTTGATGGGCTTTGGCGTGGCAACCGCTGCCCGAGGCTGGGCGACGAAGGACAATGTGCTAAATACACTTTCGGCCGCTAAAATCAAAAGCTGGGCCGCCGCGAAAAGAAAAAGCTGATAATTCCTGTTGTTAAGGATTGGCAGAAATATACAGCTATGTCACTGAAATCCGCTAAGATTTTGTTAACAGGCCTGCCGGGCTGTGGCAAGACGACCGCCGTGATGAAGATTATAGATACTCTGGGTTGTGAAAAAGTTGCGGGTTTTTATACGCAGGAGATTCGGCAAAATAATGTTCGCAAGGGCTTTTGCTGGAAGCGCCTCGATGGGGCCGAGGGGACACTTGCTCATATAAAAATCAAAGGGCCTTGGAGAGTGGGCAAATATGGTGTTGATGTCGAAGGTTTCGAGAAATCTGTAGTTCCTGTTTTGGATATTGAACAAAATGATGCTGAATTATTTGTTATTGACGAGATTGGTAAGATGGAATGCTTCTCGGAAAAGTTTATCTCTGCGGTGCGGCGGCTGTTTGCATCTGAGAAGCCGGTATTGGCCACTGTGGCAAAGAAAGGGGCCGGCCTTATTTCTGAAGTAAAAAATTATTCCAACACGACACTATTTAATCTAACCAGTGCCAGTCGTGAAAAAGCAGTAGCTGAAATTCTGCAAATCCTGTCATTTCTAAAAGGTACTTCGTGATGAATTGTCAAGGTGCTGGCCAAAATCCTGTGGAGAGTAATTTCAACACAGTGCCGAGACCGGGACATTGCCACAGAACCCTGAATTTGACAGCAAAGGTTTGAGAATGGAAATTGTTTGCCCTGTTAAGTAGCCCCTACAATTCTAATGTTCCGGTTTTACAATATTCCGTAAAATCTGAACCGCTTTAAGGAAAAGACTTGATATATTGTATCGGAGAAGTTACAGTTTTGCGAAGTATTATTTCCGGCAAGGCAAGTATGAGGCAGGGCAGCCGGCAGGTGGCAAACTGCGAAGCCGTTAATAGGAAAGAGTTATGCAAAATTGAGGTTAGGCATATGTTATTTAAGAAAATCATGTTTTCGATTTTCTTGAATAATCAACTAACTGTCTATTATACAACGACGTACTGTTTGGAAAGAAAAAATTAAAAGACAATTTTTTCTTTCCAAAGTATGCCTAACCTCGATTTTGCAGAAGTCATCTTAACAGGAGCTAAAGGAGAAATGCAAACCGAGCTTGAATATCGAACCTTAATCGACCTTTTTAATGGGTCCCTTAGTAAAATCAAACCTTTAGATAAAGAATGCCTGGAAATAATCAGGGCAGAACGCCAGGAAAGTCTCACCTTCGGACAATTGAAAACAAAAGCACAAGATTTTGCATTGTGGCTTATTCAAGATAGAGACATCCACGTAAAAGACAAAGTAGCAGTTTTAGGGAAGAACCGTTCGGATTGGGACGTGGCCCTTTGGGGGATTATATTGGCCGGTGCTGTTCCGGTATTGATTGACCCGGAAAGACCGGTTGAAGGAGTACAAAATCATGTGCTTAATACCGATGCACGACTAATCGTTATGGCCGACGATTATCAGGATGCTGCTTCCCGGCAGGAGCTCAAAGAGTGGGCATCCGGTCAAGGCATAGGTCTAATCGAGATGACCGTCTTTGAAACAAACGGCGTTAGCGGTACTGAAAGGGCCGAATTATTTGAAAAAATTCGCGATGAGGTGCCGGCTGAGGACACGGCTGTGATTTTGTGCACATCGGGTACGACCGGCGACCCGCGGGAAGTTGAGTTGACGCATATCAATTTTATTGCAAATATTCAGGGTTCCGTGGAGAAGATAAAATTAACTCACGAGGATACGCTTGGGCATATTCTGCCGCCACATCACTCTTTTGGTCTTACAGTCGGCAAACTGCTGCCATTCTATGTCGGTGCAAATAATGTTTACACCAACCAATACCGCCGAGTGTCCGAACTTATAAGGGACAAGGGTGTAACTATTTTCATCGCCGTGCCTGCTCTTTTTACGGTTCTGGCAAAGAATGTTGAGGAAAATCTTTCCAAACTGAAACAAAAGAATCTACTTGTTAAACTGCTTGACCGCTGCCTGCCGAAGCTGGTGGGAAAAAGAATCATAAGAAAGCTGGGATGGGGCAAACTTCGATTTTTCTTATCAGGTTCAGCGCCAATGCCAAAGTGGGTATTAGATGTGTTCTGGCGAAGAGGCATATTGCTGTATGAAGGCTATGGCACTACGGAAAACTCGCCTGTTTACGGATTCAACGAAAGTCAGGGAACATTAGGCTCTGTTGGTAAACCCATTTCAACTATGCTTGTAAAAATTATCAACGAAGACGGGCAAAGTCTCCAGGCCGGTGAAAAGGGTGAGATTGCCCTCGGCGGGCCGTGTATTATGAAGGGATACTATAAAAATCCCAAAGCCACCCAGGCTGTTGTTAAGACAGACGAGAACGGCATCCGCTGGCTGCTTACCGGCGATTTGGGCTACTTAGATGAGGATGGAAATCTTTCCATTACCGGTAGAAAAAAATACCTTATTGTGCTGCCCGGCGGCAAAAATGTTAACCCTGAATTAGTTGAATCAGCACTTTCGCAAGCCCATTATGTAAGAGAGGTAATAGTGGTTCCGGATTTGCGAAAAGACTCGGTTGGAATAGAACAGGAGACTGTCAGGGCAATCGTCCGGCCGGACTGGGACATGATAGAGACCAATACCAGTTTTTTATACTCTGATTTGGTACAGCAGCCTAAAGTCCTCAAGACCCTCGTTTGGCAAAGCGTTAATGAATGTCAGAAAAAAAGCAGGCGGTTGTCCTCTTATGAAAAGGTATCGTCTAATCATCTTGAAATAAGAATAGACGAATTTCAGAAAACATCTACCGGAAAGATTAAACGAGAAGTTTATATGAAGGTATGATATTAATGTCCCATTCAGTAGTTAACTTTGTCCCTTTTTAGGAGGTTTTGCGATGCAAGGTTATTTCTCCCGTCGAAAGTTTCTAAAGACCGCTGCGGCCGGCAGCGCCGCCCTGGCAATGTCCGCCAGAAGTTACTCCCGCGTCATCGGTGCCAACGATAGAATCTCAATCGGCATCTTGGGTTGTGGCGGCCGGGGTCTTGGCGCTCATATGCCCGGCGTGCACAAACACGTTGAGAGCGAGAATTTTGAGATCACCGCCGTGAGCGACCCCTGGCGGCTTCGCCGTGAGGCTGCCGCGGCCCAGGCCAAAGAATGGTACGGACGCGAGGCGCGAAAGTTCTCGTCTTATCGCGACCTTGTGGCCCTGAAGGATGTGGACGCTATTATGATTGCCTCGTGCGACCATCAGCACACCACACATCTTAAAGCCGTTGCAGAAGCAGGTAAGGATGCTTACTGCGAAAAGCCGCTGGCGAGGAGGCTTGACAGACTCCGGGATGCCTGCGATGCAGTCAAGAAGGCGAAAATCGTTGTTCAGATTGGAACGCAGTTACGGAGCTATCCCACTTTTACCGGATGCCGGGAGCTTTACAAGACGGGCATCCTCGGCACGGTAGGGCGCATCGAGCAGTGCCGCAATAATGAGCGGCCTTACTGGTACGGGTATGTCAAGGACGTCAAGGCCGAGGACGTGGACTGGAACGAATTTTTGTTGGATACTCCTTTCCAGAAGTTTGATCCGGTATTGTATTCGGGCTGGTATGGTTACAGGCTGTTTTCCGACGGGCCGGTTCCGGGGTACGCCAGCCACTTCATCGACCTTGTGCACTATATTACCGGTGCGAAGTTCCCCAAAAGCTGTGTCTGCCTGGGCGGCACTTTTACCTGGAAGGACGAGCACAACTTTACCTGCCCCGACCATGTTCAGGCCTTGTGGATTTATCCGGAAGGATTTATGGTCAGCTACTCGACGAACTGCGGTAACGGCAGCGGCAACAGCTTCAAAATCTTCGGCGACCAGGGCGTAATGGATATGGTCAATTGGAATGCACCTTTTATAACCGCCGAAGGTGGAGGTAAAAGGATGGGGCAGATACGCGGAAAGAATCCTGTCAAGGAGGTGCCGCGGCCCGACCACTTCCTCGATTGGCTTCAGTGTCTGCGGACCCGCAAGACACCCAATGCCTCCATCGACGCCGGTTATCAACATGCAGTGGCCTGTATAATGGCGATGCAGTCGTATGATACCGGACGCCGAACGATATACGACCAAGAGAGACGTGAAATTCGTGAAGGGTAGGGCGCACGAGGCGCTGTCATTTACATCGATGTTATTAAATAAGGAACAACTGCAAAAAAGTTGGTGAATATTAAGGGTCATTTTGATGTAAGCCACATAGATTTAACGCTTTAAGGCAACAGCATGTATAGGTATAATGTCATTGCTATCGGGGAGGATAGGGCAACGCGCCGAAGCGACCTTATAACACATATATGCTGTTGCCCACAATGCGATAAATCCGTCTTATTCATGGTCTTAGCCGGTAAACTCACCTTAAAGTAACCAACTTTTTTGCAGTTGAACCTTAAATAAGGAGAAAATACGGATGAACTCTTTTGAAGAACTGTCCCGGCGGCGTTTTCTGGGCCGAACTCTCAAGCTTGGTGCTGCAGGCTTCGCGGCTTCCTGTGCCGCAACATCATGCGCATCAACTATGACGGGCCCTTCGACCGAGAGCCCATGGCAAATCGGCTGCTATACTCGTCCATGGGCCGATTACGATTACCGTGTGGCGCTCGATGCCATCGCCGAGGCGGGTTTCAAGTATGCCGGCCTGATGACAACCAAGTCCAAGACCCGGCTGGTAATTTCGGTCTCTACCACGCTTGAAGAGGCGGAGCAGGTCGGACGGGAAGTTAAGAATCGCGGTCTGGGGATACTGTCAGTATATGGCGGTGGAATCCCGGTGGCAAAGTCACTTGAGGCGGGCATCGAGGGTCTGAAGAAACTCATCGACAACTGCGCCGCCTGTGATGCCAAAAACCTGCTAATGGGCGGTACAGGTAATGAGAAGCTCTACGAGGTATATTACAAGGCCATTTCCGAATGCTGCGATTATGCGGAAGAGAAAGGCGTCGGCATCAGCATCAAGCCGCACGGCGGTCTCAATGCCACCGGGCCGCAGTGCCGCAAGACCATCGAAATGGTCGGCCACAAGAATTTCCGCATCTGGTATGACCCGGGCAATATCTTTTTCTACTCGGACGGAAAACTCGACCCTGTTGATGATGCGGCTACTGTTGATGGGCTTGTGACTGGTATGTGCGTTAAGGATTACAAGCATCCGAAGAATGTCTCAGTAACGCCGGGGACGGGGCAAGTGGATTTTCCTGCGGTCCTTGCCCGCCTTAAGAAGGGCGGCTTTACACATGGCCCGCTGGTCATAGAATGCCTTGACCGAGGAGACGCCGAGCAAACTTTAGCCCAGGCCCGAAAGACCCGATTGTTTTTAGAAGAACTGACCGGTCAGAAAACATCGTCTTCACGTAAGAGGTTTGTTGACGTTCCTGAACTGACCGCGGGTCTGGCAGTTATTGATATCACCCCACCGATTCCTTATCGCATGAGTGGATATTTTCGCGAACGGCTGAGCACCGGGACCTCAAATCCTCTTCACGCCAAGGCCATCGTTCTTCGTCAGGGTAAGGAACGCGCAGCGTTAGTCTTTTGTGACATCATCGGTCTGTCGCTTGATGTTTCTTCGCGTGTTCGTCGGCAGGTCGCCAAACAGTCTGGCATACCGGCCGCGAATATTCTCATTGCCGCCACTCACAGCCACACTGGACCGCTCTACTTTGGTGCTCTGAGGAAACACTTACATAACATGGCAGTGGCTAAGCTCGGCAGCGACCCATATGAGAAGGTAGATTACTCGTCTGAGCTGGCTGCGAAAGTCGTCAAGGTCATAACGCAAGCTAACGAAGCAGCGAAGCCCATCCGGCTCAAAGCCGGAGTAGCCGAGCAGAAGGGCCTCTCGTTCAATCGGCGGTTCCACATGAAAAACGGAACCGTCCGGTTTAATCCCGGCATTCTGAACCCTGATATCGTCCGTGTCGCAGGCCCAATCGACCCAGAGGTCGGGATTGTGTTTTTCAGCGAGGCCGGCAACGATAGCGCTGCCGCAGCGCTTGTAAACTTCACCCTTCACCTCGACACTGTCGGCGGAACCGAATATGCAGCCGACTATCCTTTTTACGTGGAACAGTCACTCCGCGAGATATATGGCGACAAATTTGTCCTGCTGTTCGGCACAGGTACTTGCGGTGACATCAACCACATCGATGTTACGAAAAAGGAGCGATTGAAGACTGGCTTCATCGGGAAAACGTTAGCTGAAACAGTGAAAGCCAAATCAGATTCTCTGGAGACTATAGCCGAGCCGGCCCTTGCAGTGCGAAGCGAAGTTGTCGAGGTGCCGCTTCAACAATATGGGCCCCAGAAGGTTGCCTGGGCCCATGAGAGCATTAAGAAAGTCGGTACGAGGGAATTGTCGTTCCTCGAACAGGTCGAGGCTTATAAGATATTAGCGCTCGAGATGCGCCCCGGCCGGACGATTGGGCTTGAGGTCCAGGTCTTTCGGCTGAGCCATGATGTGGCCGTGGTCGGGCTGCCGGGCGAGGTATTTGTTGATTTAGGTCTTGCTATAAAACGCGCCAGTCCATTTGCGACCACGCTGGTAATCGAATTGTGCCAGGATGCTCCCGGTTATATCCCCACGAAGAAGGCATTCGCCGAAGGCAGTTACGAGACGGTTAACTCACGGATTGCCCCCGGAGGCGGTGAAATGATGGTGGATGCGGCGGTGCGACTCCTGAAGGAACTTGAAACAATATAAGCATATAGTACTAATGCATAATAGTAATACTTTATTCCCGGCACATCGGAATTAGAATTGCATATCTATACATTGAAGTTACAATGGGGCAGAGGTGTCTCGGTGTATTGGGATTGAGACTCGAAAGATAATCAAAAAAACGCATAAGAGCAGAAGCTGTTTATGACTTATATACTTATGAGTTATGCAAAATGGAGGTTAGGCATACTTTGAAAAGAAAAAATTGTTTTTTGATTTTTTCTTTTCAACCAGTAAGTCATTATTTAATAAGTAGCTAAGTGATTATTTAAGAAAATAAAAAAAACAGATTTTCTTAAATAATATATGCCTAACCTCAATTTTGCAGGAACGTTTAACGCTATTTGTGAAAGGAGGACTACAAAATGTCGGAAAAACGAAAAACTTCAGTTGTAAATAAGGACCCGGAGCGGATTACACGTCGTGGGTTCATTGCCGGTGCCGGTGCGGCGGCCCTGTCGTTTACAGTGGTCAAACCCAAGCTTGTCCGCGGCTACGGTGCCAACTCAAAGATTGATCTGGGCATAATCGGCTGCGGGGGCAGGGGGACGTGGATAACCGGTCTACTTAAAGAGCATGGCGGATACAATATCGTTGCAGTTTCAGATTATTTCCAGGACAGGATTGATAGTTGCGGCGGGAAATTCGATGTGCCCCAGTCCCGCCGATACAGCGGTCTATCCGGTTACCGCAAGCTCATAGAAAAGGTGGATGCGGTGGCGATAGAGAGTCCGCCGTATTTTCATCCGGAACAGGCCGCTGCGGCGGTGGATGCCGGCTGTCACGTATATGTCGCCAAGCCAATCGCTGTGGATGTGCCGGGCTGCCAAAGTATAGGCCAAAGTGGCAGGAAGGCATCGAGTAAGAAGCTGTGCTTCCTTGTGGATTTCCAGACCCGGGCTGATGGGTTCTACCTCGAAGCGCTTAAGCGTGTCCGTGCTGGTGCGCTGGGAGAATTTGCTTTTGGTGAGTCGATTTACCACGCGGGTTGTCCATTCAAGCGTATGTACGATACGTGGCGGAATAATCCGGATGATTCCGAGAGCCGTTTGCGGGCATGGGGATTGGATAGAATACTGTCCGGTGACATTATTACAGAACAAAATATCCACACGCTCGACGTGATGAGCTGGATTATGGACGCCGTGCCTGTTTATGCGGTTGGGACGGGCGGCCGGACGGTTCGTCCTGTCGGGACCTGCAACGACCACTTCACGCTTCTCTTTGAGTATCCGAACAAGATTGGTATTACGTTCAGCTCAAAGCAGATCGAGGGCCACGGCACTCAGCCTTCGGGGATTAGGAATCGTATGTTTGGTTCCAAAGGTGTGCTCGAGACGGAATACGGCGGACAGGTGATTATTCGTGGTGAAAACTTCTACCGCGGTGGAAAGTGCCCCGGCATATATAAGGATGGAGCGGTTACTAACGTTGCAACTTTCCATAAGGATATTACCGGCGGAAATTTTGATAATCCGACGGTTGCGCCGAGTGTCCGCAGCAATCTTGTAACAATCCTTGGCCGGACCGCTGCTTATACAGGGCGCAAGGTAACGTGGAAGCGGCTGCTCAGGAGCCAGGAGAAACTTGACGCCAACCTTAAAGGTGCGAAAGCGTAGGGAATTGAGCACGAAAATATCGGGATGGTTTTTATAGATAGCGGTGCTGGTTTTTGTATATTTGTGGAGATATGCAAATGAAACACTCAGGTATAACTCGACGGCGGATTTTGGTCAATGGCGCGCGGGCGCTGGCGGGATTGACTATGGTTTCTTCGTGCAGACCATTTGCGGAAGCGAGGAAAGAAACACCTCGTGGTTTTAAGCTCGCGGTCTGTGACTGGACAATAGGTAAGACGGCGGACCCGGCTTCACTTGAGATAGCCAAGCGGATAGGACTTGATGGTGTGCAGGTGGATTTTGGAAGGGGAGAAGATACGCTGCCGTTGTTCGATGCCGATTTGCAGAGGCGTTTTCTCGACGAGGTGCTCCGACAGGATATGGAGATTGCATCCCTGGCGATGGGTGTTCTCAATAACATCCCTTACAAGAGCGACCCGCGGGCCGAGCGATGGGTTGCCGAAGGCATTGACGTCTGCAAGATATTTGGTGTCAATATTGTTCTCTTGGCCTTTTTCGGCAACGGCGATTTGCGAGACGACGAAAAGGGCAAAGACGTTGTTGTCGAACGGCTCAAGCGGGTGGCTGCGAAGGCGGAAGAGGCCGGTGTTTGTCTCGGTATCGAATCGTGGCTCAGTGCCGAAGAGCATTTGGAAATCATCGACCGCGTCGGTTCGTCTGCCGTTAAGGTTTATTACGATGTGGCAAACTCGCATAAGGCGGGCTATGACATTTACAAGGAGATACGCCGGCTCGGCAAATACATCTGCGAGTTTCATGCCAAGGATTACGACGATTTGTACGGCAAAGGCTCGATAGATTTTGAACGAGTCCGCGAGGCGATGGACGATATCGGCTATCGAGGATGGATTGTGATGGAAGGGACAAAGATGCCGTTGGGTGTTGAGGAAAGCTGCCGCTATGACGCTGAATATCTGAGGGGCATCTTTCCGCCGAAGTTTTAGCGCAGTTGGGAAGATCCACCCCCAAACAAGCCTTCGACGAGCTCGGGCCAGGGTTTGAGGGTGCCACCCGATCGCAGGATATTTGCGGGGCATTTTTCCGCCGAAGGTTTAACGCAGTTGGGAAGATCCACCCCCAAACAAGCTTGAGGGTGCCACCCGACCGCTGAATATTTGCGGGTCATTTTTCCGCCGAAGGTGTAAATGTAACAGGGCCGGCTTGCGGGCCGGAGAAAACGAAAGGTAAACTGATGAAATCGAGATATAAATTTGTAACTCTGGTGCTGGTTCTTGTCGCGGCGCAGCTCGCTTTCGGGACGCCATTGGACGATTATGTTAAGGCGCCGGATGAAAATTACCGCTACAGTGTCGTGAATACTATCGCAGGTGTAGGTTATACAGCTTATGTGCTGGATATGACCTCGCAGTCGTGGCGCAGCAAGGATGAGGTGGACAGAACCCTCTGGAAGCATTGGCTTACGATAGTCAAACCGGACAAGGTGACTTCCAATAAAGCACTGCTCGCGATAACGGGCGGCAGTAACAATAGCTCTGCTCCGACTAAAGCGGACTCGATGGTGGCGGGCGTTGCTGTTCTTACCAATACAGTTGTTGCAGCGCTGAGAATGGTGCCGAACCAGCCTTTGATTTTCCCCGACGGGGGCAGGCCTCGTTCTGAAGATGCGATTATCGCTTACACCTTCGATAAATATATGAGCACCGGTGATAATACGTGGCCGCTGCTGCTGCCGATGACCAAAAGCGCCGTGCGGGCAATGGATACGATTCATAGTCATGTCTTGTCCGTCAGTAAAGGTCAGTTCGATATAAATGAGTTTGTGGTTTTCGGAGGTTCCAAGCGCGGCTGGACAACCTGGCTGACCGCGGCGGTCGATAAGCGGGTCATCGCGATTGTGCCGGCGGTCATTGACGTGCTGAATATGGGTGAGTCGATGAAACACCATTTCAGCGCCTACGGTTTTTACTCCGAT
>JAIVYN010000134.1:0-10423 GCA_048635425.1 Candidatus Aegiribacteria sp.
ATAGGACAGGGCCGAGCTTGCTTTTCAAGATGTCGATTCTTTCGAAGAAGCGCTGGAGCGGTTCGGAGGTATCCGTCAGTCTCTTGATATGGGTTATATATCGATTGGCCTTTACGGCGTAGAGGAAACCTTTGGGGGCGAGCTTGTGCCAGTTTTCGAGAGTTTCCTGTTTTGGCAGTTGGTAAAAAGTGTTGTTGATCTCCACGGTGTCGAAATGCTGTGCGTAGTGCTCAAACCATTTGCTCTTCGGCAAACCGGCAGGATAGAACAGTTCCTTCCAGTGGTCATAATACCATCCTGAAGTGCCTATTCGAATCTTGACTGTCGTCAGACAAGTATCGCAATCAGCTTTGCTCATAGAGGATATTTTAACACTTTGAATGGTTTTGAAAACCGTTATAATCAACCTTATGAAAAACGCTGTTCTTAGCGAACTTTTTGATGAAATGGCCGATGTTATGGAGATACTCGGCGAGGACCGTTTCCGCATTAACAGCTACCGAAAGGTCGGTCGGGTTATTGGAGATATGCCGACCGACGTCGAGACGCTTCTGGCAACGGGCCAATTAGCAAAGATACCCGGTATCGGAAAATCAAGCCTTGCCAAAATTGAAGAGTTTATAAAGACCGGCATGATAACCGCTCACCGGCAGTTGCTCAAAAAAATCCCGCCGAAGTTATTGGAATTGCTCAAGGTGCCGGGCATGGGGCCGAAGGGCGTAAAAGCAGTCTATGAAAAACTAAATGTAACGAGCATCGCTAAACTGAAAGGTGCAATTAAGAGCGGTTCTCTCGCTGCGCTGCCTGGCTTTGGTGATAAAAAAGCGGCAGCAATCACAAGAGGGATTGAGTTTTTGGAAAGGTCCACAGGGCGAATAAGGCTCGATGAGGCTATGGGGGCGGCGGAGATGGTTATTTATTTGCTCCGGGAGCTGTCCGGTACTCAAAGAATCCAGACCGCCGGCTCGCTGCGACGTCGAGCGGAGACCATCGGGGACGTTGATATACTCGTTGCTGCTGGTAAGAGTAAAAAAACCTCTGAGCGGATTATAGAGGGATTTACCAGCGCAGGATTCGTCGAGGAGGTCCTTGCAGCCGGGCCGACAAAAGGCTCAGCGATTATCCAAACCGAGACCGGACCCGTTCAGGTCGATGTGCGTGTCGTACCGCAGGAAAGTTTCGGCGCTGCAGCTCAATACTTTACCGGCTCAAAAGAGCATAACGTGCGCTTGAGAGAAATCGCCATCAAGGCTAAGCTGAAGCTGAATGAATACGGTCTGTTCAAGGGGGACAGAATAATTGCAGGGCCGGTCGAAGAAGAAATCTATCAGAAGCTCGGGCTCGATTATATTGAGCCGCTGCTGCGCGAAGACCGAGGTGAGGTTGAGGCGGCAAAGACTAATTCTTTACCTGAATTGATTAAGGCTGGTGACATCAAGGGCGACTTTCACGTGCATACAATCGCATCCGATGGCGATTGCGATATATCCGAAATTGCCCAGGCTGCGAAAGAGATAGGTTATAAATATATTTGTATTACGGACCACTCACGGTCGTCTGCAATTGCCAATGGCCTGTCGGCAGAACGATTGGCTCAGCAAATCAGGCAAATCCGAAAACTCAACGAAAAACTACAAGGTATAACCATCTTTGCGGGAACAGAGGTTGATATCCTTGCCAATGGGTCATTGGATTTTGATGATAAATTACTGGCGGAGCTGGATTTTGTAATAGCTTCTATACATTCGGGCCTGGCCAGCCCGCGTGAAAAGGTAACAACACGCACCTTGAAGGCGATGGACAATCCGTATGTCAATTGTATCGCTCACCCGACGGGCAGGCTCATCGGCCAGCGGGAGGCGATGGACCTCGACATAGCCGCTGTAATCAGGCACGCGGCTCAGACACACACAGCTCTGGAGGTCAATGCAAATCCGTGGCGTCTGGACCTTAAGGACATCCATTGCAGGATGGCAATCGAGGCGGGAGTCAAGCTGGTCATCGGAACCGATGCGCACAGTGTTGCCGGGCTGGGCCTGATGGGCTTTGGCGTGGCCACCGCCGCTCGGGGCTGGGCAACGAAGGGCGATGTGCTAAATACCCTTTCGGCTGCTAAAATAAAAAGCTGGGTCAAAAGCAAAAGACCGTAAGAAGTACAAAATAGTAAGGTAAATCCGAAGCACAAATTTGTAACAGGTTATTGGTGAGTAGTGAGTGGTGAGTATTCAGCCAACAAATTAACTAATTAACCACTCACCAATTAACCATTGTGGTTATGTCGTCTAAATCTGCCAAAATTCTGTTAACCGGTCTGCCGGGCTGCGGTAAGACGACCGCTATAATGAAGATTATAGATACTTTAGGGTGCGAAAAGGTGGCAGGTTTTTATACGCAGGAGATTCGTCAAAATAATGTTCGCAAAGGTTTTAGCTGGAAGCGATTCGATGGGGCCGAGGGGATACTTGCTCATATAAAAATCAAAGGGCCTTGGAGAGTGGGTAAATATGGTGTAGATGTTGCTGGCTTTGAAGAATCGGTGGTGCCAATTTTGGATGTCGAGCAAGCAGATGTCGAGTTATTTGTTATTGACGAGATTGGTAAGATGGAATGCTTCTCGGAAAAGTTTGTCGCAGCAGTGCGCCGACTCTTTGCATCCGAGAAGCCGGTATTGGCCACTGTAGCGCAGAAAGGGGCCGGCCTTATTTCTAAAGTAAAAAATTATTCTAACACCGAACTATTTAATCTAACCGGTGCCAGTCGTGAAAAAGCAGTAGCCGAAATCCTGCAAATCCTGTCATTTCTAAAAGGGATTTCGTGATCATTCTTTAGCTCCGTGCTTGCGGAGCAATTCAACTATATCTTTATTGCCCCGGAGAACTGCTTTATGCAGAGGTGTGTTGCCGTACTTATCCTTTGCATTGACGTCGGCACCATTATCAAGAAGAAGTTCGGCTACGTTCTTGTGTCCGCGAGCTACATAGTGCAGCGGCGTCAAGCCGCCACAGGTTTTTATATTGACGTCAGCTCCTTTGGAAATGAGGAGCTTGGCCAATTCGAAGTCGCCCTCAAGGGCCGCAAAATGTAAGAGTGTCTTGCCTTCTAAGTCCTGTGAATCAACATCGGCGCCCTTGGTTACGAGTAATTCAGCTACATTTATGTATTGACAAGAAAGCGCAAGTAAAAGCGGCGTCTCACCAGCATCGTTCTGAACTTTAGCATTGGCGCCTTTAGCAACGAGCAGTTTTGCTGTATCTCGGTTATGAAGGCTAAGTGCAGCTAACAAAGGCGTATTGTTATGCTGATCCTTTACGTTGACATCAGCGCCGCTGGCAATGAGCAACTCCGCTAAATCCCACTGGTAATGGTTTATTGTAACTAACAAGGGTGTATTGCTATTTTGGTCCTTTGCATTGATATCAGCGCCATTTTTAATAAGCAGCTCAGCCACATCCTTGTATCTTTGATCGCTCGACTTACTAACTATTCCAAAATTCCAAAGGCCTGAGCTAATCCTGTGAAGTGGCGTCTCGTCATAATTATCTTTTGCATTGACGTCAGCACCGTTGCTGATAAGCAATTCAGCTACATTCTTGTGTCCCCTTCGAGCCGCTTCATGTAGTGGAGTCCCATCGTTCCAACCAGCCTTAACGTAGGTATCGGCACCTTTGGCAAGCAGGAGATCGACAACGTCTGCATGTCCTTGCTGTACTGCCTCCCACAGGGGTGTTTGGCCGGATTTATCCTTTGTGTTAACCACAGCGCCCTTGGCAATAAGTAGTTCCGCTACATCTTTCTGGCCCCAATATGCCGACATGTGGAGAGGTGTCCAGCCGCTTACGTATTTTGCGTTCATGTTGGCGCCTTTGGCCAAAAGTAGTTCCACTATATCCTTGTGGCCTTTACGTACCGCGATGTGTAGTGCATTCACATTAGCACCCTTGGCAATGAGTATTTCCGCTACCTCCTTATGGCTCTCTTGAATAGCCAAATGCAGCGGTGTCAATTCATAATCATTTTTAACATTTACATCAGCACCGTTAGTGATAAGTAGTTCAGATATTTCCTTGTGGCCTTCTCTGGCTGCGTAGTGCAGGGGAGTTTCTTGGTCACGGCCGCATTTGACGTTGATATCGGCTCCATTGTTTACAAATAAGGCAATTAAGTCTTTATTAGCGCTGGGGAGTGCCAGGAACAGCGGGGTCCAGCCGTTTTTGTTTTTTGCATTTACATCGGCGCCGTTTGAGATAAGGAATTCGGCCGCATCTTTCCGGCCCTGTTGTGCTGCCTCGTGAAGGGGTGTCCATCCGTTCCGGTCCTTTGCGTTTACATCGGCGCCGCTGGAGATCAGAGATTGGAGCTGCTCGATGTTACCTGCTCTGGCTGCTTGATGTAATGGTGTTATTGAGGTAGTTGGTTTTTTCCTGCAGCCGGTGGCAAGGAGCAATAAAGCCAAAAACAAGCATGAGAGTCTTGTTTTCACTTTCGGTTCCCTTCAAATAGGTAAACTATCTCTGTCTCCTATATATAAGGCACAAAGAACAGAAAAAGTAACACTAATAAATAAGTGCCAATTGTGTTATTGACGAAAATCCCTAACACAGAACGCCCTCGCAATTGTTACAAAATATCAGGGTGCAGCCGCCACGAAAAATATATACTACAGAAATCAGATTTTCAAGAAAAAAATAATTCGTTTCTCTTATATCACTTCGGCGGAGTTTAATCTGAATTAGCCGTAGCCCTGAGCGCAGCCGAAGGTGTAGTCGAATGAGTTCAGGGAGCGGCCAAAAAAAGTGCTTTTTTGGTCATTTTTTTGTTGACTATTGTTTGTAACATTGTTAAAATACCCGTATGTTAGCCAGCAGGCAAACATAAGCCGCTAGTAGGCGATAGATATAGCGGAGAACCGCACGTTTTCGTATCAGCAGATACACGCCAAAAAGCATTATCTGTCAAGCCAGACAAGGTTTTGAACATTAAATTTGTGTAATTTGGATTTGTTTAGGATTTAGGGCTTAGGATTTCGGATTTCAAACTACCATATGCAAACTTGGGCTACGATCTATGCAATACGCAATACGCTATACAAGAATCGAGAATCCAGATATTTACGTGCCTATAAGGCACTACATCTGTCGAGAACCCTCTACAAATCACCCCTTTTTATGCAAAACAAACCCAATTTCCGAAAAAGTCAAATGAGCGTAAACATCTATAATACAATGGATTATGAAAATAAATCCAATTGGACACTTGGTGAAAACAAACCCAATTCAAACCCAATCAAACCCAATTTCCGAAAAGCCCAAATGAATGTAAAATCACTTATAACAAAGGATTACAGAAAAAAAGATGATTTTTTGGTCCGAATAAACAAACCCAATTTCGTTAAAGGCCCAAAATGAACGTAAACTTATATGTTATAGAGGATTATGAAAATGAAACTGCCTTCAGGCCCAAAAAAACAAACCCAAACAAACCCAATTTCAAATGGGGGCGTCTGCTAATTGTTCCGATGTTGCCTCTTTACAAACTAAGCAATGTTCAATATTATAGCCAACATAATTTTAAGGTAAAATTCCCGAAAATTTCATTAATAAGCATACTTAGACCGGCAAAATTGCCGAAGTATCGTTGGAAAATAACGTCGATAGAGGCTATATTTAATCCAATAAAAAAGTTGACAATCGCCTGGACGGGTGCTAATTTGAAAGATCGAAGAGTTATTTGGCGGTTTGAAAGTTTGTTGATTTGGGGAATAGGAACTTATTTTTAGGGAGATAGAAAAATGCAATCCTACATCAAATTGTTCGCTATCGTTATTTTAATATGTTTAGTGTCCGTCGGCTTTGCCCAGGAAGCTGCCACTACGCCCAGCGGCCCCGACGAAGCCGACACCCCGGCTCCCCCCTATATGGCCGAGATAACCGGTGACAACCTCTATGTCCGCTCCGGTCCCGGTACGAACTTTTACGAGTGCAGCAAGCTCAGTAAAGGCGACAAAGTAAAAGTGATAGGCAAACAGTTTAGCTGGGCCCGAATTGTTCCGCCGGCGGGAAGCTTTTCCTGGATTTCTATGCAGTATGTCAGCATTGACACGGACAATCCTACCCTCGGCACTGTTACCGGTGACAGGGTACGCGTCTATGCCGGGTCCGATACCCAAAGGCCGTTATATTCCACGACCCTGCAGGGAAAGCTCGACAAGGGTGACAAAGTCAAGCTGTTCGGCGAGCAGTTGGACGATTATTATAAAATAGTCCCTCCGTCTTTTGCCTATCTTTGGGTAAGCATCAATTTTACAAAGCCTATACCATCGGTTGAAGTGGTTGCTCCAACTGTTGAGACACCGGCAGTTAAGACACCGGCTGTTGAACCGACGACTGAACCAAACGAGGTTCCCGAAGAGGTTGTTCCCGAACCGGTCCCCACCGAGACATTGCTCGAAAAATATAACGCCCTGCGAGAGCAAGTCGAGGCCGAACGTGCTAAACCAAGAGAGCAGCAGAACTACACAAATATGAAAGAGGCGCTTATTAAGATTGCCGAGAACAAAGCTGACGATAAGGTTGCACGCTATGCGGCGTTTGTGCTTAAGCAGGTAGAGGGCTTTGAATTAGCTTTGGCGGTAACAAAACAAGTTCAGCTTCAGAATGAGCAGTTGCAGAAAATTAAGGAACGAATAAATAAGGCCCGTGCCACAAGACTGGCGGGATTTCAAGACCTGGGCAGATTTGCGGCTGTAGGGCGGCTTCGAACTTTCACGACTTACGGCCCGGGGCACTACCGTATAATAAACGAAGCGGGAAAAACTGTCTGTTATGCTCTACCGAGCGACCAGGTCTCGAAGCTAAAACTGAGCAGGCTTATAGACCGGAAAGTGGGGCTGGTTGGAACAATAGAGCCGCATCCACAATCGGCAGGCGCCCTGGTAAGATTTACAGAAATAGCCGAATTAGACTAAGAGCTTATCCGAATAACCGGGTCGTTATGAGGCCGAGCGAAAAGTTCGAGGCCAAGGCGGCAGGCCAAAAATGCTCGCCAGAAGTGGTTTTCTCCACGTTGAGAATATTTTTTCACCGACAACGCAGGCATCGGGCTTTGCAGCCGGCCGCAATAGAGCGGGTTATTTGGATAGGCTCTAATAGTCTGTAACACGAAAAATGCGTGGTGGTTACTGGTAGTTATTCGGCGCCATCCTCAAGCTCGTCCCGACTTTTCGGGACTCGCTTGAGGATGCCACCCATTAAATTAGATATGGAAACGCACGCTTCTCCGAAAGGAGTCCTTAGGACTAACAGGCGTGTTACAGGATACTAATCAGCCTCCGGAGTTTCGGAATACCTACAGTTCCTTACAGCGGGACATTAGGCTTATAACTCAAACTGACCTATCCTGAGCCAAACTTTGGAGTAAGTGCTGCCTTGACAAGAACATAATGCAGATTGTCATTCCTGTGAAAACAGGAATCCAAAACTGTGGCAATAGTATAGATTCCCGCTTTCGCGGGAATGACAAAGAAATTTGGTCAGTTTAAGCTTATAAATAAAAAAGCCGCGCCTGTGACAGCGCGACTTTTTTGCTGACAGTTCACAAGTGTCAAAGTGCAAGTTTTCGCCTTACCTGGTGCTCCACAAAGCACATTGACAAAAGCAAAAACTGTTATCCTCTTCGGCTTCTCTCAGCCCCCGGGACCGCAGCGATATCGTCCGGTGGAGCTACAACCTCGCCCTTTTCGAAGTCTTCGGCGCTCGGCTTGAGAGTGAGGTTGTACCATGGCGAATCCTTGTTCTCAGTAAGGTCTGACCACCTAATCAGTTTGCCGGTATAGGCGGAAATTCGGCCCATGATCGCGGTAAGGTTGGATTCGGCAACATTGCGGGCCTCGTTGAGCGGCTTGCCGGCGAGGATACTGTTGAGCAGGTCAACATGCTCCTGGCAATACGGGCCGCCGTGCTCGGGGAAGTCCGGCACCTCGATTTCTCCCCTCTTTCTGGTCTGCTTGAGGCCGCCGCCGCCCATTGTCTCGCCTCTGGTACCTCTGAAGAACTCCCTTACCCCGCCGTCGCAGCCGTTGACCTGGCGGCACATGCTGTGGATGTGACAACCGTCACCGTAATCGAGGTCGATGCTGAAGAAGTCGAACTGGTTGCCCGTCTTGCGCCTGGCGCGCCCCCCGAAGCCAAGGGCCGTTTTCGGCGGATGACCGATATACCAGTTGGCAACATCGAGGTTGTGAACATGCTGCTCGACGATATGGTCGCCCGACATCTCGGTGAAGCTGACCCAGTTGCGTACCATGTAATCTGCATCGCTCTCGCCCGGGTTCTTTGTCTTATACCATAGTGCGCCACCACACCACCAGACACAGCCGCCTCCAATCTCGCCGATGGCGCCGCTCTTGACGGCATAAGCGGTTCTGAGATAGTTTCTCTGATGGCGGCGCTGCGTGCCGGCAACAACTCCCAGGCCTTTGCGCTTGGCCAGCTCGCCGGCTTCGATGACTCTTCGGGCACCGGGTGGGTCGACAGCAACGGGCTTTTCCATAAAGACATGTTTGCCCGCTTTGATTGATGCCTCAAAATGCACGGGGCGGAAATTCGGCGAGGTCGCCATTACAACAACATCGATATTTGTGTCGAGTAGCTTCTTGTAGCCATCGGCGCCGGAGAAACAACGTGACGCAGGGACATTATATTTTTTCCCGGCTTTCACCGCCCTTTCTTTGAACCAGTCGGTCGTTGCTATGACTTCCAGCTCCAGATTCTCGATATGTTCGCCTGCGTCCATGCAGTTTTTTAGAGCCCCATTGCCCCGTCCGCCGCAGCCAATCAGCCCCACTCGCATCTTTCTGTTAGCGCGCGCAGCAAAGACGACACTCTTGCCGGCCAGGACCGCCGCCACACCGGTTGCCGAGGTCTTAATGAAACTCCTTCGCGAAATGTTACTGATTTTTTTGTTTAATTTCTTCTTCATAAATAATCCCTTTCGATTAAATTTGTTTCAATTACCTTATGCGCCTCCAAAATTCTTTTAAAAAATCAGCCGGACTAAAAATCGTCGCAGGCTCGATAAGCTTCAATGACCGCCATCTCGCCTTGCTTACCCGGCTTGCTTCTGCCATGCTCCATACATAATACGCCCTTGTAACCTTTCTTATGGAGATGCTTGAAGATGTTTTTGTAATTGATCTCTCCGGTTGTTGGTTCCTTGCGGCCCGGATTATCACCCAGATGAAAACTGGCGATTTCGTCCCAGGCCATATCGATATTCGGGATAAGGTTACCTTCGGTGATTTGCTGATGATAAATGTCATCGACAATTTTGCAGGAAGGGCTGCCAACCGCCCGGCAAATCTGATATGCCTGCGGAATCTTTGTCAAAAACAGTCCCGGATGATTCGTCCACGCATTCAGAGGTTCAAGTACGAGCACCAGTCCAGACGGCTCGCATACTTTGGCGCAATGCTTAAGGTTCTCTATTACGTTAGCTGTCTGATAATCCCACTCAAGGCCCTCATCGAATCGACCCGGCACGACCAGCGCCCATTTGGCGTTGACCCGCTTGGCGAACTCGACCCCGTCCTTCATCTTGTTTATCAGCATCTCGCGTATCGCCTTATCGCGAGTAACAAATGACTTTACACTGAAATCGGCATACAGTACAAACGGCCCTATGGTCATACCCAATCGGTCCGTTTCTTTTGCAATCTTTTCCTGCAAATCCTTCGGCTTTCTCATCAGGCCGTTATCAAACATAGCGGAAAAGCCCTGGTCGGCCATAAATTTAAGCTGGTCGATTTCATCCCTGCCTGCGTGTTGGCGAAACATGCCAAAGTTTGGTGCATATTTGAGTTTGAACTTCTTTGAAGTCCCTGCCGCCCGCGTCGTAGAGGTTGCCGTCGAAACCGCTACTGCTGCTGCGGCAGCGGAAGCCATAAAATTACGCCGAGTAATATTTTCGCGATTGTTCATTTCAGCACTCCTAAAATTGACGTTCATTGTTTTGCTGCATTCTCCTCCCTCTCGGGTATGCAACTATCTGTTATCAATACTCACAATCAAAGGGGAAAAAGCTGATCTTTACCAGCACTTTCCACAATCGCTCTATTATAATTTGTAAGAACTAATATGCAACCCAAACCTTGAACGAAAATATCATTAGCTTTTCAAAAAGCTAAAGCTTATCAACAACACCGGCAGTCCTTAGACTAATCCCTTGAGATGCTTGAGACTGCGTTGTGCCTGGTCGGGCGTACCACACTCCACGGAAAATACGATGTCGCGAGGGGTCTTCTTACTGACAATTTCGATGACCCTGGCCCAGTCGATGACGCCATCGCCACAGGCGCAGCCTACCGGCGTGCCGGTTACCTTGCCCCGCTCAGCTTCGGCGTGCTCTACGGAAATATCCTTTGCGTGCA
>JAIVYN010000135.1:0-10390 GCA_048635425.1 Candidatus Aegiribacteria sp.
ATAATGTCTTTCACCTGATACGCTTTCACGAAACGGGCGGTTCGAGACGTGTGAACATTTTAAGAGGTGCCGATGGCATCTCATTTTTCCATGTTAATCTCCCTGAATACTTCAGCCGGAATGGTAAAAAAGAAACAAAAAAAAGGTGGGTTTGGGGTTACAGAAGATTATCAGAGAAAGAAAAAATAATAATTGCCAAGTTCAATTACCAGGATGAAGAACTTAATGCTCTCGTAACAACTTGGCTGGAAAAATCTCAACTCTTTTTATAACCGCATCATTGGATATTGATGGAATAATAAAAACAAAAAAAATATAAGCACTTTCTACTTTTTTGTTGAAAAATATATTGTTAATGCCACAATACTCTGAAGAAATGACTTAATGGAGTTGAGCCAGTCTATTAAAACTTTTTTTAATTGCAAGGAGAGCTTAAAATGGCAAAGAAGAAAGCAAAGAAAAAAGTAGCAAAAAAGAAAGTAGCTAAGAAAAAGAAAAAAGCAAAGAAGAAATAAGCATCTGATGATTTTAAATCATATAAAGCCATCATTGTTCATGCATTGATGGCTTTATGTTGTTTACAGTTTGGGCCAGTCTGAATTTGACATTCTGATTATGAGGTACTAAGTTATTCTAAGCATCCATTTGTTGATTGGTGGAAATTCGAAGCACTAAATCGAAACTTCAAAACAATCTCGAATGTTCGAAATATAGATTTTAGATCGGATTTTGACTTTAACTTAATTACTATAACTGCTTATGCAGCAATAACATGCGAGCAATTGGCTAACTACCTTGCGCTATTGTATTAGGTTGCTACATCGCAAGAATCTTGTCGATACGGCCGGCTAAGTCGGTCAGATAAGCTTCGTCACCGCCTCTTAACTCAGTCGTCAGGAATCCGTCGTAGCCGATTTCATCCAATGCCCGGCGTACCTGCGGCCAGTTCACGTCACCATCGAGCAGATTGGTCCATTTATAGCCACTCCGTTTGAAATCTTTCAGATGGATTTTGACGGTGCGTTTGCCGAGCGTGCGTATCCAGTCCTGCGAGTACCCGAAGAGGATTACGTTGCCGATATCGAAGTAGGCCTTGAGCCACGGGCTCTCGAACTCATCCACGTACCGTGCGAATTCGAGCGGGCTCAGCAGAAACTTGTTCCAGACGTTCTCGACCGCGATGACCACGCCGAGCTCCTCAGCTAACGGCAGCAGTTTCCGGATGTGCCTCTGCGAGCGTTTATAGGCCTGGGCGTAGCTGACGTTCTCCTTGACTACCGCGGGCACCAACAGCACTGTCTCAGCGCCCAGCGCCTTGGCGCTGCGCAGGGCGGTCTCCATTCCTGCCAGGCCCTTTTCTATTACCTTTGGGTCGGGGTCGGAAAACGGCGCACCCCAGCCGCCGTACACGATTGAATGAATCGGAACCCCGGCCTGCCGTGCCAGCCTGCCAAGACGCCGGGCTGCATCGAGGTCCTCCATTGGAGAACCTTCGATGCCATCGAATCCGCATTTCTTCGCTAATTTAAACTTGTCAGCATCAGAAAGTTTCTTCGGCAGCATCCCTAATTGAAGGGCTTTGAGCAGTTTGGCGCCCTTCTGCTCGCTTCTGGCAAAGCCGGACTCACCCAGCAGGCCTGTCCCAGCCGTAACCGCAGCGGCATACCTCAAAAAACTGCGACGTCCGATAATTTCCTCTTTCATAAATCTGCCTCCTAATTTCTATATATATCCGGCGATCGCACCCATTACACAAACCGGTGCACTACGTTTTATCTACATCTCTGCACAATATACCAGTTTACCTGAATAATCCAAACTGAAAAGCCGGTTCGTTGAGAGAAAATAGGTTTTTTTATACTGGCAATAGAAATTATCGATACCGCTTCTATGATGCCACAGCGTACACTCAGGGCTTTCTTGTGTACCTTTTCATCACCGCCAATAGCCCGGTAATATCGGCTACCCGTGTGGCTAATTGTGTTTTTATTGGCCCGTCCCATAAAAAGATAAAGTTTTTGGTATTTTTTTGCCGAATAATTAAAAGGTGTTTATTTGTTTTTATAGTGTTGAAAAGCCGTTTTCTACAGCAAATAAGGAGTTTTTCGGACTGTCATTTTAGACCGGAACCTGTTTTGTGGTAAATTGCGAAACAGGAACCCGGGGCTGGAGAGAAATTATGAGAATCATAGCGGTTGTTAATCAAAAAGGTGGTTGTGGCAAAACAACGGTATCGATAAACTTGGCCAGTGCTCTTGCCGGCACGGGCCAGGGAGTCCTGCTGGTCGATATGGACCCCCAGTCACATTGCGCGGTCGGCCTCGCTGTGCCCGAGGAGCAGATCGAACAAAGCATCTACGATGTCCTGATAAGCACAAGCAGAAACGAGCCGATTAAGCTCACGGAAATACTCTGGCAGATTAGTGACAGGCTGGAGCTGGCGCCGGCCAGTTTCGACCTCTCTGCCTTCGAGCAGCAGATGGTCGGGATCGCCGAACGTGAATGCTGCCTGAAAGACGCCCTGGAACTGATAAAGAACGATTATGACTACGCAGTAATCGATTGTCCACCCGCCGTGAGCCTGCTGACCTTCAATGCACTAAGAGCAGCCACTGATGTTATTGTTCCCGTCGAGACCGGCTACTTCGCGCTCCACGGGCTTAGCAAGCAGCTTGAGACTCTCAGCATACTCTGCAGGCGGCACAGCCAGCAGGTCGATGTCAGGGTCTTGGCCAGCATGTATGATATAAGGACTAAGATGGCCAGAGAAATTTTGGCCGAATTGCGCAGCCACTTCGCTGACAAAATGTTCAAGACAGTTGTCAGTTTCAATACCAAGATCAAGGAAGCATCCAGTTTTGGCCAACCCGTCAGTGAGTACGACCCGGCCAGCAGGGGCAATACAGATTTTTGCTCCCTCGCCGAAGAGGTCTTGGGCGCACAGGCCAGTCAGGAGCGTCACGAGTTTGTCAACACCTTGGCCGACCAGCTCGAATCCATCAGCGCCACCGCCGACGAATTGCTTCAGTCTTCAAAGCCACCGGTAGAGCTTGAGCTGGCCCCCCAGACCGACGAGATGCACCTGGCCCTTCCCGTCGAGGAGTTTACTACCGCCGAAGCGGCCCCCGAAAGCCCGAAGCCACTCGACACCGCCGCCAAGATTTCTGAATATTACGGCGTTAACCAGGTGAAGGATGCCGTGGTATTTGTAACTCTGTATCCGCGCGCCGGCAGTGTGCAGGTCGCCGGCGACTTTAATAATTGGCAGCCGGAACAAACACCGATGCAAAAGGTCGGTGACAGCGGCGTCTGGCAAACGGAGATGAACCTCTCTCCAGGACGATATCGGTATCGCCTGGTTGTTGACGGACAGTGGCAGCAGGACCCATATAACGAATTGACCGAATTAAATCCCTTCGGTGGATTTAACTCTGTCGTCGAGATTAAATAGAATTTATTTGGGTTCTGTTTTGTAACAGATATCGCTGGAATCCTTATCAAATATCGCTTATATCGAGACTGTAGTAACATTACAGAGTATTTCACCTTTGGTAAACCAAATAAAACTGGGGCTCTGCTCCAGGCCCCGGGATTTTCCGCTTTGAGGCCAACGGCATAAAGAGTTGCTGTAGAGAAAATGATTATGCCGTTGGCAATAAAGCGATAAATCCTGTTGGTTTGAGGGCAAATCCACTGAATATGATTGAAAAACGTTTCTGTAATCATGCTACAGTCTCCTTATATCGGTATAATATCCTCTTACTGCTGAGGAGGAGGTAAAAATATTTCTTTTTTTTCTTTGCCATCACGTCCGATAATGTTATAATTGAATTTACATAGCCACGATTTTCCAGGAGGGTGATTGTGATTGTGTAACATTTGTTGGTGGGTTGAGAATGGATGCTCTTAGCGGATTAAAGTGGATTCCGGCATCTCTGTTCGCGCAGTTGATGTCTTGTTACCCTCTATTTGCCTGTTCGATTTCTTCTCGCAAAGGCGGCTTAAATCAACCAATTCCTGCACAGCCTGATACCGGTAAAAGTTGGATATTTGATAATAATTGTAATTTTTTGGGGGAAGGAAGGAGGCGATATCGGCAAAGAAAACAACACTTATTTTGATACATCAGGAGGGTGTTGATAAGTGTTAGTTTAATGAGAAAGCGAAATTTTTATTAAGGAGAATAATGATGAAAAAGCTGTTTGCAACGTTAGTCCCAATGTTGATGCTTTTTGCGAATTCCTACGTAGAAGGACAAACCGGTGAACTCCCTATTAGCACTCCCGAAACAGTGGTTAATGTAAACACGGATGTCGCTACCAGCCAGTCTCAGGATGTTTCTGCTGTAGGCGGTGACTCCGATTCTTCTTCCAGTTCGGAGGTGAGTATCAATTCCACCTCAATTTCCAACTACAGGACACGGACACCGCCGATTACAACGTTCCCTCCCTATTTGCCCTATTGGACTCATGGAGGCTGGGGGACTATAAAGGCATACTTCCCGAATGGACCTAATAGTGATGACCAGGTCTATGAACGGATATTCAATCCTCGTAACCAGGATGACATGAGAGGGCTCAGAGGTGTTCTTAAATCATTACCTTATGAAAGCCCGTTTGGTGTTTTCGGCGGCTTCCTTAATAGTGTTGGGGCCGTGTTTGGCGGCCCTGATAATTACCATCACGGCAGGGGTTTTGAAATAGCAAGTTCACTTGTTCGTACTCGCAGACCAAGGAGAAAGCCTCTGTTGGTCTTTATTGACTCTAATGTGGATACGAATCTTTTGAGGAAAGCCGGTTACGCTTATGTTGGAAAGGTAAGCTTGGAAGGCGCGGTGGATCGCAACTGGGATCAAGTCTATGATGCCGCAGTAGCAGAGGCCTTGCCATGGAATGTTGATATCCTGCTTATCTCCGGCGGAATGAAAGGTGTCACAGTTGGCTCAAATCTTTCTTTTCCTGGAGCCGGCGGTGCTTACAGCCAGGCTAACTACTCTATTTCTATGTTTGGGGCTGTCTCGAGCGGGATTACGGAAGGAAAAGGCAAAGCTGTTGTCAGCGCTGCAGGTTACAGGTATTGCCCGGCCCTTGCTAAGAGGAGAAGAATTCCTAAGGCCTTCTATGAGAAATTCCACGCAAAGTTCTATAAAAGACCTGCTCAGGAGCTTGCTGAAAAACCGGCCCATATACCTGTTTATGAGCCCGAGCAAATACCTGTTCGAGAGTTTGAACTGGTGCCTGTGATAAAAAAGCCAGTGTCAGAACAAAAAGCGCCTCAGTCGAAAGTTTCTCCCGAAGGAGCCGAAGAAGCTGAAGAAGCTCCTGCTACTTTTCCTGCTAAAAAGAGATGTTACATCCCCGGTGTTGAAATGAGCCAGCAACTTTATGATATGGCAGGATTTGGGTTACATCAGAGAGTGCATCACGTAACAATAAAGTAACTTTCATAGAGATAAAAATCTCTAATGAAACTGATATGAACTCTTCGCTGTGAGTGAGAAAGGAGGTTGCAGATAGAGCGAAAAAGGTTGTTTATAGCGTTGTAATTGCTGATGATTTATTAGCAGTTGGAAGGTAATCTGAAAAATAAAAAGAAAAGGAGTTTAATATGCTTAGAAAATTCTTACTTTCCGTAGCAGTTATTTTACTGCTGTCCTCTGGGGTCTTTGCAGACATTGGCCTGGTCCAGAAGATGGAATTTGTCGGGTCGAATGCGGTCAAGGCAGTTGGAGGATTCGGGAAGGGATATGGAAGAACCTATCTGGAGATTGGCCAAAGAAAGATGGAGCGCAAGGCTTGCTTAGGCTGTGCCGCCATGAAGCAGGGAGGTATATTGACCCAACATGCACGTGTTCGGACCCGGAGTGGTGTAGCTGAAGTTAGTGTTAGACAGAAAGCATCGGTTGACGGTTCGCAAAACCAGTTTATCGGCCATAGACATGGACGTAGAGTCTCACATACTCAGGGGCAGAGTTTGAATCTGAACTTTAACACCATTGCCCGCAAACCTTTTAATGCTGTTGGCCGCGTAAAAGGCTCACAGAGTTTCGTTGGTGAACAAAGTCAGAAGCAAACCTATCGCGGAGGATTCAGTGCAAGCTCTCAGTTTGTTCAGGCTGAACAAGATGTTAAGATTAAAGGCGGCCCGAACTCTAATGTTGTTGTAAATAATACTCTGGATGTTAAGATGAACCAGGGCAATAGTGTTCCTGTCGGCTCGGCTCCCTGACCCCCAAGACCCCTGGGGACCCATAGTTAGTGACCGGCAAAATGTCGAAAAGTTAAAAAGACCTTTTTCTTGGTTTTTAGTTAAAAGGAGCCTTAAAGAGACCTCTTGCGCGAAAGAGTGCGTAATCTCTTTAGGGCTATTTTTTTGTTCCCCACCGTTTTTTTTCATTTTTTCGTTTGCCAAGAGGGTCCTATAAGGTTACAATTCCCAATACTATAAGTGGGATTGTCCGCATATAGTTGTTTGCCCCGTAAGATAAACTACCAGCTTACGGAGTTCGACTATAAAATCCACTCACAGGTTGAGAATGGAAGCTCGCAGCCGTGTACAATGGAGTGTTGCAATTCTTTTGGGGGTAGGGGCTTTCTGTTTTCCTGTTTTTGCCGACCAGGTTTATAAATACGAAGGCGAATTCAACTTACATATTCCCGCCGGGCCGGACACCAGCAAAGGATGGATGGCTGATGCAGTTATTGAAATCGACTGCCATTTCACTATTCTTGACCTCGACGTCGGCATCACTTTGACCCATTCAAACGTCTTTGATTTGCAAATCTCTTTGCAAGGCCCTGATGGAACGACCCTGTCCTTAAATGCGTACAATCCTGATAATGGGTTTTTTCAGGGCGCAGATTACTCACAAACCGTATTTGACGATGAAGCCCGGACCCCAATCGGCCAGGCCCAGCCGCCTTTTACAGGCCGATTCAGACCTAATAACGATAGCCTGCTGGAAATTTTTGATGGCCAGGACGCTTATGGCCAATGGCGCCTCCAAATCTACGATATGTGGGATTACGACACCGGCACCTTAGACAGTTTTGAGCTTACCATCGCAACTCCCGAACCGGCTACCGTGGTGCTCCTAACACTCGGCACAGGTTGTGCAGCACTTTTACGACACCGCCGAAGACAATAGTTTTATTGGGCGGTGTGGTCGCCGTCGGTGCCGTTGTTCACATCGTTAAAATTGTTGCCGAATTACACATCGTGCAACTGCCCACCAAAACCTGGCAGCCAGGTGAGATTCGCCTATGTGAGCTCATGTATGGCACCATCAGCCGGACTCGGGTTGCTGGCAACGAACGGTTCACTTCCCGGGGATGGGGGCTATGGTCCCGAATCGACTGGAAATACTATATCGTCAAGCCACGCGGTATCGTCGCCAATGAAGCTCGAACCGTCCTTTGAATAGGTCCACTTAAAGGTTCTTGTACCCGCTGTCACAGGAAAGGACACCTCGGCCCAATCCTCTTCGCCCGACCACGTGTCTTTTTCCACGCCATCGATGCAAAACTTCAAGTAGTCATAAGTTGATTCGGAAGAGACTTTTAGATAGAACGTGATATCTCCTGCTACGCAATTAAGTGTCACCTTCAGAGTAGTGCTTTCGTCGTGCTCAATCGAACCGGCTTGGGCACTATAATTTCCCAAATGCTTCTCCAACGATGTGGTGGTCCAATAATTATCTCCTTCATGTTCCCACGGTAATTTTTCGAAATCATTCGTTTCAAAATCCTCGACGGAGAATTGATCATCGGGAGGCGTGGGTGGAGGCGTGGGTGGGGGCGTGGGTGGAGGCGTGGGTGAGGGTGGTGAAGGCTCTGGGCCCGAATCGACTGGAAATACTATATCGTCAATCCACGCGGTATCGTCGTCAATGGACTCCGAGCCGTCCTTTGAATAAGTCCACTCAAAGGTTCTTGTACCCGCTGCCACAGGAAAGGACACCTCGGCCCAATTGTTCGTGCCTGACCATCTTCTCCTTTCCTCTCTATCGATGTAAAATGTCAAATAGTCACAACCTCCCTCGGAAGAGGTTTTGCTGTAGAATGTAATATTCCCTTCTACGCAATCAAGTGTCACCTTCAGAGTAGTGATTTCGTCGTGGTCAATCGAACCGGCTTGGGCACTATAAATTCCCGAATGCTTCTCCCGCGATGTGGTGGTCCAATCACTATGTCCTTCATGTTCCCACGGGAATTTTTTAAAATCATTCGTTTCAAAATCCTCCATGGAGCCGATGGGGTGAGGCGATGGGCCGCCTGCCACAAAATCGATCCCCCATTTGTTTCCCGAAACGGGTTCAAAATCCTCTGATTTTCCTGTTCTCACCTCGTTAAGCTCAAAACGGTAACCCGGCTTCGTTGCGCTGACGATGTAAGTCGTTTGTGACTTAACCTTTTCCAGGGCATAGATACCTTTGCTGTCAGTTTCATCAGTGTATGTCTCGCTGTGGCCTTGCCTTGTCGCCGTCACCAAAGCACCGCTGATAGGGCTGCCGGACGCATCGGTTACCCGTCCGCTGATTATCTCGCCTGAACCGGAAGTGAAAATATTATAAATGCTTCCATCAACGACATTATAAAAAGTGTAGGAATCAATAATGGGCAGGCTGTACCACGCATCATCACTGCCACTCCAGCCCATATTGAGATGGTGGTAAAGGGTTGAGGAGTTATAGCCATATCCATCGGCTAAAATGGAATGTCCCATATCGGCCTCCTCACTTCTTAAGCCCAGGATCACAGGATGGCCGGCATCGAGGTTAGGATTGACCATGCCCTCCAGCGCTGAACCGAGATCACGAAGCTCAAAAGTAGATAAATCGAAGTTCAAGCCACTGATCGCATTGTCATACTGGAAAGTATCCTGCAACGCGAACCTCGCCATAAACAGTAAGGTCGCTGAACTGTCAGCCGTGTAATACGAGTTGATAGATATCCCCGCATCATAACAAAGTGCTCCGATGGCCTTTCGTTCTGCCAAGGTTGTGCTGCAACGAGGCTCAAGTTCCATCTGGTTCCATTTGTACGCCCCGCCATTGCCATCTCCACCACGCGTGGATGCTGTTCGTTCGACATCGTCAACTTGGATCATAAATTCATGTACACCAATTCCCGTCGTAGGGTGTTTATAGTACCGCATTAACTGGGCCATTGTTGTGGCGACACAGCCGCTGGGATAGTTATCAGGAGTGTAATAGTTATAGCAGTCGTTGTCGCAGACTTGATGCTGGCTCCATTTACTCTGCACCAGTGGAGCAACCCGAACATCAGGGATCGAGCTCCGCCCCATTAGGCTAAACCCACCTTCGGAGGTCTCGGCAAGGCTGATAAAGTAGCTCCACTTCCTCTGGGTATCGGTAAATGGTACCTCTCCAACCACTGCTTGCAGACTGAAGGTGCGGTGAACTGCTGCCATTCGACCGTTGAGGTCGTTGGTTACTAATGCCCCCAACGGATTCTCAGGCGAGGGGTCATAACTACCGTCATCAGCGAAACCGATGATCGGCTCAACCATATCGTCCGCTGAGACAATTACAAAACCGGATGGCTCCAAATAGACGATGTAATAAACCGGCTCACCATAGTCATCGGTGAAGGTCTCAACCCTCATCATCTCTTGTCCGAGAGCCGTCTCGAGCGGTTGAGGATCTACCTTGAGCCAACCTGCCACTGCCATTTCCGCTTCATACGCCGTCCTCGGAAGTGCCCACAGGCTGCTGCATGATTGCAGCAAGATTAAAACAGCCGCCAGAATGATGCTTTTGCGTCTCATTTTTCCTCTCCTTAAAGACTTTTTATATTGTATCTGATCCGCATCAATACACCTGCTGTAAGAACTGCATAAACTTAAAAAAACGAATTGTATGCTGTTCTCTCCTCGTTGCTCGCCAGGGGAAATGACAAGAACCGATATAATGATACGCTTTTGTGCCTCGCTGTCAAGAGAATAATGCCACGTAAATGACCTATTATTGGATAGACCGGCGAGAAAGCCTCTTAGTCGTGCAAAAACGCGGTTGTTGGAGCGTCAATTCAAGATAATTTATTTACAAGTCCTAAGGCAAGCGAAATACCACATACGATATGAAATCGTCTATCGCAACACCACTCGCCATCAAAGATCCGCCGTCTTTTGGGGAACTCAACTTTCGCCATTCACCGATTACCATTTACCAGCAAAAAAGGGGCTTATACCGAATCAATCAGTATAAGCCCCGAATCGACATAAATCTCTTGCCCTCTCGTTTGTCATTGCGAGCACCTGACCTGATTCTCAGGAAGTATGCAGAAGAAAATGGACCAACAATGTCATTGCGAAGGAGCCGCAGGCGACTGTGGCAATCTCAATCCTCGCAATACGAAAACCGTTTATT
>JAIVYN010000136.1:0-10291 GCA_048635425.1 Candidatus Aegiribacteria sp.
CTGGCTTACCAGGGATCTATTGAGCAGGTTCTTAAGTGGTTCGCGAAATACCCTGTGGACCGAATCTCAACACCGGAAACCTCCCTCGAAGAAGCGTTCATTCAATACTACAACAAGAATCTGCCCTCCAGTGCGACAACGCATCGAGACACCGGCCCAAAGGAGGCTGCCGATGAGCAGTGAAATACATTCACCATTTCCATGGACATTGCTGCGGTTTTGGGCGCTCCGCATTCTTCCGATATGGTGCCTTATTGCATTTGTGATCTTTCTTTTTCAGATAGCCGTCTGCGGCATCGTGCATGACAATGAAAGCGTAAAGACACTTCTTCAGTTTCTTGACATGCTTCCATCATTTATCAAAACAGCCTTAGGCGGTGAGGGACTAAAGATTGGCAATGTGTCGGGGCTAATCGCTATCGGTTATAACCATCCCCTTGTTCTGACCCTGTACATGCTGTTTGCGGTCGGCGTGCCAACCGGCCTGCTCGCCGGTGAAGTCCAAAAAGGGACCATGGAATTAATTTTGAGCCGACAAGCCACAAAAACTCATATCTATATATGCGCCGGCCTTATAACAGTCACGGGCATGTTTGCACTGGTCATCGTGATGTTCCTGGGGACGGTTGCCGGGACCAACTTGTACGACTTCGGAAAAGCAGTCCCCCTTTATGCCTTTTTCAAAATAGCAGTCAACGGTGGGATGCTCGCCAGCGCTGTAGGAGGCATTGCACTGCTGGCGGCTGCCTGCTTTCGCCGCAATATTGCTGTGGGGCTGACCGTCGCTTACTTGGTGGTGAACTACTTCGTGGCGATTATCGCAGAGTGGTGGCCTCAAATGAAATGGCTAAGACCCACAACCATTTTCTATTATGTTCACGGCCCGGAGATATTCAATGAATCCGCGTGGCCTATAGGCGACCTGTGCGTATTGATATCAATCCTTGTCGTTTCCACCCTGCTGGGCGGTGTCATCTGGTCGCGCCGCGACCTGCCGCTGTAAAACGTGGCTGCATTTCCCAGGTGAGTTAGAGCATCGCATGAATGCCCGATGGCCCGTATCAGGAGTCCGTTGCTCGTGTTAGAGTTTCGGCGCTGCTTTTAAGGGGTGACACAGGTTTTATCTCTATCTTTTTCGGAGGTCTGGCCGTTGGGATTCTACGACCGTATTTTTCTTTTAGCATTTCCCGTTTTTGGTAGCACTGCTCCGTGAAAACAGCAATTTCCGAATCGAGATTTGCGCTGGGGGAATCGCCAAAGAAGGCGTGGATAATCGGAAAGACCAAATCGGGCTTTCTCTTTCTTAACTCTTTTGCCATAGCCTCTATCTTCGCGGTCGCAACTCCTTCCTGCATGCAGGTAAAGGGGCCCACGTGAAATATTCCCGAGATATAGGCGTCGCCGGTCGGCCTGATTAAATCGTTCATAAAATGATAAGCGATGCCCGTGCTTAACGGAGATTCTCCTTCGATATTGCCGTGACCTTCGTGATTGCGTTCCAAAGTCTCTATCATATCAATCGGTTTTGGAAGGGCATGTCTGCCTTTAAGGACCTCGTGAAACGGCCCGGCTATTTTATCTTCAATGGAAGACATATACCTTCCTTTAAGAAAAGACCTGGTAAATTTTCCCGTTACTTTTAATGTCCTGCTCAGATTGAAACTCTTAAGCGCCAACCTCAGGTCTCTTCCGGCATTTCTTATATTCATTTTATTTACATAATCCAGCCAATCGGTTACGGGGTCCCTGATAATTTCCAGGCCTTTTTCTTCCAGCCGGCGGACTACAAAATTAGTACATGGGTCGTGCTGCCTCACATAAATCTCACCTATGTAAAGAACAAGAGGAAATCTCTTGTGGTTTCGCAGATTAATTGCTTTGAACAGGGAAACTGTTTCTTTGCCCCATTCTATGATGTCCGAAGTTTCGGCGCCGCTTTCGACAACCTCTTCCAGCCTGCTTAGCCTTTCTTTTCTTAGCTTCTCTATCTGCTTTTTGTCTTCGGCATAGGGATTGAATCTTAGAAATATATCCTCCAGCAAATCTGATGCCTTTATTCCCTTAAACAACATTTTTTGCATCTTGGTTTTGTTCGATGAGCTAAGCTTCCTTGGAAAAGGTATGTCCTGATAGTCGGTTTCCGAAGAAGGGCCTGCCACCGGGACCTTTTCCAGGCCTTCCCGGTCCAGAAATTCCCTGACCAGCTCCGTATATTTTCCAAACCTGCAGGGGCCGCTTGTTGTCGGGATCATGACAAGATAGTGGCTCTCGACATACTCTTTGCCTTTTCTTTCAATTTCTTCGTGCAGAAAACCGATTGCATCACCGACAACGCCTTTAAGTGGATGGCAGACTTCCGTATAGATGTGCTTTCTGGCTAATTGGTAACCTCTGGGCGTGTCTGTCGGTAATACGCTGCTGTTTACGCCGAAATGTCTCAGGCCGGCGGCTCCGACAAAACTGGCATCTCCCATATAAGGAAGAAGCCAGGTTCTTTCTTCGGAACCATCGTAAGTGCGCCTTTTTATTTGCTCAACATTCAATTTTTTCGGCCTGCTTTGATCCACAACCCTTTCGTGAGCTTCCGTTCTTGTTACAAAGGGGGCGTTGTTGGTTTGAGCATCCGTCAGCAGGACAAGTACAGGTTTGTTCGCAGCCTGCTGAATTTTTTCTTCCTGATAAATCTTTAAGCTGTCCGGGCCACAAGCGAAATTCATCATCCTTATAGCAAATAAATTCGGATGATTCGCTACGAAAAGATTGGCCTTCAATATCTTGACGCTCTGGACCCAAAATTCGTTCTCCACTATATCATCCAGAGAGATTCCTAAGAACTTATGTTCCAAAAAGAGCTGCGGTATGTAATGTAATCCCCGAATCTGTGAGAACATAGCTCCCGAGCTTGAGCTTGCTTCCGGGTCGAGCAGCACATAATCTCTGCCGATACCAATATATGCCTTTTCATTATTCTCTTCGATTCTCTTTAAGAACTTGTCCCCCTCTTCATAAAGCTCATCTTTGAATCTGCTTTCGGCAACGTCGGCGTATTTGATAGCTTCTTTGAGCTGCCTATCCGTGAAGCCAAATCCTAATCTATCAAATTCCCGTTTAATTTCTTTAACCAGAAGCTGTATATCTCCAAAGTGCAGAATAGGATTTATCTGTTTGTTCTTATCGAGCGAAAGGACATCGTTTAAGATGTATCCTTCCGACTCTGTGTAAATGCAGTACTTCAGGTCCGGAGGGGTAACGGTCCTTTGCTCGATAAAACTCGGATTAAACAGGTATTCTACATCCGGATTTTTATTTAATACCGATGCGTGTCCCGTTGCCAATTTTCTGGCTATACAGAACTCTGTTCTTGAGTTATCAATTCCTATCTTTGCAAGCTCTTTATCTGTTTTCGGTGATACCACAGGATAGAAGCCGAGTTTCCTGAACAAGGCGGCGCTCCAGATTCCTTTCTCTCCGAGCGTTGCTGTGCTCCTTTTAATGCCAACCGTCGCCGTCTTCTGCTTATCTATTTGCGAAGAAGACAGCTCCCGGAGCAGGCATCCCTGCTTTTTGAAGTGTTTCTCGTATATCTTATGGTATTTTTCCACATAGTTTGTTTTAGGTTTCTTGGCTGACTCGGAATTTCCTCTCGGGCAAAAGCCTCCTGTAAGTATCTCATCTTCCTCAATCGAAAATACTTCGAGCTGACAATCCCTAACGCCGCAGGATTTTTCTGCGAACAACTCTTTGCAGGATACTTTGCGCTTTTCGAAAGGCATATCGACTAAACCCCAGCCTCTGAATGCGGATTCGTAGCTCTTGCCCTGTGCTTCCAATTGTTTTATGTTCTCTATGATGTCAAGGGCCTGGCCCCAGGCGCCGAACATTTCCCGGTGAGGATAGGCCTCTATTTGTTTGTCCGTTACCTGGGCAAGCGCGGCGAGGAAAGCTTTTCCCAAAGGAGGGCCACCCTGAGCGGAACATTTGTCACCGGCGTGCTGGGAGCCTCCAACAAACTTATAATAATAACTGGCGGCCGTGCCTCGAGTTATAGCGGCGGCTATTTCCTCCTTACTGAAACCTTCGGCGATGAGCCTGTTCTCATCCATCTCCATAAAAACGCCACAGGTCGAGTCAATCACCGGGACCCTCTTGGCCTTTAGTGCGGCCTGCTGTAAGGAATTTTCCACATTCAGATTGATGACGTCAGCCATATTTTCGAGCGTCTGGCCGGAACCGGCCTGGCAGCTATAATTCATTTTTGCTTCCTTGACCGTTCCATCCTTGGTGAAACTGGTAAACTTCATATCCTGGCCGCCTACTTCGAAGATGGTGTCAATCTCCGGATTACAGTGCTTAACGCCGAGGGCATGACAGGTAATCTCGTCAGTTACTCTGTCTGTGAGCTCGATCCCCTTTTTAGCCAATTGCTCCGATTTCTTTTTGCCGACCAGAATCTTCTCGTACAATTTCCTCGCAGAGCCGGTAGCTCCGACTCCTTTTACAACCACTTTGTCTTTGTGTCTGCTCAGGTACTTTAGAACCCGCTTTAGCGATTCCTCGGGATTGCCGTGGGTTTTGATATAAAGTTTATCGAGAAGCTTTCCTGTTCTTAATTCGACCAACGCTCCTTTTGTTGTCGTACTGCCCCCGTCTATTCCCAGGACGACCTCAGTTGCCTGGGGTATTTGTCCCTTTAAGGTAACGCTGTTTTCATTTACCTTTTCAAGGCATTCGAAAAGAGCGGGGGCGTACTGTCTTTTTTCCCTGCTGTAAGCTGCGATTTCATCGAGCTGTCCGAGACTAAAAATAACGCTGTTATTCTCCTCAATTCCTTTGGCTGCCGCGCCTATGGCCGCTATGTTGTGGTAGTTCTGCGGCCTTGTTATAGAAATCCCGAGGAACTCTTCGAGGTTCTTTCTTATGAGATCGTTGGTTAGAACGCCCCCGGTTGCAATAGCATGAGCAGAATCTTTAGAGGCCTTGAATTCTCTTGCCCCGAGAACATCTATTTTATAATTTCTCGCAACCGTCCTGAAAAGTCCTGCTAAATTGTCTTCTCTTTTTGCGCCCTCATTTTGCTTGTGAATTAAATCAGACTGAATAACGACGCCGCATCTTGCCAAAAACTCGCTCGGCTGTTTTGACTGCTCGGCTTCTTTTTGGGCCTTATAGAACATCTCCTCCAGTCTTAACTGTAATTTCTTCCTGTTCTCTATTCTGATACTTTCCTTTTGTTTTTCGTCCGTTACCTGAGCGGTATCACCAAGCTCGGGTTCGGGCACCTGGCCTTCGAATAACCTTCTACACTGTTTTTCTATCAATGTTCCGGAGCCGCCACCGCACTTGGTCCCTGTTTTCCACTCCTGAATAATCTTTTTGCCGTTTATCTGTCTTAGATTAAAAAAGTATGAATCTTTGGCACCAATATGAAAGATGTACTGTGCCTGAGGCTGTGCTGTTTCGGCGCCCTTTGGGATTGCGACGCTGTCAAACGTGTATGTTATACCTTCCATAACCTTCGGGAAGGATTCGGCCCCGCTTCCTGTAAACGCTGTATTTTTTATTTTATCCCTGCCGTATTTCTCTATTACGTCCCGCCATGCTTCTTTCAGCGCTCCAATAGGGTCCGCAAAGTGCATTATCGGTTTCGGAGAGTATATAATTTCTTTGTCCTCCGCGAGGACGGCATAATGCACAAAGCTGCTTCCAACATCAAAGCCTGCAAACAGGGCTTCCGAGATGGTAACTTTTCGTTTAATTTGTTTGTCCATAATTTACTCCCTACACTCTCGCCGCACTAAGGTCTCGTACTTGTTGTGCGCTTTGTTCAGTAATGTTGCTGCGGATTTTTTCGAGCATTGCTATGAGCTTTTTTTGTTCAGCCTGCTTAAGAGCAGCCATTATTCGCTCCACCTCCTTTGCATAAAGCGGCTCGATTTGGGCAAGCAATCTTTTGCCCCGGCTGGTAAGCTTGACTATATTAGACCTTCTGTCAGATGGTGCAGGCGTTCGTATAACAAAGTCCGCCTTTTCCATTCGGTCTATAAGAGAGGTAATATTTGCGCGGTTAACCAGCATCATATTACTTAACTGGGCCTGGCTCAGTCCTTCCCTGGTGCCGCTCTGGTGCTGGAGGAGCATCATAAGGTTGAACTGGACGTCCGTTAGGCCGAAAGGCCGTAAGAAATCGCCAGCTTTTTTCCTTAAACACGAAGCAGTATAATAGGTGTTTAGCAGGGCCTCGTGGGCCAGCATAGCTATTGGTTTTTTAAAACGCAACTCATATCCGAGAGACATTTTTGTATCCCCTTACACATTTGCCATATATTGTTTATATGTATATTGTTTCTTAGTGAACTATTTTGTCAATTCAATTCTGCAAAAAAACCTGAAAAATTTACTAACACGATAGAGCTTAGAATAACATATAAGCTGTTAGTAAGTGTGTTAGAACCATCACGAACTAACCTTGCGACATTAAGCAGCTGCTGTCTTTGTGAGTCTTACGCCCGAACATAACAATAAAAATAACAGGTTTTCCACAAGGATACGCGCGAATATATTCTTCCTAACTATCGGTCCTATCAAGCTTTAATGCTCGGCTGTCCAGTAGATGTAACAATTTAACCGGTTATATGAATACTAATACTACCTTTAATTTATTAATAACTATTATTAATAACCACTGAAGTAAATTTTTAATGGCAGCAATAGGTTGCTATTTATTAGCACTTTTAGTATCTTGGCGCGCTATGACTTATGAGCGTTCGCATTCCAATCCCAAGATTAGACAGGATTTGTCTATTCGCCGCCTATATTATTTTTTAGCCTCTCGTGCTTACAGTGTTATTATGTTCGGTGCGTTATTTTGCGCGATGTTAGTTAAATTATTCCATTCGCTGCGTTACAACTTAGTCAGTGAATATATAGGTTGGGTTCTTGCTGATATTTACTTTCTGTTGTTTGTTGAGGTTATCTTGGCGCTGATTTGTTTTCGATGGCCCAAGAGATGGGTCCTGCGCGCGGCCACTATCATTGCCGCCATTGTGTGCGCCTGGTCGGTTATGAATGCCGGCTGGCTAATCAGAACGGGGACACAAATACTACCCAGTGTACTTTTGCCCTTGATCCGGGCGCCATTGCATACTTTGTGTATTATTGGTGTTAACCTTATAAAAATGCCGAGAGCAGCTATTATTCTGCTTGGGCCCAGTGCGGTTGCTCTTACCTTCTTCTTTATTGTTTTGGCAAATCCATTGTCCCCGGCTTACAATCGCAGGCGTTTTTTCAGCAGAGTCGTCATTTCTATCATTGTTATTATTATTAGTGTTGTGGCCCGTGGTGCAGTGTCCAGAGGCGGCTCTCCGCAAGTAGCCTCCCTGGGGCTTCACTACAACTGCCACCTGCGAGCGATATTCAGCATTGTTATATCCGATTACCGCTTGTCGTTTAAACCTGAGCGTAAAATTCCCAACATCGACCAGTTCGAGATTACAAGAAAACCACAACAGCTAAATCGAAACGTAGTCATAGTTGTCCTCGAAGGCATTCAATACCGGTATAGCTCACTTGCGGACAAACGAAATAACTTAACGCCTTACCTTGCGACTTTAGCCGAAGGGGGGGTTGAATTTTCAAATGCCCGCTCATCGTTAACCCATACTACAAAGGCGCTTTTTGCGCTTTTAACCGGCCGATTTTCTTCTGCCTCCCACGATCTTGCCGAGGCGGTCCCTGTTTCAAAGCCCTATGCCGGTATTGTCACGATTCTAAGAGATAAGCTGAATTATAGGACGGCGTTTTTTCAATCGGCAATGGGCAACTTTGAATCTCGGCCCGGGCTGGTGTACAATCTTGGCTTTGAAAAATTCTGGGCCAGGGACGACCTGGGTGACCCTAACAGCTTTCTTGGTTACCTGGCGTGCGATGAGTTCTCAATGTTAAAGCCGGTCACGGAATGGATACAAGCGGACGAGAGGCCGTTTTTCCTTACGATTCTTTGCTCGGTTACTCATGACCCTTATGAGGTTCCTGAGTGGTTCGACACGCCGGCCAAGGAGCCGGTGGAGGAACGCTATCGACAGGCGATTCGTTATACCGATAAATTCTTAGCTGCTCTGGATGTGGAGCTGGCCAGGCTGAATCTTACAGATAAAACGATTTTTTGTGTTGTTGGAGACCACGGTGAAGCATTCGGCGAGCACGGTCAATCAGGACACGCGCTGATAGCTTTCGATGAGGTCCTGCGCATCCTATTTTGCCTGCGAGCTCCGTTTCTGGTAGAGCCGGGAGCTAAGGTTGCCGAACCAGTCAGCTCTGTTGATTTGGCGCCAACCCTTCTGGAGCTATTAGGTTTCGAGACAGGAGCTGTTGGCTTTGACGGTGTTAATGTGCTTGGTTCTATACCTGATGACCGCAAGGTGTATTTTTCCTGCTGGATGCAGGAGGGCCCTGCGGGTTTTGTAAGAGGCGGACGTAAGCTCATATATAATCCAACAGACAAAACAGCCTGCGTTTATGACATTAACACGGATCCTTTTGAGCAGGTCAGGCTGGAACTGCCTGCAGAGCAGGCCCAGAGGATTGCTGATGAGATTGTGGCGTGGCGGAAGAGCACAATTTTTCAGCTTGACCAGCAGAGAACCGGCAAGGAAGTTCTTTTTGGCCACTGGCTTTGCCGCTGGACAAACCGGATTTGCTCTGCTAAATATTACAAAAAATAACACAGTGGCGACGAACTTGATGCCTGCGTCAAAAGTACGCTCAGACAGCTTTGCTGAGCTTTGAAAATCCCTCAAACTTGGTGAATTTGTTCATTTTATTCACCCCATGTTGCATTTTATAAACACCAAATAAACAAACCTGTCTTATAAGGAGTTACAGCTCTGGGTGTGTAAAATTAGGCTGGATGGGGATAATAAGTGTTGATAAATAACAACATAGTGTTAAAATACGACACCATCATTTTCGTGGCCGGAACGTCTTTTGTAAGCGTAACAGATTTTATTATAAGAAGTTAAGCCAAGCTGTGGTTGTGTTCCGTCTTAATTTCTTTTTTTTGGCATATTTTTTGCAGTTTTATTCTATTTCGTCCTTGTTTATGGGTAGCTATATTGGGCGGACGGCCTAAAAACGTATCGGAGGAGGACATGTCCGCCCGATTTTAAGAAATTTCAGAATCAGCTAAGCCGGTTTTGTTAATATTTTTTTGCGGGGTCGCCCTGGAGGAGGGTCGGCTCCGCTTTTTTTCTTGCGCAAAGACAAATCTTATATTACCACAAACATGTCTCGAATAAATCAAATTAGATGTTGGCTGTTTCGTGTAATTTTTGGCTACTAAATATCCGTTCCCGGTCGTATAATCAGGGTCGTTATGGAGCATGCGGTTTATAGAATTATCGATGCTAATTTTAACCGTGCTCGTGAAGCGATTCGCGTAGTAGAAGAATTTTGCAGATTCTCTTTGAATTCGGTGCCGCTTACCGAACGAGCCAAGCAGATCCGGCACGAGCTTTCAGCAGCTATCGGTAAGCTCGATGCCGGTCGGCTTATCTCAAGCAGAGATACGCTCGGTGACGTCGGTCTTGGAAAGACGGTCGAGCGGCAGCTTGCGCGGGGCAATCTAAAGGATTGTTTTACAGCCGGCTGCAAACGCCTAACCGAGGCGCTGCGGGTGCTTGCTGAGATGACCCAAACGCAGGAACGGTCCGTAGCCGAGACAATTGAAAAGCTGCGATACGCTGCTTATACTCTGGAGAAGGACATTGTTCTTTTCAGCGATGCTTTTGAGAAATTCCAGGGTGTCGGGCTGTACGTGATAATTACCAGCAACCTGCCGGCGGATGTTATTTCTTTGGCATGCAAGTGTGCAGCCGGTGGTGCCGATTGCATTCAGTTGCGTGCGAAGGCCATCGAGGACGACAAGCTTTTCGCCATTGCTGTCGAATTTGTGCGGATATGCAAAGACGCCGGCGTCCTTAGCATAATAAACGACCGGGTTGATATTGCAGTAGCTTCAGGTGCTGATGGAGTTCATCTTGGCCAGAATGATTTGCCCGTAGAATGTGCACGCAAGCTCCAGTTAGCTCCGCTGATTATCGGCAAAAGTACACATTCACTCAAGCAATTGCGTGCCGCCTGTGAGGAGCGGCCTACGTACGCAGCTCTGGGGCCGGTCTTTGCCACCGAGACGAAACCGGCTGCTTTTTCTTTTTTTACAAAAAAGAAAACCTGTACTAAAAGAAAAAATAATAATGGAATATTTTTAGTCAAGGTTTTTACTAAGCCCTTACAG
>JAIVYN010000137.1:0-10276 GCA_048635425.1 Candidatus Aegiribacteria sp.
ACACGACCACCGTCAACACCGTCCGCATCGGCTGTCAGCGTAATCTCGCCGGCTTCAAAATCTCCAGCGAGATCGACATTCCTGTTTGCGACGGCTGCTAAGCTGTCAACGCCTGTGATAGCCGCCGAAATGATATCACCGGCGGCAAGAACTACTTGTCCGGTTGCGTTGATTGTTCCGGAGTTGTTAACCGTGTTGTTAGCCGGAACAGGCGTTTCTAAATCTGACGCAGGTTCAATAAAAACATTACTCCCCAAGTGATTAAGATATACCTTCTCGCCCGCCGCTAACACTACTACCGGGCTGGTTATAGTACCGGTGTTAAGGACCTGCGTGCCAACGAGATAAGCACTATCAGCAGCGTTAATCGTGCCCTCGTTAGTTACAGTTCCAAGACCGCCTTGGAATTTCATCTTGGTGATTGTCCCATTTGTGAAGTCCAGGAAGTCTTGGTTTTCCATATTTAAACCGGAAGCGACCAGTCTGTTGACATTGATTTGAGAATTTGGCCCGAAGATGATGCCGGCAGGGTCGATGAGGAAAATATTGCCGTTGGCTGTGAAACTGCCAAGAATCTCCGTACCGTCACCAAATACTTTGAATAACGCGTTACTAACGTTGGTGGGCTGTACGCAGCCGACAGAGTGGCCGGTATTGATGTCAAAATCACTAAAGTAGCCGATCGCACCATTGTCAGCCCACATATCTTGGGTAGTGCCGCCTAAAAGTGGGGTAACAGTAATCGGGCCCGGCGGAGATGTCATAACCACCTCAGCCAGGGCAACCTGCATCGGTACTGCTAACAGGATACAGTACACCAATAAGCATGCCACAATTTGTCTCAGATAATACATTGTTGAAATTTTTCGTAGCTTTTCCATCATACTTTTCCTCATTTTAAATCCCCTTTTATAGTTTCATATCCATAACCGATTTATATTTCCTTGCCGACTACGCCGTCGGACATAATTTACTATTTATTACCATTTCATCATCACGCCAACGTGCACGTGGCCTTTACCCTTTCGTGTAGTATCAGTTGAATTGAGTGGATAGCCGTAATACACAACTCCACTAAAATTGTCCCCAAGCTCAACAATCCCACCACCGCCTACGGAGAAGAGCTCTTCATGTGCCCTGTCTGTTCCAACAGGGTCTATTACCTTGGCCCTTCCATAGTCAAAAAAGACCAGGGGAGCAAGCTTTCTAACGAGGGGTTTTGTCTGTCCTTCTTGTCCTGCCCTGTTGCCGCCGGCCTCTTTGGACTTCTCGTATTTGACAAGGTCGAACTCATATTGGACGGTAGCAAGTATGCCGCCATCGGCGACAGCTTCGTATTCATCGTAGCCCCTGACAGAGTACATTCCGCCAAAGGAGGTCATTTTTGCCGGGACCAATCTTTCGTCCGACGTTATATAACGGAAGGAGCCGCTAAGCCGCCCGACCTTATTCGAGTCCAGGTACTGGCTGTGAGCAGCCGAAGCGGTGTAAATGGCAAAATGGGTTTCAGCATTTTCTCGTGCCAGATTAAACTCGTCCGCTCCGGATTCGCCGCCTAAGCTCTCATAACGGTTAAATCCAAAGGAGGTATGCGATATATCGTCTGAGCGATGCAGGTCAACTCCGCCTCCCCACAGCCAGAACCTAACGTCGCTTCCCTGAACGGGGATTTCTTCAAACTCGGTATTTACCTTACTATCTGTATGTTCAAGAGAACCTTTAATATCGAAGAACCAACCATCGTCCTGGAAGAGGTTATAACGCATTATTCCGCCATAGAACGTACCTCTACCGAGAAAGTCGAACGGACCCGCCTCCGTGCTTATATCATATTCGCTGTAACCGCCATAAAGGTTAAGACGCACCCAAGGTCCTAACACCGGTAAGTCGTAACTGCCGTACACTCCGTAATTCTCGTCCAGGGTCGAATCCCACGGGGCCTGATAAATTGCAGTAAATCTGTCGTCTATGCCTAAAAGATTGGTGTTGATGACTCCGACTCTTGGGTTCCATTGCCTTTCACTTGTGCCGGAGTTGTCTGCCTGGATGAACCAATGCCAGGGATTTGCTTCATAGATATTGTATCCCACGGCAATGGAGTTTGGTTCAGCTCCTTTCGATACGATCGGAGAAACATACCTGTCAGGGTTTAGGTTGAGCAGATTGACAAAATCATCCAGTTCTTTCTGATTTGCCACCTGTCCGATTTTTCCGGGCGACCAGTCTTTAACTGCAGGGCTGCTGAGAAAGCCCTTTTCAACTTTCTCGTTTTGAGGATTGTAATAAGTTGTTGTAACCTCACTGACCGACGCCTCCAAAACGATTACGGGCAGAATTTCATCCTCCAGTCGCCTGCCGTCTATGAGTGCTTCTGAGGGAACATACACATATACACCCGCATAATTCTTGTCCAGGTAAACCGAGAGAAGATACTGGGTAAAACCCTGAATAGTCCTTGTGGAGACCTGGCGAGGCTGGCCAGGCTGTGTAATTATATTATGCAGGATTCTAAGGTCAAAAAGATCAGTGCTCTCGGCCTCATGCAGTGGTTTTTCCGAAGCATTGTAAATCAAAGGCATATCCTTCAACAATTCTGCATTTGATAACAGGCTGTTGCCGCTGATGCTCAGTGCTCTTACGGTCAAACTTGAAGTAGTATCTTCGGGTAGTTTCAGTTTCGCAATCAGTGGTGCCTCTCTTCGCAGTCTTAGCCCGATATTTACTTTTGCCACTTTCTCCTGGTAATCATCCTCGATTTGTTTTTTCTGGGCGGCGTACTCGGCGGTTTCTCTCTCTTCGAACTCTGCAAGTGTTTCCACGTACTCTGCTTCGAGCTGGGCAACCTTCTCCATATAATCAGCAGCCAGCTTTGCTAAACCAAAATTTTTCTCCAGATCCTTCTTGTCCTGCCTGAGTTTACGCTTGAGGTTTGCCTTTTCAGTCTTAATCTCTTTGACTTGTGCTTTATCCGACTTCGCGAGTTCAGCCTTTTCGTCGAGTTTTGCCACTGCCGTTTTGTTCTCTGCTTCGAGCCGAGCAACCGCTTGTTCATACTGCTTGTACTCAGCGTCCAGTTTTGCCTTGTCTTTCTTGGCTGCTGCTTTAGCCTGCTCATACTCGGCCTTGAGCTTAGCTTTGTCCCCATCGAACTTGCGTTTCATGCTTGCCCGCTCAGCCTTAAGATCTTTGTCTTGTTTTTTAATCTTGGCATTTAACTCGGTGAGCTTGGCTTTCTTTTCACGCTCTGCTTGGGCGATTTCAGCCTGGGCTTGCTTCTCAACCTCGGTGTCTAACTTTGCGAGTCTGCTTTTCTCCGCGCGTTCGGCCTTAGCTTTAGCGGCAGCTTCTCGTTTAGCTTTAGCAGCAGCTTCCCGTTTGGCTTTAGCGGCAGCTTCTCGCTTGGCCTTCAATTCTTCGGCTGCCCGGGCCCGCTCCTGACGTCTGGCTTTAGTTTTAGCGGTAGCTTCTCGCTTGGCTTGAGCGGCAGCTTCTCGACTGGCTTTCACCTCTTCGGCAGCCCTTGCTTTTTCCTCCCGTCTTAACTGTGCTTCGGTCTTAGCGGATGTGGGTCGGGTAGGTTGTTGAGCAGTATCCGCAACGCAACCCACGCACGCTAAAAGTAAAGCAACAACGAGAGCAAAACATATCGTTCTTGTCGCGTTATTCATAATTCTTCTCCTTAAATGTGCCTGTTAGATCTACATGAACAACCGATTCTTAGTCAGAACCGCGGCAAGAAATCTATCACATTCCTCCATGGAAGGCCAGAAAAAAATCTATAAGTTTTAAAAAATAACCAACTTCCAAATATAACATCACCACATCACACCCAATTAAGGAAGTGCATCAGAAAACATTCTGCTATTATATCAAGTATTCACGTTAGAGGTCAAGGATAAAGTTTGCTAAGTCCCTTATATTGCCTATATTTAATCCTTCGTAGCTGGGAATTTGTCCGACTAACAGGTGCTGAAACCTTTAGGTGGCTCTAAACAAAAGACTGGTTATCGTAAACCTAAAAATACAAAGTCTTATAATAACGTGGAATCACGTATTTTGCCCAGCAATACACGGACACGCCCCAAGTGCTCTTTCACAAATGAATTGATGAGCATTGTTAGGTTTTCTTGGTGACAGACATCAAAGACTGGAACTCATAAGTTAGCAGTACATCAAGTGAATCCATGCAGTTTTCTAACCTATCCCAGCCCCCAAAATAGTACTATATCCTGAGTTCTATGTTCCCAGCTAAATGTATGCTTGAGAAGATTAACTAAAGAAAATAATGAGTGTAATTTTTTTTATGAAGACATTAAATTCTACCATTGTAACTTCTATAATGGCAAATGCCTTTGCCGGAACCAAGGGGGTGTAATTTGAATCCGCGTCGGACCATTTCCAAAATATTTATTACGCAAAAAGATACAGCTTACTTTGCCAAGTATATCTTTTGATATTTGTAGCGATACTAAAAAGTCAATGCTTATACTCTTTAACAGCGCTGTATAAAACAGGCACTACAAGCATAGTAAGTATCTCAATTGTCATACCACCAAAGGAAGGTACTTAAGCCTTTATGCCATCGGCAAAATCAGAGCCAACAGGAACGAGACGACGACCCCTGTGAAACCGACTATAGCCAGCAATGGCGTCCAGGACTTGAGTCCTTCAGCTTCGGTCAGCCCGGTCATTTTTACGAAAATCCAGAATCCGCTGTCGTTCATCCACGAACCTATCATCGAGCCGCCTCCAATGGCGGTGGCCAGATACGCGGGGTGATAACCCAACGCCTTTGTCGATGTGACCATTGCGGCAATCATCGCTGACGAGGTTATCATCGCAACGGTGGTCGAGCCCTGCGCTATTTTCATCAGCGCAGCGATAAGGGCACCCAATACCAACAGCATCATACCACTTGCCGGTTGGCCGCTGTCGCCCTTGAATAGGTTTTCGATAGCCGGGCCAATCTCGGCGGCTTTAAGCATTGCACCAAAGGCACCACCTCCAGCCGTTATCAGGATAATCACACCGCCGCTCATCAATGACACTTCGACAACTTTCGCCAATTGCGCATGCGTGAGAGCACGTTTGCTCTTGAGCATCCACATGGCAATTGCAGTCGATATAAGCATCGCCAAATTCACATTACCCAGCACGGCGGTTATACCAACGGCCCGGCTTAAGCCCGAACCCTCGGCTGCGCCCTCGGCCATCGTGCGGACAATTGTATTGGTCGAGACCAGCAGCACAGGTAGAATAATCGGCAGAAGTGAAATCAGTAGCCCCGGCAGCTGATGGTCTTCGAGCGGCTCCGGCTCAGACAGCTCGCCGCCAAGTGGTTTCATCTGTATATTCATTCGCCGGTCTGCATACCCGGAGAAGAGCATTCCGACAACGGCGGCAGGAAGCGCCACCAATGCGCCAACCATAATCATAACGCCGATATCAATGCCAAGGTTGTCGGCCATGATGAGCGGCCCGGGAGTTGGCGGAACAAGTGAGTGGGTAATCACTCCGCCGGCTGCAATAGCCATCGCGTATTTCAGGTAATGTTTCTTTGTCCGCCGGTGCATGGACCGCGCCAACGGCACGAGCAGATAGAAAACCGTGTCAAAGAATACCGGGACTGAGAGCACAAAACCGCTGGCCATAAGCGCTGTAGAGCTGCGTTTTTCCCCAAGCAGTGACAGAAAACCTCTGACGATGCGGTCCGCTGCACCGCTGTCCATCATGCACTTGCCGATGACCACGGCCAGAGCAATGACAATACCGATACTGCCGGCCGTGTTTCCGAATGCCTCTGCCACCCGGCTCATCTTTTCAGCCAAATCCCCGGGACTAAGCAGACTAACAACCACGGCTGAGCTAATCAATGCGATAAAAGCATTCATTCTCAACCGCGTAATCATAAGTATGACGGTCAGCATGCCGACAACAAGAATTATTAGCGGGTGCAGATTGAACATAATACCGTTTTACCCTCAAACAATAGGACAATGAAATAACTTCCGTGCTACGGCGAAGCGCTTCGCCCAGACGAGCATAAATATTTTTGACCAAGCATGGCAGCTCCCTTCATAGATGATTGCTCATTATGGATATATTCACAGTCCCTCATCCACTTTGACTTTGCCCGCATCAGAGCGGGATTTGTCGCACCCCCGGTCACGTGGATTACATTTTGAAGGGTCACGTTCTTACCAATCTCTTCCAGGTGTGCTTTCTGATACTCGCATAGTCCTCTGACAATCCCAGCTAATATCTCCTCGCGGGTTGTCTGCTGGGTCAATCCCAGCAATTGAGCTTTAAGCGGCTCCAGACTGTATCGCGAACCCATAAGATATGGCACATAAGTAACATCACTTTGGCGCTCGAGCCAGGTCTCAATCACCCGGGGAAGGAAGCTGTTGTAAAACTCCTCAGCACTCAATTCGCCGCAGAACAAGCCTTTGTACCAGTCCAGCGCCTTTCCTCCGGCGTTCATAACATGCAAGGTCAGCCATCGATTCGGCAGCACGTGGGCCCGGATGTTGTAATTAGCAGAGGCCAGACATTTATCAAGGCATACGAGATTGATTTCACAGGTTCCGTTTACATTAATGATGTCTCCCGGCTCATTGATTCCCATCGAATAAGCCGCAAGCACCGCATCATTACCGCCGATCAGTACAGGAGGTTCCTTTCTAAAGCCCAGCTTTTGTGCGAGTGACTTGCTTATTCGGCCTACACTTTCATACGCCGGAGTTATTTGCGGCAATTGGTCAATTGAGAGGCCAAAGGTTACGGCAATATCCTCATTCCAGGCCAAGTCGTTGCGAACGGTATTGTACAGGGCCATCAGCGATGCGGACGAGGGGTCGATGGCGAAACTGCCCGTCAGCCAATGAGCAATGTATGTATTGGAATGGCCAAACTTATAAGTTTTGTCAAAGACTTCGGGACAATTATCTTTAATCCAAAGAATACTCGCCAGCGAACATCCGCCCGCGACCGGCATATTAGCCGTGGTCTCTAAAAGATGCTCTATTCCAATGGTCTCTATTATGAATTTGGCCTGCTTGCGGGAACGCTGGTCGAGCATTAAGATGGCTGGGTAAAGTGCCTCGCCATCTTTATCCATGGCCGTCAGCCCGGGCGTGGTCCCGGAAAGGGAAACAACATCGACATCGCCGATAAGGTCCTCCATTTCTTTGCATCCGGCGGCCAAGGCCCTCTTCCATTTGTCCTGTTCAATGTCACCGAACAAACCATCGTTATAAATATTCACTTCGTACTCTTGCGTGAATTGTCTAACCAGACTCAGCGTATTATCGACAATCCGAAATACGCCCATCTTCATACTGGTCGTTCCGATATCAACCCCTAATATCGTATTTTTGTTTGCGGTCTTTTGATTGTCGGTTTGAGCCATCACGACCTGCTTGATAAACATCTCAATTATATCTGAAGTTCTGCAAAATTGAGGTTAGGCATATATTATTTAAGAAAATTTGTTTTTTTGATTTTCTTAAATAATCACCTAACTGCTTAATATACAATAACTTACTGTTTGAAAAGAAAAAATAAAAAACGATTTTTTTCTTTTCAAAGTATGCCTAACCTCAATTTTACAGAACTCATTATTTAGGCAGATATAAAGCCTTCATTGATAATCGTCTGCCTGACTCGTTCCCTAACTTCATCGGTAAGACCTTGAAGTGGATGTCGCGGCTGACCTCCTTTGAACCCGGTTATGTCCATGGCGGCCTTGACACCAGCGACGCCCCAGGCTCCTGAAATAGCCTGATTGAGCCTGGCAAGTCTGAAGGAAAGCTCTTTGGCATCATCGTATTTGCCTTGCGTAAATAATCGATATATATCACAGCATGGACCAGGCAGAGCATTAGCAAGTGACAACACACCACCGGGAGCTCCTAAATGAAGTGAGGGATAAAAGAAATTGGCAGAACCGGCAAGAACATTGAAATCTTCGGCTGGGTCAAGGCAAGCGAGGAGTTTGGCCGGCCCTGCTGGTGAAGAATCTTTCATGCCTACAATATTAGGATGCCGTGAGAGTTCGAGAACGATCTGCAGCGGTATTTCCATTCCACCTGTAAAGCCGGGTGCGTTGTAGAGTAATACGGGAATATCAATCGAATCGGCTATTCGCTCATAGTAACACTGTAGAGTAGCGCCATCGATCTGTTTGGCGAAATAGCTCGGAGTGAGGATACTTACGTAGTCAAAACCCATCTCTAAAGCCAATTTTGATTTCTCAATCGTTTGCCTTGTGGATTCACAGCCGGCTCCGACCAAAACAACTTTGCTGCCTTTTTCTTCCACGAAAACTTCGAGAATCCGATTCTGCTCTTTGTCGCTCAGACTCTTGAATTCCCCATTCGAACCGAGTGCGAGATAGCCGGCGAGATCAGTCTCGTTGAGTTTTCGCAGGTTGAACCTCAGGTCATCGAGCGCAAGCTCATCGGAATGAAACGGCGTCACTACCGGAGCGAAGACCCCCGAAAGCTTCCTCTTGTTTTGTCCCATAGTCCTATCCTTATTAACAAGACTTTTGCAAAACTTCAGTTATCAAAACAAGAACACGCCTGTCAGTCCTAAGGACTCCTTGCGGAGAAGCGTGCGTATCCGCATCACAGTATAATAATCTTGTATCACTTCGACAATGCTTCCTTGCCGGCTTTTAATGTTTCGACGATTGCATCGACGTCAAACACGCAGCCGCCCCGCGTGCCTCCGCCAATCTCCTGCATGGCAGCCCACAAGCGCGTGTCATCCGGGAGACCTGGATGAGGAGCCAGGTCAGACCGCAACGGGCGTTCAGCCAACATTTGCGTGCCGAGCTCCACACTTCTCTTATCCGGCGGAGAGTCGGCGTCTCCAATCAAATCAACACTTCCTTCCATATTATTACAGTCAATGATAATTTGAATGATGTCTCCGTCCAGCACCTTTCCGATGGGCCCACCTGCCAATGCTTCCGGCGCTATGTGACCAATACAAGCGCCCGTACTAACGCCGCTGAACCGCCCATCGGTAATGACCGCAACATCCTTTCCCCAGGAAAGATGCTTCAGCGCACCCGTCACTTCCAGTATTTCTTCCATTCCGCTTCCCATTGGGCCTGCACAAATAAGAACAATGACATCACCGGGCTGAATAACGCCAGCTTTTATGGCCTGTATGGCGCTATGTTCTCCAATGAATACACGAGCGGGACCGATTTTGCTATACACGCCGTTGGGATCCAACAGAGTCGGATCAATAGCAGTACTTTTAATTACAGAGCCTGCCGGAGCAAGATTACCCTCCGGCAGTGTCATAGTGCTTTTCAGGCCGCGTTCACGAGCTCTTTCAGGACTCATTATCACTTCACCCGGCTCGATACCGTCTTTTTGATAAAGCAGCTCCCGCAGCCGCTTTCGGCGTTCCGACTCTTCCCACCAGTCGAGGATTTTGCCTAAAGGCTCACAAGACACCGTCCGGCAATCCGGGTCTAAAAGGTCCAGATGTCGCAATTGCAGCATAACTTCAGGTACGCCGCCGGCCAGAAAGACGCGTACAGTCGGATGTCCTACCGGCCCATTGGGCAAAACGTCAACAAGTCGCGGCACCTCTCGAGTAACCTTCTTCCAGTCTTCGAGAACCGGACGTTCCAATCCCGCTGCGTGTGCAATTGCAGGAATATGTAATAACAGATTGGTCGAACCGCCAAAAGCCGCATAAACAACCATCGCGTTACGCACCGCTGCATCGGTTAGAATATCTTTCATAGTCAAGCCGCGTTTGTACATCCGCACGAGCGCTTTGGCTGAACGATGCGCAATGTCCAGCCAGATTGCCTGGCCGGACGGCGCAAGTGCAGAATGCGGCAGGCTCATGCCCAAAGCTTCGGCGACAACCTGAGATGTCGCCGCTGTCCCGAGGAACTGACAGCCGCCGCCCGCGCTCGCACACGTTCGGCAGGTCATCTGCCTTGCGTATTCCAGCGTCACCTCGCCATGGGCAAAACGCGCTCCGATGGATTGTATCTTGCCCAGGTCCTCACCTTCCGCAGGCGGAAGAGTCACTCCCCCCGGCACCAGCACAGACGGCAGCTCGCGCATAGTGGCCAATGCCATCATCATTGCCGGCAGCCCCTTGTCACAAGTCGCTATACCAAGCACTCCTTTTCGCCTCGGTAAGCTGCGGATGAGGCGCCGAAAAATCATCGCCGCATCATTACGGTAAGCCAGACTATCCATCATCCCTAACGTGCCCTGCGTTCGGCCGTCACATG
>JAIVYN010000138.1:0-10249 GCA_048635425.1 Candidatus Aegiribacteria sp.
GTTCCCGGCACAACTTACTACTGGAGAATTGATGAGGTCAATAACACCGACCCGAATAGTCCCTGGAAAGGTGACATCTGGAGCTTTAGTATTCCACCCAAGACTGCCTATGCACCCGACCCGGCTGATGGTGCCGAGTTGGTGGACCCGGATGTGCAGCTTAGCTGGACGGGAGGTTTCGGTTCAAAATTGCACACCGTATATTTCGGTGACAATTTTGATGAAGTGAACAACGCCGCCGGTGGACTCCCACAGGGAACTGCAACCTATACTCCCGGAACACTTAAATTGGCTAAGACTTACTACTGGCGGATCGATGAGTTCGATGTCATCGAGACGCATAAAGGCGACGTCTGGAGCTTTACTACCCAGGGCGCCGTCGGCAGCCCGGACCCGTCTAACGGCGCTGTGGATGTAGAGCATACACCGGTTCTCACCTGGTCACCGGGAGTCTATGCTGCTTCGCATCAGGTGTACTTCGGCGACGACCAGGAGGCCGTACGCAATGCCGATACCGGCTCGCCTGAGTATAAAGGTGCCGGGGACCTTGGTGCCCAGAGCTATGAACCCGGAAAACTCCTGTGGGATACCACCTACTACTGGCGTATTGATGAGGCCAATAACGTCAATCCCGACAGTCCGTGGACAGGAAATATCTGGAGCTTTACGACAGCCAATTTCCTTGTCGTGGACGATTTCGAGTCCTACAATGACCTTGACCCCGCCGACCCCGAGAGCAACAGGATATTTAATGCATGGTTGGACGGATACGACGACCCGACAAACGGTTCTTTAGTTGGTTATGACGCTCCTCCTTTTGCAGAGCAAACTATCGTTCACGGAGGCAGCCAGTCGATGCCGCTCTACTACGACAACAGCGTTGGATACTCTGAGGCGACTTTGACGTTGACTTACCCGCGTGACTGGACGGAGAATGGTGTCAGCACTTTATCGATTTGGTTCAGAGGCGATTCGGCTAATGCTGCTGAGACGTTGTATGTTGCTCTCAATGGCAATGCGGTAGTCTCTTATGATAATCCAAATGCAGCGCAGATAACTACCTGGATGGAATGGACTGTTGACCTGCAGGCATTCGCAGACCAGGGTGTGAACTTAGCCAATGTCAATACTATTGCCCTTGGATTAGGCAATAAGAACAACCCACAGGCTGGTGGTTCAGGTACGATGTACTTTGACGATATTCGTCTGTATCCACCGCCGCCAGAGCCGGCACCGTAAGCCGTGTGATTTAGCTGGCAGTTAGAATTACTTGGTTGAACCCGTTAGATAACGTCGTATTTTTCATATCTCACGGCGTTGATATAGCTGAGCAGTTATGAGTGGAAAAGGAGCATTATCATGAGAAGATCGCCTCTACTGTTAGCGGTATTCATCGGCGTCATCTTTGGTTCTGAAGGCATTTCCGCGCGTGAAATACATGTCTCAAAAGCGGGCAGCGATTCAGCTTCCGGGAGTCACGCTCGCCCATATCTCACCATCAACAAGGCCGCATCCGTCGCGCAGCCCGGAGATACCGTCACCGTTCACGCCGGAACCTATCGCGAATGGGTCAAACCCATCCATGGTGGCACCGATGATAGCAAACGCATCACCTACCGAGCAGCGCCCGGCGAGGAAGTCTTCATCAAAGGTTCCGAGCGTATCACCTCCTGGGCACGCGAAGCCGGTGACGTTTGGAAAGTTGAACTACCGAACTCATTCTTCGGCGAATACAATCCCTACGCGCTGAAGCTTTCCGGGGGCTGGCTGAATTACGGCAAGTGGCATCATCGCGGGGACGTCTATCTCAATGGCGAGGCCTTCTACGAAAAAAAGACAGCACAGGAGCTGGCAGAGGCCGAGCACACCTGGCATTGCCGGGTGGACGAAGAGGTGACGACCATCTGGGCGAATTTCGGCAAGGCCAATCCCAACACGGAACTGACCGAGATCAACGTTCGCGAAAGCCTCTTCATGCCCGAAATTACCGGCCTTAAATACATCACCGTCGATGGCTTTAACTTTATGCACGCAGCCGCAAACTGGGCGCCACCGACTTTGGAATTGCAGATGGGCGCTGTCGGCCCACGCATGGGGAAGCACTGGATCATCGAGAATTGCACGATTACCAACGCCCGCTGCGTTGGTATTATTTTGGGACATGCGCCGGGCGTTGATTACAGCGATATCGACACCTATGGGGACCACATCATCCGCAACAACGTTATCCGGCGGTGCGGACAAGCGGGTATCGCCGGTCAAAAAGGGGCCACCCGCTCACTCATCTCCGGCAATCTCATCGAAGACACCAATTACCGCAGGGAGTTCGGCGGGTGGGAAACCGCCGGGATTAAGTTTCACAATAGCGTGGATACCGTCATCAGCAGCAATCTGATCCGGGGTGTTTATCGACAAGAGCAGGGCGCTTTTGGGATCTGGATTGACTTCGGCAACCAAGGCATCCGTATTACCCGCAATGTCATCTACGACACCGAAGCCGCCACCGTTTTCCTGGAGATGAACCACGGCCCCATTCTTGTCGATAACAACGTCCTCATCGGACAACCAACCAGAAGTAACTCCGAGGCTACGGTGTTCGCGCACAATCTGTTTGTCGATTGCGGGTACGAGTACAGGCCCGACACCAAACGCCGTTCCCAGTATTACAGGCCGCATACGACAAAAGTGGCCGGACGCAAAGCCGGCACCGCCCAGGATGACAAGTGGTTTAACAATATTTTTGTCCGACGGGGACTCGACCAAGTAAAAACAGCCCCCGGCTATGCATCGGATTACAACGTCTTCCTGGAGGGGGCCAAGAGGAGCTCCTTCGGCGATGAGAACAGCGTGGTCGACCCTTATGTCACGGGATTGACCATCAAAGCTCATCCTCTAAGAGCCACTATCACGTTTTCCATGAATGACGCGCCGTTCCGTGTGAAAGGGCCGCGGGTCAATGCTGAGCTTCTCGGTGTCTTTCCGACCGTCGGGCAAACCATTGAGGACCGTTACGGCAACCCTATCAAAGTGAATGCCGACATCAACGGGAAGAAGTATACGCGACCAATCGCCGGCCCACTCGCAGACCTCAAGAAGGGGCCCAACACTATCGTCTGGCCAATCAAGCAGCATTAGTGAAACCGGAAAACATGCTATGCAGGCGCCAAGAGGGAGACATCAAGCGTTCACTATTTGCTCCAACGCTTAAACCTTGGTGCCCTGAGTTTCTATATTACTCAAACTGACCGGTTTCAAACTGTCATGCTGAGCAACGCGAAGGAATACTTATAGCTATTTTCGCGACCAAATCGGTCAGTTTGAGTATATAAACCGTTCTTCCGTACATAATAATCCTCCTGGTGTTGCCAGACGAGTTTTTGTACGGTATGCGGACAATTTACAAAGAAAATTTTAATTAATAGACAAAACAGCAACGTCAAACGGTCTTTACTAATGAATCGAATACAGGACAACATTTTGGACGAGAATCAGCCTGATAATATGCTGCGAGAGGCTCTGGGACGGAATAGTCCGGCGGCAGTGGAATTAATGTGGGATCGTTATGCAAACGATCTGCTCACGTTTCTCCAGGCCATGCTCTGTTCGAGGCACGATGCCGAAGATGTGCTCCAGACGGTCTTTGTCAGGATTGCTCGCAAGCGTCATAGATTGGCCGGGGCACGCTGCCTGGATGCCTATGTGTATCGAATCGCTCGAAATGAAGCCTCCAGGCTGATTAGTAGCCGTAAAAGAGAGCAGATAGCTAAGGTTAAAACTGAATCTTGGCTAATGATAACGGAAAACAACCAGGAACTGAGCGACCTGGTTGAACAGTTGCAAGCTGCCTTAGCTCATTTACCGCAGCCACAGCGAGAAGTGATTGTTCTGAAGATATATAGGCAGAAAACGTTTTTGGAAATCTCCGGGCTTTTGGGACTGTCTCAAAACACGGTAGCGAGCCGATACCGTTACGGCATGGAGAAGCTGCGAAACTTGTTGGGGAATCTTACATAATGAACGAAAAAGATTTAGAGAACGATAAGATCAAACATCTCTTGAGAAGAGCACACATACCTGAACCATCGCCCCTGCTCAAAGAGCGAATCACCACTGAAGCAAGAAAGGAGTGGAACCAAACCTCAGTGGAAATGCCATGGCAGATTCCCTTAAGGCGCCTCGTAGCTTCCGCGGCGGCGGCTGTATTCATTATCTCGATTGCAAATTTTTCCAGCAACCATGCACTTAAAAAATGGCGTCCCGGAGATGTCCGGGCTACAAGGGAACAGCTCCCTGACCTGGAGACACTACCTGAAATGCCTTATCGTCCTTTTGTAAGACATCTGGTCTCGGTCAATCGCAGACCATCTATGCCCGATGCTTCAACGTTACGCAACTATGCCGAGAGAGTGCGCCAGGCCCTGCAAGAAACGCAGCAGAACGGAGCTTCGAACAAACAGGTGCCGAACGGAGGAAGAAGCCGTCTGCTTCCAATCCAACTAAGCACCGATTCTTATTCATAGATACAGATCAAGGCTTCTGAAAAATTGAGGTTAGGCATATATTATTTAAGAAAATCTGTTTTTTTTGATTTTCTTAATAATCACCTAACTATTTATTAAATAATGACTTACTGGTTGAAAAGAAAAATCAAAAAACAATTTTTTCTTTTCCAAGTATGCCTAACCTCAATTTTTCAGAAGCCTTAGAGAAATAACTCTTGAAAGGAGAATTATCATGAAAAAGAAAACTGCGAAAATCCTGACAGGTATTGCCATAGTAATTGTTGTGCTCGGCCTGATATATGCTATTGCGGTGAGTGTCTCATCAGCGAAGCTTCGCCGAGTTTACGCCGACCTTAAGAAAGACGGCCGGCCTATGTTGCCGGGCCAGGTCATACCACGGGAAGTTGCAGACGAAAATAATGCCGCCCTGTTATACAAAGGCATAGCAATAGTGCTTAAAGCTCAGCCTGCACCTGAGAAGAACCTGCTGGAATATCTGGGAGACCTTTCAAATACGTTTATTAAAGAATCACTCGACACTGATAAGCTTGCTAAGCTTAAGCAAATGATCGGTCAGGGTGTTGTCACACAGGCACTGTCCATCGTTGAGCAGGGCACCCGGCGGAGTTCATGCCGTTTCGAACTCAATTATGACGACGGTATCATCATGCAACTGCCTCATTTATCAGGCATGAGGAACCTCTCTCGTATTTTCTGCGCCAAAACATATATCGAAGCCAAGAACGGTAATCCGGAAATCGCATGGGACATGGTTCCAACTCAATTGAAATTCGCCGACGCCCTGCGTAGCGAACCTGTCTTAATCAGCCAACTTGTACGCATAGCGATGATCAGGTTATCCTGCAACACAATCAGGAAGCTCTGCGAAATCGCACCGCCGAACACACAACAAGTCAGTGACACTCAGAGTCTTCTAAGGGATTTTGATGATATTCGCACGCTTATTTTCTCCATCGATGCCGATCGCCTGCTTTTGGGTGAATGGGTGTTCAGCCTTCCCAAATACAAACTATTCAATCTAAATCTCCACAATAACCAGCAGGAGGATAGCGGACTAATCTTTAGGCTTTTATACTACGGAATAATCTTGAAACCCGTATTCCTTGCAGACCACGCGGCATACCTGCGATTCATGCGCGAAGGCGCTCGGTTTGCTGAGCGCCCGTACTCACGTGAGCAGGGAGAAATCCTGGAAAAGGGAGTCCAGAAAAAACGATATATTCTGACAAGTACGCTCGCCCCGGCGCTGTACAGGGTCAAACAAATCCACAGTGAAATGATTGCAGAAGTTCGCATCGCGCAAGCAGGTCTTGCCCTGCTACAATACAAACAGACGAAAAATGCCTTTCCTGCCACGCTGGAAGCGCTCAAGCTTCAGAACATCAATGACCCGTTCTCCGATGGGCTGCTTTCTTACAAGACTGAGGGACAGGGTTTTGTTCTCTACAGTGTCGGCCCGGATCAAAAGGACAACAACGGCAGCCTCAGACAAAAGAAACAAAAGACAGACTGGGATATCGTCTGGATCTTCCCTGGCAGACAGCAGGATGATGCCTGACGACCTGACGATGTAAAGCATCTTCAGCGTTTACGGTGACGGTGCCAAACAAGGCATCAACGCTCATATCCGGACGGCCGGGCGCTCAACGTGACCGAGGGCATCGCTCGCGCCCGATTTCGGAACAGGTGAACTGTAGATTTGCAGAGTGGAGGTACACCGTGGGAAGATATCGCATTCTATTGTTGGTCTCGATACTCTTGTGTTTGCCGTCCGCAGCTCACGAACCGTTCGGACATCGGGGATCAACCTATGAGGTTACTGAACCGATCCGGATCGAGACGAGACAGAATCTGCATCTTCGTCGGCAAGGTCGTTTCCTCCAATATCAACACCGAGATGAAAAAACGATTATAGACCATAAGCGGAAACGAGCGTCACTCAGAGCCAAGGCCGATTCATGCTGTTCTGGCAAAGTGTGCTTTTTCCCCTAATCAGCAGGGAACTTCGTGTATTCTATTGAATTCCGTTGAACCGTGCGTAACATTCGGAATGAGCGGTTTTTGGAGCGGCTTTAGCCACGGAAAAAATCCGCTCGATTGAGTCGTTAGATGTTATTATTTTATGTTACAATTCGTAACGCAAAATACGGAACAATATTAAAAACAAATATAGCTATTTTAAAAAAAGCCATGCCGGCATAATGAATTGCATTGAACGTTTCTACTGGAATCTTGAACCACTTGCTATGCATACGATAAACCCAATCATGAGCAAATACCAGGAATAAAAACCACCATAGCAACAATCCCATATTAATTACAGCGCACCATCCTAATACTCCACGCAATATATCAACTGTCATTTGAAACCTCCTTTTTTTGTAAATATTTCATTATTTTTTTTCATCTAACTATTGTTTATATCGTTTCCGCATAACATCCCGGACTTCTCGTCATTCAGAGGAATCCCAGCCGCTGTTGTACTCTCCTAAAATACAAAAAAATTCTGACCTGTCAAGAAAGAAAGGATAAATAAATAGGTAGTTTCTTTTCGCTTAATACAGTGATTTGACTTAGGCTACGGTTTACTGAACCGTAGTTGTTTTTATGTAACTTCGTACAGACAATTCAGTTAACAAAGTGTCACAGATTCTGGTTGCGTATAGGTTGTATCTTTTGGAAAAAAACAATTTTTCTTGAAAATCTGACTTCTGCAATATATATTTTCCATAGTGGCCGCTCCCTGACTTTTGGAGCCAAGAGTGAAGGTTCTATGGCCATGAATTCTTATACGGAAACTATATAATCAGTAGTCAATGGAGTGAGAATGAGACAGATATTTGCATCTGTCCTGCTCGTAGCAGCGCTTTTCGCATCCGGCTGTTCGACTGTCCCGGCCCGCTCCGCACAGGCAAAGCCGCCCCGCAGGTCACTGAATATTCAGAAGGTGATCGACAATGCGAAAGCCAGGTCCACCGTCACCATTCCCTTTGGTGAGTATCGGTTGGCCAAAGGACTGGTGATTAAGGGTCGGAATAATCTTGTTCTGACGTCCCAACCCGGCACTCGGATCTTGGTCAAAGACGTCAACGCCGACGTCGTCTCTATCCTTCAATCCGAGGAAATCGTCATCAAGAATCTCCACCTCAGACACGTGAATCCATTGGAGGAATACCAGTGCCACGGCGTTGTCATTCGAGTCAAAGAATCGAATGACATCCGCATTACGAATTGTGAACTGGACGGATGTGGTGCTGTTGGGGTGTCCAGCTGGAGCAGCAAGAACATCCTTGTGCGAAACTGCCATGTTCATCACAACACATTCAACGCTTTTTACTTCCAGAGTTGTGCTGATGTGAAGATTCAGAGCAGTGTTGTCGAAGACAACGGTAACTTCATCCAAATGTACGACATTAGCAGTCTTGAGATGCGAGACAATGTCATCAGGCGTAATGGTGGTTACTGGAAAGGACATCCAGATCCCAGTCCAGGACTGACGAGGAAGCCATCAAACCACAGGTTCGGGGCGACGCGGTAATGCAATGGTTTGGCTGTCACCAAGTAATAAGAAGCTTATAGACCGTGGCTTGCGTCTGATTGCTCAACAGACAGGGTGCAGTTACGAGCAGGCGTGCATCGCCCTACACGAAGCGATGGAAGAAGTGGAATCGGGGCAGCGGCAAGGCCAAGAGGTTTCCTTACCTGTTGCTTTAGCCATCGAGCGGCTCCAAGATAAAAGAGAAAAATCATGATAGTTGGCTTGACCGATATGAAACTAATCCGAACAATAACAACGCTTCTGACGTTATTGCTTTATGTTGCGACAGGATGCCGGCCACCTGTGCCTGCGCCACCTGTGTCGAGGCAAACACAGGTGCAGGCAGTTCAGAAAGAGATTCCTAAGCAGTGCTTTAGCCGGATTGACCATGTAATCGAAGAAGAAATCGAGAAAGGTAACTTCCCTGGAGCCGTGGTTCTCATCGGTAAACACAACGAAATTTTGTACTGGGAAGCCTTTGGTAATGAAGTGATAGAACCTTTTGAGGAAGCTATTTGTAGAAATACGATTTTTGATCTTGCGTCTCTGACCAAACCTATTGCCACAGCCACTTCGATTATGATTCTGAGAGAGCGCGAAGCAGTAGAATTAGATGATTATGTGGGTACATATCTCTCTGCTTTTGCGTGCAATGGCAAGGAGGAGGTCCGGATCAGGCATCTGTTAAGCCATACTTCGGGATTGCCGGCATATATGAACGCGGACAGCTTGAAGGAGCAATTCGGGAGTCCCTGCCCCGAAAAGGTAATTGAGAAAATATGTGGATTGGAAGCTCTAAGCAAACCCGGAGAAGAGTTTCGCTACAGTTGCTTGGGCTACATTACGCTGGCAAAGATTGCCGAAACAGTCAGTGCCAAGAGTATTGGTGATTTCAGCAGGGAGAACATATTTGCTCGGCTTGGCATGAAACACACTGCCTACAATCCTCCGGTTTCCTGGGAGAAAGATGTTGCAGCGGCCCAAATTGTGGACCGACAACTGCTTCGAGGCACTGTCCACGATCCTCTTGCAAAATTGATGGGAGGCCTATCCGGCAACGCAGGACTATTTTCCAATGCCTATGATTTGTCGATATACTGCCGGATGCTGCTGAATGAGGGCACCTGGAATGGCACAAGAATTCTCAGCCCTGAAGCGGTTGCTATGTTGACCACCGCTCAGGCATATGGTCGTTCTTATGGTTTTGATGTGAATTCGAGTTTCTCATCTGTTAAGGGCTCTTACGCTCCGGAAAAAGCGTTTTGCCATACCGGTTATACAGGCACTTCAATAGTCTGCGACCCGGTGAGCGAGGCCTTTGTTATTATTCTTACCAATAGAGTCCATCCCAGCGATGAGGGAACTGCGAAACCTGTTCGTAGTAAAGTTGCAGATATTGTTTTTTCCAGTCTATCCGCCATGGCGGACTGAGGCGGGTTCGTCGGCCGGGAACTAAAATGAGTTTGATTATGATATACCCAGCACATACTACCCTTTGCCAAACCAAGTGATATCAGGAAACACGTGCAGAGGAATCTGGAGATACTCAAGCCTGGTGGTGGCTATGTCTTCAACAACGTTCACAACATACAGGTAGGTATCCCGGCCGAAAATATAATAGCCCTATTTGATGCTGCTTATGAGTTCGGTTTCTATTGAGTTTGCCATACACCATACTTAATTCCAGCCGATGTCTGCGTCCCAAAGCTCCGCAGTAATTCAGCCCAGCCGCTGTCCTCTATCAAAACCTATCATTATCAAGCACAACTCATCGAAAAATGTACCGGACCCCTTTAATTCCTCCTTTAATTCCTAATAATAGAAAATATTGATATAGAACGAACAACTACAAGAACATGAATCATTAAAAACACCCAAGGGATAAATCTTTCAATATGAGTAAATGGCAAATAAAGTTCTGGATTTTTCCCCTTTCCAACTTTTTCCCACTCCAAATTGTAAGGTGCTCCGGGAAGTTCTTTTTCCAATTCATGCACAACTTTAAATTTGGCAGAGTTCAAATCCTAATAAGATCGTACCAACCTATACCAAATAAGGCATAGTACCACACCTGTTAGTGACACAAACCAGTAAAAATTCACTGTTGTTTTACTGCCAAAATTTATGTAGCTATTCAAAGCAATAATAGCAGTATTGACAGATAAGAAAAAAGAATTTGCGCTTAGGC
>JAIVYN010000139.1:0-10129 GCA_048635425.1 Candidatus Aegiribacteria sp.
GCTGTCCAACTGCTTCCATACCAAGCTGATTACCACCTCACCCAAATGTAAAATCGCCGGAGCAGAGCATATTGAATTCCACGAAGACAGGGCGGTGGAAATCGCACGCCAAATCGTCAAGCTCGCTATTGAGAATTTTGCGAATAGGCAAGGCAAGATCAAGATTCCGAAGGTGACGGAGTACGGGATTGCGGGTTTTACAACGGAAAATATTTTTTACCATCTTGGCGGCCGATTTCGCTCAAGCTACCGCCCGTTAAACGACAATATCATCAACGGGCGAGTTCGCGGCGCGGCTGGAGTTGTAGGCTGCAATAATCCGAAGCAGGTGCACGATTATGGTCACCTTACAATGATAAAAGAACTTATCAAGAATGATGTCTTAGTGGTCAGCACAGGTTGCAGCGCGATTGCGGCGGGCAAAGCGGGGCTGATGAGACCGGAGGCAGCGGCAAAATATTGTGGCAAAGGTCTGCATGAGGTATGTGAGACTGTCGGTATACCACCAGTCCTTCACGTTGGCTCTTGTGTGGATAACAGCAGAATTCTGACGATTGCGGCAAACGTGGTTGCCGAAGGTGGGCTCGGCGATGATATCTCAGATTTACCTATCGCCGGGGCCGCTCCTGAATGGATGTCGGAAAAGGCTGTTTCCATCGCAATGTATTTCGTTTGTTCAGGTGTTTATACCGTTATTGCCGAGCCACTGCCGGTCCTCGGCGCTCCAAATCTAACGCGCTATTTGACCGACGAGATTGAAAAGGACGTAGGCGGCAAGTGGGCCTTTGAACGCGACCCCATCAAGGCCGCTCATATGATGATTGAGCATATCGAGAAGAAACGCGATGCTCTCGGAATAAACGTTGAAAAAGAAAGAAAACTCTATGATATGGAAGACCGGCGAGCACTGGCGGTTTAGATGGTTTTAAGTCTTTAGTGTTAAGCTTTGAGTTAACTAAAAACCGAAGATTCAAAACTCAAAACTTAAGAAAAGGAGATTAGTGTATGTCAAGAATAATTATGACAGCAGGGATAAATGGTGCTCATAAAATAGCCAAACAGGCTGAGGAAATATTGTCACGAGCTATCGAGGAAAAAGGCAAAGATTGCAAAGTGGAGTTCCCAAATACCGGCTACTATATGCCTGTTATCTATTCGATGACAGGCCGGGCTGTAGAAAAATTGGCCGACTTCGAAGAGGTAATGCAGGAAGTAAAAACGCTGCTGCCCAAACCAGTTGATGAAAATTTGTGGCTGCCGTATCTTGGTCCGGCCCTAGATGCGGGTATGGCTACGCTTTTTGCGGAGGAGATTATCGAAGCGTGCAAATATTTAGTCGGGCCCAATCCTGTGGACGGCATCTGGCTTGGTGCGGCAGACGATGTAATCTTGCGTGAGCGCGGCATCCAGTTTGTTGACGGGACCGCACCTGGATTTGCTGCTATTGTAGGCGCAGCGCCGGACGTGGAAACGGCAGTTAAGATTGCAAGAAAATGTCAGGAAAGGAGTCTGTATGTCTTTATGGCCGGCCATCATAACGGCACCACTTTTGCGGAACAATTAGTGGAAGGGGGTGTGGATTTGGGTTGGGATACTCGACTTGTCCCCTTTGGTAGGGAGATTACTGCCGCAATATATGCCGCGGGTTTTGCCAGTCGGGTGGCGCTTACTTTCGGCGGGGTTAAGCCGGGCGATTACCGACGCCACCTGCTCTACAACAAAAACAGAATCTTTGCCTTCGTGGTCGCTTTAGGCAAGGTAACCGATGAATGGTACGCCACCGCCGCCGGTGCAATCAACTATGGCTTCCCTACTATCGCCGATTCTGATATCCCGGAGGTCCTTCCTACCGGTGTATGCACCTATGAGCACGTCGTCTCGAATATTCCTCACGACCAGATTATGGAAAAAGCTATCGAAGTCCGCGGCCTGAAAATAAAAATCACCGAAATACCAATTCCAGTTTCTGTCAGTCCCGCTTTTGAAGGTGAACGTATCCGCAAGGAAGAAATGCACTGCGAGTTCGGCGGACAGAGAACGCCAGCGTTCGAATGGCTCCGCATGCGGGACATCAGTGAGGTTGAAGATGCCAGTGTCGAAGTAAAGGGAGCTGATGTCGATTCATTGGAGGCCGGCGGAAAACTGCCGCTGGGTATCATAGTTGAAGTGGCAGGAAGAAAAATGCAGCCTGATTTTGAGCCTGTGCTGGAGCGGCACATACACACATTTATGAACGAGGCACAGGGACTCTGGCACATGGGCCAGCGGGACATAAACTGGGTACGAATCAGCAACAACGCCGCAAAGGCGGGATTCAAGCTTGAACACATTGGCAAGCTCCTGCACGCAAAGTTCCACGATGATTATTCGAGCATTTTAGATAAAGTACAGATCAAAATATTTACCGACCAAAAGCAGGTCGAAGAGCTGCGCAAGCAGGCCCATGTCGTCTATGCCGAGCGTGATGCACGATTGGCGGGTATGCAGGACGAAGACATAGAGACGTTTTATTCATGCACACTGTGTCAAAGTTTCGCTCCGAACCATGTATGTGTGGTCTCGCCGGAACGGCCGGGCTTGTGTGGGGCTTATAGCTGGCTGGACTGCCGGGCGGCATTCGAAATAACTCCATCCGGGCCCAATCAGCCCATCTCAAAAGGAAATTGCGTCGAGCCGACCATCGGCCAGTGGGACAAGATAAACGCATTTGTCCTAAAAACCAGCGGTGGTAACGTCGAACGAATGAGCCAGTACAGTATGATTACCGACCCGATGACTTCCTGTGGCTGCTTCGAATGTATCGCCGCTGTGCTACCCTCAACAGGAGGAATAATGATTGTCAACAGGGAGTTTCCTGAGATGACGCCTTGCGGGATGAAATTCTCGACGCTGGCCGGAACCGTCGGCGGCGGACAGCAGACGCCAGGGTTCATCGGCCATTCAAAGCATTATATCAACTCAAGAAAATTCATAGCTGCTGAAGGCGGTATTAAGCGGATAGTATGGATGCCCACGATGCTCAAGGAAGAAATTAAGGATGCTATCGCCGAAAGAGTTAAGGACATAGGACTGACCGCGGAAGAATTCTTAGCCAAGATCGCCGATGAGACTTCAGCCACAACCGAAGAAGAAGTCCTGGAATTTATTACCAAAAACGAGCATCCCGTCACTACCTTAGAACCTATGTTCTAAGGACAGAGGACAGAGAACAGAAGCAAGAGAGCCGCCGGTGATTAAGAACGCAAGAGATTGCAGATATATAACAGAAGATGCGTACAAGAAATTAGATGATAGATATGACGAAGTCAATGCGATGCTTTATAGTTTAACAAACAACCGGCAGAATTTTTCTGACCTCTGATTTCTGACTTCTGACATCTGACTTCCGACATAAGGAGAACTATTATGGCACTGACAGGATTGGATATATTTAAACTCCTACCGAAAACCAACTGCAAAAAGTGCGGCATGCCTACTTGCCTGGCCTTTGCAATGGCACTTGCTCAGAAACGCGCCAAACTCGAAGACTGTCCCGACGTTTCAGAAGAAGCCAAAGAGAAACTCGCGGCGGCAGCGGCCCCGCCAATGGCAAAAGTTGTGTTCGGCACCGGAGACAATCAGGTCCAGCTCGGACAGGAAACGGTAATGTTCCGACACGAAGAGAAATTTTATAATCCGACCGTTCTGGCCGTAACCGTCTCGGACAAACTTACCGGCGAGGATTTAACCAAACGCATTGAGGCCGTAAATTCACTCCAGTTTGAGCGGATCGGGATCAAAATCGGAGCCAGGGCCATAGCTCTCGTCAACGACAGCGGCTCGCCTGAGTCTTTTGCACAGGCCGCCGCGGTAGTAAAGGATGGCAGCGACCTTGCATTAATCTTAATAACCCAATCACCCGATGCAATGGCCGCGGCAGTAGCTAAAACTAAAGAATCTGTCCCTTTACTTGCCTCTGCCACGCCCGATACTGCTCAGGAAATGGCAAAAATCGCCAAGGAAAATGGCTGCCCAATCGTTGCAAAATCCGACTCACTCGACGCCCTGGCCGAGCTTACCAATAAGATTAAGGCCGAAGGAGTTGAGGATATTGTAGTAAACCTCGAGGCCCCCAGCCTTCGGGACCAAATGTTTAATCTGTCAAAGATGCGAGCTTTGGCGCTGAAAAAGGTTTTCAGGCCGTTAGGTTATCCGACAATATCCTTCGCAACTGACGGCGACGCCGATACACAGGCAGCTTCGGCCATAAGCTTAATTTGCAAGTACGCCGGCATCGTGGTGCTCAACACTGTCGAACCCTATGCGCTTTTGCCTATGCTGACCGCGGTGATGAATATCTTTACCGACCCGCAAAAGCCTGTCCAGGTAGAACCAAAAGTCTATCGTATCGGCGAACCTAATGAGAATTCACCGATGATGTTCACGACGAACTTTTCACTGACATATTACACAGTGGAATCGGACGTCGAGGCCAGCAGGATACCAAGCTATATTCTCGTGGTCGATACCGAAGGCACAAGTGTATTGACGGCTTATTCCGGAGACAAGCTCAACGAAAAAACGGTATCTGATGCTATGACCAAATACGGCGTGGAAGACCTGGTCAAACACCGAAAACTAATCATCCCCGGTTACGTCGCTGTGATGAGCGGTAAACTCGAAGAGGCCACTAACTGGGAGGTTATGGTTGGCCCAAGAGAATGCTCAATGCTGCCTAAATATCTCCAGGAAGTTTGGAATTAAACTGGATGCTCGTTGCTCGATGTTAGATGCTCGTAAAAGAAAAAACGGGTATCGAGAATCGAGAATCGATAATGGAAAAAAGCAAGAAAAAGAAGAAAAAAAATTTCACAGTCCGTTTTGAACCAAGCGGTCTTAAGATAAAAGTGCCGGCCGGGACGGTTCTACTCGAGGCCGCCCACAAAGCCGGCATTTATTTAAGCAGCATCTGTGGTGGTGATGGATATTGCGGAAAATGCAAAGTAATAATTGATGAAGGGCAATTTCAAAGCAAGCCAACCGCTTTACTTACACCGGACGAAACCCGGGAAAATGTCGTTCTTGCCTGCCAGAGCAAAGTCCTTTCCGATATGACCATAACCGTTCCAAAGTCTCATACTTTGGAAACAAGTCAAATTCTTATGGACACGGACGCCCGCAGATTCAGCGAACTGACCGGTGAGCCTGAAGCAGGGCTGTTTGAGTTTGACCCGTTAGTTCAAAAGCTTTGTCTCGAAATGACGCCCCCGAGTGTTCAAGACCACACCGCTGACCACGAGCGGCTGTACTTGGCAATACGGGAAAAGATCGATGCTCCTACAATGCAAACGGGCTTTCGCATTCTGCAACAACTTTCGAGGGTGCTTTGCGAAGCGAATTACAAGGTTGCGGCGACAATCGGCCGACGCGGTGAAACTACGGAAGTTATAGAGGTTGAGCCAGGCAAGCGGTGTGAAACGAATTTTGCTGTCGCTGTTGATTTAGGTACAACTACCGTGGTGGCTCATCTTATCAATTTGACAAAAGCCAACACAATAGATACGGAAGCTACGTACAACAGCCAGATAAATTTTGGCGAGGACTACATTCGCCGAATCATCTACGCTGAAGAGAATAACGCTTTCGATGAGATGCAGAATCGTATCGTACATGATGTGAACAACCTGATTGTAACACTGGCAACGAGGCAAAAAATCAATTTGCATGACATAACCGCGGTAATATGTGCCGGCAACACAGCAATGGTGCATTTCTTACTGAATCTGGACCCGAAGCGTATCCGCAGAGAGCCGTATGTCGCCTCAGCCGGCTTTGTGCCGCCAATCCGGGCGGCAGAAGCAGGCGTTCAGATCAACAAGCGAGGTTTATTATACTGCCTGCCCAGTGTAGCTGCTTACGTGGGCAGTGACATAGTAGCCGGCGTTCTGATCACGCGAATATTTACAAAAAAAGGCATCTCACTTTTTGCTGATATTGGAACAAACGGTGAGGTGGTTCTCGGTAATCAGGATTGGCTGGTCTGCGCCTCAAGCTCGGCAGGCCCAGCATTTGAAGGAAGCGGCGTCAAGCACGGCATGAGGGCCGGTGCCGGCGCTATCGAAAAACTAACTATTCTCGACGATGGTTCCATCGAGCTAAAGACGATCGGCAATACCCATCCGGTCGGGATTTGCGGCTCAGGTCTTCTGGACACCCTTGCCGAATTATTTACCCACGGCATCATAGACCGAACGGGGCGATTCAAAGCTAACGGCCAGCCACAATTAACCGAAGGTGACGAGGGCCGGCAGTTCCAAATAGCCCCGGCAGGTAACGAGCACCAGGAAATAGTAATCACCCAGGCCGACATCGACAATTTGGTCCGTTCCAAAGCGGGGGTCTTCGCCGCCATCAGGGTCCTTATGGAGTCAACCCAGACAAAGCTCGAAGACCTGGATGCGGTTTATCTGGCCGGGGGATTCGGAAACTTCCTGAACGTTCGCCAGGCCGTTACTATCGGGATGTTACCTGATGTGCCCTTGGAGAAGATTCAATTTGTGGGAAACACCTCAATCGCAGGGGCCAAGACCGTACTGCTGAGCCGAAAAGCCCTAAAGACCGCAGAAAAAATCGCCAAAAGTATGACATATTTTGATTTGATGAGCCATACGGGATATATGGAGGAATTTACCAGAGCTAATTTCTTACCACACACGGATTTATCGCTGTTCCCATCGGTATCAGCCCTAAAGTGTGAAACATAAAGCATTAAATTATGATATTTTGTCATCCTGAGCGAAGCGAAGGAACTGGCCAGAAAATAGGAACAAGCTGGCATTACATAAGGCAAGAGATTCTTCGCTCCACTTCGTTCCGCTCAGAATGACATACTGGATGATTTATACGAGATACGAAATATGGCAACAACCATTGCAATAAGTGGAAAAGGCGGCTCGGGCAAGACAACTTTAGCCGCTATGATTATCAGGTTCCTGTTGGCCCAGGCCGACAGAAAAAACATGCTTGTCGTGGATGCCGATCCAAACGCCTGCCTCGGCCTGATGTTGGGAGTTCAACCGACCGGCACCATCGCGGACATCCGAGAAAAGAAGCCCAGCAATGTGGGTATGGATCGGCTGCGCTCCTTCGAATACAACATGCAGCAGGCAATTACCGAAGCCGATGGATTCGACTTGCTTACTATGGGCCGCCCGGAAGGACCAGGCTGCTACTGTGCGGCGAACAATACACTCAGAACCTTTATGGACAAACTAAGCTCAACCTACGGGTACGTCGTCATAGACAACGAAGCTGGGATGGAGCACCTGTCCCGCCGAACCACCAATAATGTTGACCTGCTGTGCATCGTAGCAGAACCGACCTCCATCGGCGCCCTTACCGCCCGGAGGATTTTCGACCTTGCAAAACAATTGCCAATTGTTGTAAGGCAAATCGGCGTTATATGGAACAAAAGCCGTACCCCGTCTCCCGTGCCTCGTGTTCCGGACGACGAGCGACGAGCGATGAGCGACGAACTGGACGGGATAGACATCTTTGGACATATACCTTATGATAAGGCCGTCTGCGACGCCTCAATGCAGGCCAAGACGGTCTTTGACCTTGCAAATGACAGCCCTGCCCTTTCGGCGGTGTGGAAAATATTCGAAGATATTTTAGTTTTGAGTTCGCAGACTACGAACCCCAAACTATAAACGATGAACTATTTTTGGAGGTTTTAAAATGCCAGTTCCTGAAGTTGCAGAAAGATTTACCGGCTCAGTAAACCGCCTTACGCTCGGGGCAACCAAAGACGATGGGGGCACTCGAACCTCCACGGTAACCGTGGGCGGAGCTCGTAATGTTGTCTATGGCGGCTCCGCAGCCGATGCCGGCGAAAAACCGGTCATCGCTATGGACGTTCTGGACAGTAAGCCCGACGATTGGCCCGACGTCCTGCTCGAACCTTATAAAGATGTGCTCGACAGTCCCGGCGATTGGGCCAAAAAGTGCGTAGAAGAGTTCGGGGCAGACTTAATTTGTGTCAAATTCGAAGGCATCCACCCCGACAAGGGTGATAGAGATGCCGCTCACGCCGTCAAGGTTACCGAAGAAGTGTTAAAAGCGGTTGGCGTACCTCTTGTGCTCTGGAGCTGTGGAAATGACGAAAAAGACAACCAGGTTATGCCCAAGGTAAGCGGTGCCGCAAAAGGCGAAAAATGCCTCATCGGAACCGTTACAGAGGACAATTACAAATCCCTGACCGCTATCGCCCTGGCCGACGGCCATTATCTCATCACCGAGGCCCCCCTGGACATCAATATCGCCAAGCAGGTCAATATCTTGGCCTCTGATATGGGCTTCCCATTAGAGCGAATAGTAACGTTTCAGGCCACCGGAGCATTGGGATATGGAATAGAGTATGCCTATTCGATTCAGGAACGGCAGCGTATCGCCGCCCTTACCGGCGACAAAATGATGGCTATGCCGGTCATTTGTGACGTAGGTTACGAATCCTGGCGGGCCAAAGAGGCCAAGCTCATAGACGCACCGGGCTGGGGCGCAGCCGACGACCGGGGTCCGATGTGGGAAACGGCCACCGCCATCTGCCTACTGCAGGCCGGTGTCGATATAATTCGTATGCGCCATCCCAAAGCCGTCACTACCGTGAAAAACTTCATCAATCAGGTACAGACTTGAAGGAAATTAGAAAGTGCTTAAAGTTTTGGATTATTTTTACTTTAGTTCACTTTAGGCACTTTAGTTCACTTGATATTGTTTCTAATTTAGGTATTCGGATTTATTTAGGAAGGTATTTACTATGCTATTAATTGCAGAACGAATCAATGGGATGTTCACCAACGTCAAGCAGGCCATCGCAGATAAAGACAAGAAAGTCATTCAGGAATTAGCCAAAAAGCAGACTGACGCCGGTGCTGCGTATATGGACGTGAACGTTGGCACCGCCGCCGCTGACCAGGAAGGCACTATACAATGGCTGGTCGAAACAATCCAGGAAACCTGCTCTACCCCTTTGTGCCTTGACTCCCAGAAACCGGATGTTATTGCCGCAGGCTTAAAGGTCATCAACGTCGAGAACGGTGTCCTGCTGAATTCCACACCCTTGAATAGGAAAAGCGATGAAGAAATATTTGACAAATACATAGAAATGGCAAACCAGGCTGGCCCGAAAGCAAGCATTATCGCCCTTACTATGGACAAAAACGGTGTCCCTCAAGACATCGATACCCGCGTAGCAATAGCCGCGGAAATCGTATCAAAGGCGATGGAAAAGGGATTTGGCACCCAGCGACTTTTCATTGACCCCATCATTCTGCCGGTAAAAGTTCCGAACGCCCAGGTGCAGCCCGGTAATATCTTATCTGCGATGGACCAGATACAATATCTGGCAGACCCGGCACCGCACATGACAATAGGCCTGTCGAATCTTTCTCAGGGAGCATCCCAAAGAAGCCTGATCAACCGGGTATTCCTTGCTATGGCTATTTCGCGAGGACTGGACTCGGCTATCGTTGATGTGCTCGACAAAGACCTGATGAACGAAGTAGCCACCGCTGAAATGCTGATGAACAAGCAAATATACTCAGATTCTTTCCTCAAGGTCTATAGCTCAACATAGAAAGATTAACCTGACAAAGGCAAGAAACAATAACCTTATGAGTAGTGAGTAGAATAAGTGAGCTAAAGTTTGGAGTGCCTAAAGTTTAGTAAGCTCAAGTCCACCATAGATGGATTAACTAATCGGTTTTTTATAACTTTAGTTCACTTTAGGCACTTTAGCTCACTTTAGGCATTTTTTTGATAACCAATGAACCAAATAGCAAAATAGTGCAAAAAAAAAGCCCTACGGTTGTACCCGTTTTGATAATTTTCGAGGATAATACGGGACTTATGCAAAAACCACCATCTCGACAAACAGGAGCGTAAAAACGTCGTGCGAAATATTTAATCAATTCGATATACGAGGAAAAGCCTATGAAACTTGACGCAACAAAAATGAAGGACTGGCAGATCGCAGAAGCTGCCGAGGAAGAAATGAAACCTGTCAGCCAACTGGCCGAAGAGATGGGCTTGCAGGAGAGCGAACTGATTCCAATGGGTCGCAAGTTGGCCAAAGTCGATTATCAACAAG
>JAIVYN010000140.1:0-10035 GCA_048635425.1 Candidatus Aegiribacteria sp.
CACAGTTGTCGAAGATAGACCCGAGAACGCTATCGACGGTAGCATTGGGCCTTGTGGCGGCGGCAATGGCAACGACAGTAACTTCCGCCCAGAGAATACCCCGGCTGTTGGCTGTGTTATAAAGCTGGCCGATCTCTCGAATATCATCGATGGCCCCCTGGATGTCACCTGCGTTGATAAGACCGATAGGATGGCAGGAACGCGAGAGTGAAACAAGACCGGAATAGTCACAGTATTTACCAATATCCGAGGCGGGTATATGCGTCTTGGCCATCGCTAATAGTGCCCCCTCGAAAGGCTCCGAGACCAGCCCGGCCGCATTGGGATTCATATGCTCCACCCAGGCCCGGCGAAGGTCTTCGGCATTAATCCTGTCCTGCTTTTCGATTATTGCGGTGATCATAAGCTTCTGGCGCTCCACGCCGTCTTCGGTGGTCCCGGGTTCACGCATCCAATTGTTGCTCTTTCCGTAGTGGTGGTATGGCAGCAGCTTATCAAGTGTGCCATATTCTTTTTCGATTCTCTCCCAGGACCGTCCTTCGACGGGTGCGCCCATAGCCGAGCCGATATGGCAGCCGGCAATACAACCGAAGAACTTCTCGCGCAGACTCACTGAGACCGGGCTTGGTTTCTCCTGTTTTAGCTTCTGGGCCGCAAAGCTTCCACGAACCGAAGTTGCCGCGGCTGCCGCCATCGTACCTTTTAGGAACGAACGGCGGTCGATTGAATTATTAGGTCTTCTCATTTCTTTCTCCATCTCAAATAGTTCACAATCTTCTTAGGATAAAAGCTCACATCTTCTGTAAGCTCCATGTGGATAGTCTATCATTAGGTATTCCATTTGATATGATAGCCGACTGTGGCGGGAAAACAAGGTGCTATACCTCATTATTCAATGAGGGCATTGTCCTGCTGACACTAATTGCGCCCACTATTTTTCTGGACTTGCATCGGCTCCAGAAATCCCTGTTAGCAGTCGCTGCAGAAGCTCCATCGGCAGGCCCATTACGTTTGTCAGGCTTCCCTCAATCCTCTCAACAAATTCATCTCCGTTTTCTTTTATCGCATAAGCACCCGCTTTGTCCCGCCAGGATTTGCCTTTGATGTGCTCGGCAATCTGTTCAGACGTCAATCGCTTCGGATAAATGGTCGTGGTATCGCTTTCGCTTAATTCGATGCCGTTGCTCAGCCTGACAATCGCAATGCCGGTTATCACTTTATGAGGCCTGCTAAAAAGCTTTTTGGTTATCTGCTCAGCATCCTTTGCATCTATGGGCTTGCCGATAATTTGGCCCTGGAAATCCACAACAGTATCGGCGCCGATGACCAGACAGTCCGGATATTTTTCAGCGACATTTTTCGCCTTGGCCAAAGCTAATCGTTCGGCATATTCACAGGCCTCGATGCCCTCAACCGGAAAACTTGACTCGTCAATATCGGGCCGAACGACCGTAAATTTATAGCCGGCCTCCGCTAATAACTGTTTACGTCGTGGCGAAACCGATGCAAGAATGAATGAATATTGGGACTGTTCAGACATAAATCTTTAGTCTTGGATTTTCGGTCTTTGGTCTTGGGTCTTGTGCCTTCTGTTTTCTGTCCTCTGTCGTCAGTCTTCTGTCTTTACTATTTGCCTGCAAAAAGCCAGATACTCTTTCTCGATTTGCTCGAAATCATCGCCGATATAATCTTCAAATAACTCTCTACCGACAATTCGGTTCCAAAGGACGGTCTTCGGAATGTTTCTGTCTGTTGCTATTGTTTTGTTCACCTCGTCGAGCGCCCAGTCTCCTCTTAAGCCGTCTGCGAGCAATCTACGATAAACACCTAATCGTCTGCCGTAACCTGCTTCCTGCAAAAATCGCACTAATGCGTATGATTGGCTGTAAAAAGCCATTACCGCTTCGGTCTGGTCCATTGCAAGCACATCGCCGGGATTCATTGTAACCAATTCTTTCAGCGGAATCATCTTGTTTTTCGTCAGGATTTTTTTCAGCTCATCCAATCGATACAGGTTCTGGGCCGGCTCAAAATAAAACAACCCACCCTCACTTCCATGCGTCTCAAAAAGCATTGCCACCCCCTCGTCAAGCCAGCTTGGCAGACGAAACTTAAAACATCTGCCGTTAAACTGATGCCATCCTTCATGCCCGAGGGCCGAATAAGTGCGCTCTCTACCGATATCATACAACACGCAGGCGCCATTATGATAATAGGCACCGGCCTTTATTTTGTAAAACATCTGGGCCTGCCCGCCCGCAAAGCTCTTCGTAAAATCCTCCCACTGACCGCGGTCGGCAAAAAGATAAATGGTAAATTTGGTCTTTGTTTCGACAGGTCCGGGCAACTGACTATTATAGGCCCGATAGGCCGACTCCATAAAGCCGCTAATACCTCGAAGTATGAAAGGCTCCAAAAGCGTCGTGAAAATCTCATAGTGGGTGGTAGTTAATTTCAGGCCCGGCCCATGCCCATTCTTCCAGACCTCCGCAGATTTCAGCCCCGGCAGACCTTGGCCCTGCAAATACGCTGCTATCCCCGCATAGGTATCGAGCCGCTGAGCATTATCGGCGCTCTTAATCTCAGATTTATCGGGCCCGGAACAGCCGGCCAGACAAATAATGATTATGCAAATTAGCGAGAACTTCCTCACTCCAATCCTTCCTCCGAAGGCCAGCATCTCTATTTGGACCGGCAATCAACCGCCTTGCCGGGCTAAAGCCAAATCCAAGAAATACACTTCAAAAACCCTGAACTCCACGTTATCTTTAACATCGGCTGCAAATGATAAGAAATCCATAATATTTTGTCCACACATAAGGCATTTTTCGTCTAAACTTATGGCCGGATCAAATAGGGTAGATAAAATGCTGTACAATAAATTTCATTATTAATTCCTGGGAGCTGATTATGTCAACGCGAAGAATAATTTTTGGATTTCTCGTATGTTTCTCGATATCAGTGTTTGTGGGACAAACGCTATCCCAAACACGAGGAACTAGTAGAACAAGAGTAAGGTCCAAGAGGGACCGTTTGAGGAATACGAATCGAGAACAAAAGCAACAGGCGCTTGAGCGACACAAGCTGGAACTACAGCAATTAACAAAGCAAATAGGCCCTGTTAAGAGCGAAAAAGAATTAATGAAACAGATACTCAGAGCAACTGAAAAGCAATGGAAGGCTATCGAGGCAAAAGTTAATAAAGTGCGTGAGCTTAGGAGCCTGGCGAATATTTCTATAAGACTAATGCGCTTTGGCAGTATGAGTGGCAGTAGCAGTATGAGTGGCAGTTCAGTTGGATCTGGCCGCGGGGTCATGTCCGGATCAGGTTCCATGTCCGGTTCCATGTCCGGATACGGATTCAGTGATAGTGGGGGGGGCGGTAGAGGAGGAACCGTCCAGAAGCGGGGCAGCGCAGGTGGTAGTAGCAGCCGTAGTCACATTAGTTGGCGATGGTCAAGACCTTCGCAGAACAAAGGTTCTGAGAATCTTAACGAAGGCGAAAAAATCTGTGAAGAGCTTTTTAGGCTTTTAGAAGATAAGAACTCTGAATTAGAGGAAATAAGACAGAAAATGGAGGCTTTACGAAAGTTCAGACAAGAAGCCAAAAAAGAGCTGGCAATAGCACAGCAGGAATTGCGCCAGTTAGTGACACCCCACCAGGAAGCAGCTTTAGTAATGATGCAATTCCTTGACTAATCCTGTAAAAATAAATTGTAATATCTATTTAGGAGAGCACCTTTGGACAATCAAATAAAGAGTCTGTGCAGGCGTGCTAAAAAGGCAGATAAAAATGCCGCCTGCGAACTGTTGAAGATTTACTACCCAGACATCTTTGCATATTTAAGACGTCTTTGCGGCAGCAGACACGATGCCGAAGACCTGACCCAGCAAACGTTTCTCAAAGTCTGGTCTTCACTTGACGGTTTCGCCGGCCGCAGCAAGTTTTCGACCTGGCTCTACAGGATAGCCCACAATACTTACCTGGATTGGCTGCGCAAAAATGCTGCCGGCACTCAATCCCGCCCCGACCAATGGTGGCAGGAGCGCATAGATAAAAATCATGGCCCCTTTATCAATCTTGTCGAACGCCAATTGGCGCAGCGCCTGTACCAGGCTGTGGACCGGCTCGATGAGGACAGAAAACACGTTGTGCACCTGCACTACTACCAGGGATTGTCTATCCGCCAAACCGCCAAAGTTCTGAATATTGCAACGAGTACCGTAAAGTACAGACTTCGCGAGGTCTTTAAAATCCTTAGAGTTAAATTGGATGTCCGGGAAACCGGACTTGAACAAAAACAAACAATTCCAATCGCAAAAGGAGATTCATTATGAACACCAACAAAAAAATAGATAAATGTCTCAAAGCCGCCCCGAAGCCGCCGGCACCGGATGGTTTGTTAAACAAATTGCAGGCAGACCTATCCGCCCGGGATATTAAAACACAGCGGTCGGCTCTGCGCAGATGGTTTGCTCCGGCCAGCGGGACAATCTCACTTCGGCGAGTAGCCGCTGCAGCGGCAATTGCAATCGCGGTTCTGCTACCTCTGAGTTACGGTGCCACCAAACTCGCAGAAAAATGTTACATAACATTTAAGGCTACATTCATTTATCCAGAGCCTGAAGATATTACAGAGTTTGAAGGAGGTTATGCCCACGGTAGAAAAGCAGGTTATGGGGTAATGGGGGGATTTTATGGTAGTGCCGACTTGAGCGAGAAGGAAGCTATGGAAATGGCCGAAGAAATACGGAAACTCTGCGCAGAGGGCAAAGCTGAAGAGGTGAGACCCGGAGTGTGGATGGTTACCCTTTCCAATGGCAAGAAAATTCGTTTTGCAGACCCTGAATTTATGGCGCTGACGGATGTTGAGAAAAACAATCTGCTGAAAAAGCAATTCGATGAAATTAATGAATTAAGGAAAGCCGGCAAGTTCGAAAGGACCTTCATAAAAGAGATCGAAACTAACGGTGTTATGCACCCCTTTTACGAGGACAGCTTCACTCTATCCGACGGCAAGGTCATAAAAATGGGGGCCAGCGGCGGCGACCCTGAAATGCTTGGCTTATCAGAAGCAGAGCGAAAAGAGTTGTTGAAAAAACAGTTCGATGAGATTGAGGAACTAAGGAAAGCCGGCAAATTTGAAAAAATCTACAAGCCTGAACATGATTTCGAAATAGATGGAGTGAAACATAGATTTTATTTAGCCCTCTATACCCTCTCCGATGGTACTGTTAAAACAGTGGGTAGTTCTGAGCCTGTAAAAGACGAAGAATAAAACAAGGATTAATTCAACAGAAACGGCGGTGAGCGAAACGGATTGGTTCCGTTCCGCTCGCTGCCTAATCTTCACTAACGTGGGAATTGCGACCTATATGTCTTTGAACTCTACTCCGAACACACCAGCAGCGCAAAAATAGACTTCTGTTTCCGGCTCTCACCAGGCCTCAGCCACAAACACCTAAGTGATATTTCAGATATCCGAAAAACTGCACGAAAAGAACCAAAATCGTTGCAATTTTACGATGGCCCTGGTAATATTATCAGGTCAGGATGTTTGGCTGTGTTGATTATTGGTGTATATGAGAAATTCCGGGTTATTATTCAAGATGGAGGCCTAAAATGAAACGCAGGTCAGTGATAGTCGTGACGTTAGCATTTCTTTGCGTCTGTCTGCTCCTTATGAACGGCTGCGCAACCAATGCCCAAACGGGTGCTGCGATTGGGGGGATTGGCGGTGCAGTGATAGGGGCCGTGACAGGTGGGGGTGGAGGATTGGTAGTTGGAGGACTCATTGGAGCAGGAGGCGGTTATGTCGTGGGCAACGAAATCGAAGAGTAACAAAATACGCCCGGATAAACGCAAAAGAAACCCCCGCAGACCACAGATGTCAACTGATATTAAGCAGTTTATCTGCTGATGTGACAGAATATTGCAGAAAACTATATCTCTTTGAACTCTGCACCGAATACATCAGCGGTGAACAGATTGACTTCTGTTTCCGGGTCTCGCCAGGCATCCGCCGCTAATCCCGCTTTGTGCGCGCAGCAGTACGAAAGAAATTCCTCCTTGCTCCAGCCGGTCTCAGTGGCAACCTGAGGCAGAAAGCAGCCGGATGTACGTCCCTTTTTTATATAAATGCCGTCAACACCTAACCGCAAACTCAACGGCTCATCCGTCCTCTCCAACGGTGACAGAACCGATATCTCGACATCTAATTGGTCCAGCTCACCTGCACTTATCGGGTCTGCAAAAAAACGCGGGTCACCGGTAGCTGATGACTTTGCCATCTCAGCGACCAGTTCAATCAAGGGGCTTTCAGAAATAAATTGGCCGATACATCCTCGCAATCGGCTGTGGTTCTTCAATGTTACAAAGCACCCGCAGGGGGCGTTCAATTCAGGGTCGTCCGATTGGGGATTTTCGATTGGCTCCCGCCTTATAACCGCTTCAACGGTATCGCGCGCGACCTTAAGCAGTATCTGTTTTTGGGCGTCGTTCATTTTTTTAGCCGCTAAACATTCGGCCCAACAACTTTATTACATAAACCACAACCACCAGCAATATAATAACAACAATCGTGGCAATGTTGAAATATTTTTCTATCAATCGCCGTGCCTTTTCACCTAAGAAAAAGAAAAGTAACGCCTCCCCTCCGAATCTCATCGTGCGGAACACGATACTTATCGTTACAAATTTCAGCAGAGAAACCTCAGCCATCCCACCAACCCAGCTGAAAATCATATAGGGTACCGGCGTCAGAGCCGAAATAGCAATAGCCCAGAAATCGTATTTCGTATAAAGGTCGAGGGCGAGCTGCGCTTTTGCACCAAGGCTAATGCTGCTGAAAAAATCCACTATGCGTTCCGGCCCGATAGCCAAACCAAGAGAAAAGGCTATCGTCCCCCCAAGAACAGAGAATAACGCACAGGTCAGGCCGTATCGTAACGAGCGCTTCGGCTTACCCAGGCAAAGCCCAATTACCAGAACATCCGCAGGTATCGGCACACATATCGGCTCGGTCAGTGCAAGCACAATAAGCGCCGCCATCCCGTAGCGCGTATCTGCCCAGTGAACCACCCAGTTATACAACCGCCGGTGCCAATGCCACCACGCAACGGATTTGTTGCTCGTCGCTCGTCGCTCGTCGCTCGTTTTATCGATTATTGCTTCATCATTCGGCATTCAATATTCCTTATTCTCCACAGGACACCTTGCGGTGGATATTCTTTTTGTCATTCCTCTAATCCCTCGAACAGATTAGGTCCATCGTCTTTCAGCTTCTGGGGCGTTTTGGGTCTGGAAGTCTCGTTCTGCTTATTAGAAGGAAATTCTATGATTTTTATACCTGTGGCAGGTTCGGGTTCCGGCTCTTGCTTATCAGCAGGGATGAAAGGTATCAATCCCTCCCGATACGCCTCTTCCTGAACCTGGCGTGGGGTGTCGCGGATATCAATCAAAAATCCACCGACATCAAACATCCAGACCAGCGGGTTGTCCACGAGCATAGCTGGTGTACACCAGTCCGGGTCGAACGTAGTAATATCGAGCTTGTCGCGGATGATTCTTGACTTGGTCATCATTGTTCCTTTTGAGACCCCGAAACCTTCCGCTAACTGTGCAGGTGTTATATGGGGGCTGCGATTGGGGTCGTGCAAAAAATTAACCCAGCCAACAGCGTGAACTATTCCGCTGGCCCAGCTGGCCGGTTTGCTGCCGCTCAGTAGCATACGTGTTCGGCAAATTGCACCTGCCATCTGCTCGCAAAGCTCCTTGTAATCCTCATTGAGGTGAGCATCGCAGAATGCATTTATCAGCTCCATTATCTGCTCAAAGAGCTGCTGATTCTTTTTAGAAATACGCATCTTCGACGCTTTGCTCTTACTGTTTCCCATCTTAATCTCCTTTCCGTCCATAGCTCAACATAAGTCATCCTCATCGCAACGCCGCCACAGGCGGCAATGGCAATCCCACTGTTCGTTATGTCTTCTGTGCAGAATCATCTGCATCTGATAACTTGTACGTCCTGCAAAAATCCTCCACCGATTTCCTGGAATCCGCCCAGATAAACTCCCAGTCATTATCGACGCAATGATCCAGGAGGTCGTCAGGCTGAGCCTCGTTCGGCATAGCACCAAAATGGTATCCCAGAACTCTATCGTAAACGTAAGCCACCAGCCAGGAACATATAGGATAATCATTATCCTTAATCAGACGTCTAAAAACATAGCTGTTGTTAAGGCATCTGTCCAGTACGTGAAATGTAATTTCCCAAAATCCGTATATTTTGCCCTCATAATACTCGGCCTTTTTGACCATCTTTTGTTTCTGCTCTTCTTCGATACCGCCCGGCTTTCTACAAACCAGCAGCTTCGATTTTTTTCCTTTGTATGCTGTTATCGGCCTTATAACAGTTCTCCACAAAGCTTCTATAATTTCTACTTCTTCGCCCACCCGCAAAACCATAGCCGAATGCGATGACCATGATGGTTCTTCCTTGTCCGCTTTACTGAAAAACCGAACAAGATTTGATAACAGACCTCTGCTTTGAACGTGGATTACATCACCGGTCTGCAAAATAGCCTTGTCCCTTGCCAGCTCATCCCAGCCTGTCTTCGGTTTCGGACAGGATTTATCCCTCTTTTTTCTCTTTTCCATTTTTCGATTCCGATTCGTTCATTTATTTTTTCCTCTCCGTATCCACTACAAAATAACACTCACCAATTAACCATCGAAGATCCGCCGTCTTTTGGCGGACTCACCATTCTTACAAGCATCAAGCACCTCTGTCATTGCGAGTGAAGCGAAGCAATCTCAAATCCTACACTTCAGGTCAAATATTCTCAATTAAAAAAGACAGCCCGGCCCACAAAACAATACTTCAGTTTGTGTCCATATTATATGTGATTCACGTTTATAAGTATTTGTGAATACAGGTGCTTATAGCCCGACATCTTTTATGGGACGTTGAAATAAATCTTGACAAGATATCGTTAATATTGTATAATGATTTTATCAATTGGGGGTGTTAATGACTGCATATTTTCAGGTGGGGGTGTTTGTTCAAGTGAAAAAACCACTATTAGCCGTTGCAATTGCAGTGCTGTGCTTTTGCTGCTCAGTCAGCTTCGCTTTGGATCCGATAGGCTCTCCGGCAGACAAACTCAAAAGGGGACAATTCTGTATCGGGGCCGATTATTCTTTCAGCAAAATGGATTTCAAAGCAAAAGGCAGAAGCATCTTAACGATTTATAACCTTACCAGTGGAGGTCTTATCGGCATCCAATCCCAGGAACAGAGTCTCAGTCTTGACGGCGTTGAAGTGCAGAAGGCTTACGCTAATCTTGGCTATGGTATTACTGACAACCTGGAGGCATTCTTACGTCTGGGTGCAGCAGACGCCGAATGGAAAGGTGACGGCGATACACATTTTAGCTTTGGTTTGCGTACAGGGGTAACTCTCTACCAAAAAGATGCCTTGCAATTGAGCGCGCTGGCTCAATATAGTTGGGCAGAGTCTGATTTTGATTCGCTGCCTTTGACGACTGCGGTTGGCGGAATCTCATATCCGATGCTGATGTCGGGCAGCCTAAACATGCAGGAGCTCCAAATTGCGCTGGGCCCGACTTACGAGCTGACCAGGGGTATTTCGCTCTACGGCGGGGGATTTTTCCACTTCATGGACGGCAAACTCGATCTAAAAGGTAGCGCATCTACAATGGGGATACCGAAGATTGGATACGATTTGGACAGCTTATATGATATCGACCAGGCCTCAGAGCTCGGCACCTATATCGGAGCTAAAATTGATGCCACAAAAAATATTTCCTACAGCATCGAGTATCAGCATACCGCCTCGGCTGATGCGATTGCTATGCGCCTTCTCTGGAGATTCTAAAATATCCTTTACTGTGCAGGGCAATTGTATTAGCATATTGTTATGATTGAGAAAGTTATATTCAAAGCCACACTTCAGCGGCGCTCGCAAATAAAGGATGACCTGAATTACTGGTTGAGTAAGACTCCACAGCAGC
>JAIVYN010000141.1:0-10061 GCA_048635425.1 Candidatus Aegiribacteria sp.
TATCGCCAATGGCGTGAATACCTATCTGAAATCCCGCTTTGTCCACGGTCACTACCAGCTTTTCCAGCTCTTCATACGACATCTGGGGCAGACCGGTCTTTTCGGGGGCATCGACATAAGGCTCAAAGAATAGGGCTGTACCCGAACCGAGTGTTCCATCAATAAATCCTTTGAGATAACCGAAACGTATCCAGTTACCGTCTCTGGGATATTTCTCTTGCAGTTCGGCGTAGCGGCTCAGCTTTTGTTTGTTGGCTGTCAAAGGTCCACCGATATATACCCTTAACGTAAGTTTACCCATATCCTTAAACTTTTGATATACATCAAAGTCTCCTCCTGGAGGCAGTTGTATCGATGTGACACCATTTTTCCTGGCCAGTTCAAACGCAGCCTGCCATCCACGCATACGTCGCTCCTGCTGCTCTTTGGGAGTTCGATGAACGGATATCTCACCATATTTCAACAATGCCTTGGCCTTTTCCTTAAAGATACCGGTGGGCTCTGCGGTAACCGGATCACGCTGTATCTCACCACCAAAAGGGTCAGGAGTTTCTTTAGTAATTCCCGAATTTCTGATGACATAACTGTTGACCAGAACCGAATGTCCGTCAGCACGGGACAATACCACCGGATTATTCGGCGCCACCGGGTCGATAAACTCTTTAGTGGGCCACTGCCTATTGTAGAACATTTCGTGCTCCCAACGGCCGCCACGGATCAATTCACCGGGCCCGGCTTTGGCAACCGCCTCTTTAACCCTCTTGGTAATTATACTTGGATTTGTAATGTAACGAAGGTCAATATAGTCAGGGTCAACGAAGTTGAAATGAATATGGGCATCATTGAAACCGGGAACCACAAGTCTTCCTTGTGCATCAATTATTTCGGAAAGGCCTTCTTTGATATATTTCTCGATGGCTTTATTCGAGGTGACAGCAATAATTTTCTCACCCTTGAAAGCTACCGCCTGGGCACGAGGATTGTCTTTGTCTATAGTAACGACCTTGGCGTTTCTAATCACCAAGTCGGCCGCAGTCCACGGGACTCCTTTCGGAGGAACACCTTTTAAGACATCAACAAGCGCCTCTTGGGCAAAAGGATTCTCAGCGGACAGCTCAGGATTTGACGGTTCGCTCACACAAGTTCGATTGCCGTTCAAATCGTCACAACCGCTTAAAGCAAAAAGCAGAGACGACGCTATTATTACGATGGTCGATGGATTCAACATTATTACCGACGTTTTATACTGGAACTATTCACTACACAGCAACTCACGATTGATTCTAATAAAGCCTTCTGCAAAATTGAGGTTAGGCATACTTTGGAAAGAAAAAAATGTTTTTTTGTTTTTTTCTTTTCAAACGTTATGCTCTTGCACAATGAACAGTTACAGGATTATTTAAGAAAATCAAAAACACAATTTTCTTAAATAATATATGCCTAACCTCAATTTTGCATAACACATAAATTCTAATACACTTGGGATATACTTTCAAATTCATTTCTCCAAACAGCATCCGGAACAAACACAGATTGCAACGCCCAGCCCTTCAACGTGCCAACGGTCGTGCTATATCGGGGAGGAGGAAGCTACTCTTCTCGAAGGTGCGCGCTCCGAGTCCCCACGCCCGGCGGAATCGTGATGGCCTGCCGTTCAGAGAGAGACCGCCGTTCCGTTTTGCCGTCGAGGAAAATGGAGACCTTCGTGCCGAGCTTCTTCAGGTAGCGGTCTGATAGCTCTAACGTCCACCTGGAAGGATTCCTGGCAAAATGGCGGCAGTAGTGAGGGTCGTAATCGAACCGCACGTGAAGCCCGCTGGCCGGAACGACTTCGACCCGACTATGGAGGTAGGCGCAGTACTCGTTAAAGCCCATCCACCGCTTGTCTTTGTTGGCCTCGATCCAACCCCTGGTTCTCAGGTCGATGCGCCGTTCTCCGACTACCTTCGCCGTAAGCAAGGCCGCCGTTGGTACCTGCTGGAGGTTCTTTATAAGGCTGGTCATCTCTGAGTCTGCCCGTTCGACCAAATCCAAATCGTGACAAGTGAGCTGTTCCGGGCACATCTGACGAATACTGAATTGGATAGTGTAGTCGGTTCCGACATAGTGCCATCGACCGACGCCGTAGCCGGCGATCGCTGCCAGACGCCCGTTATCATGCTCGAGGCTTGTGCCGGGGCGGATAGTCACTGCAAGCGGAGTTACGCCGAACTGTCTCTCGATCGCATTGCGCCCGACCTTGTAGAGAAAAAGCATATCGTTCGAGGGTACGGGTCTGTCGCGGCGCTCGTCATAGGCTTCCTGGTACCAGTCTGAGTGTGCCCTCTCTCCATCGATCGGCGCATCCCACCACGGCCCGGGCGGTGAATCCAGGTCCCAGGTCATGTGTGTCCACACCCGATGAGCTTGAATCTCGAACACACCGCGCCGCAGACCCTCGTCAAGTCCTTCCTTGGTGGAACCGTAGTCCTGCACATTGCCAAACGGATCAGTGAACTTATCAATAGTCCAGGGATTTTCGACCATGCGCGTCACCGGGTTGGCATAGCCGGGCGTGACGTTCTGGACCATCACAAAACCATACTCCTCCAGCGGCTCAACCAGGTACTTGATAATGTCCTCTTTGCACGGCGTCGGATAGTGCCACCTCAGACTATAGGCATGTTCCGAGGCCCCCATGTCATCCATGATGAAGATGAAAGCGTTCTCGAAGTTATCGTTGAACAGACCATACCCGATGCAGTAGACCAGCGCTCTTCTGAAAAGATGCCTCATCACGGGAAACTTGCCAAACCAATTGCGGCCGCCCCCAATCCAGACCGCCTTCGTTTCGTCGCTTATGTCCCGCACCACCAACTGTGCGTATCCTCCTATCGTGCCGAGCACGACTGTCGCAGGACGCGCCTTGCAGCGGACAATCCGCAACTCGGACTGCTCCTCGGCCTGCACAACCGTTCCGACTGCGCCGGTTGTGATGAAATGTTCCCCGGATATTGTTAACGCGGTGTTTGTGCTTTTGGACGGTCGGTCTGAAACGCCCTGATAGTCAACACCCAGAAAGTCAGACAATTCGGGAACCGCAATATGGTCAAACAGGGCTATGAGGCTCATTCCATACTCTTCAACGGCGCGGCGCACGGTTTCATAGTTGGCGGAGAATCCCTCCAGCTTTTCCGGATTGGCCATCCATATCAAGCAACCGTAATTCGGCTCAGCAATGCCGTTCAGGAACCGATTTATCTGAAGCCGCTGATGGTCGAGACGAAGAATATCAAAAGGAATGCCCCATATCTTGAGCATGGTGATCACGTCACGGAAGTCTGTGTCCGACTCTCGCGTTCGACCGCCGAACCTCGTTTGCCCGTCGATGCTGTAACTACCTGGGTCGTCCCACTGGTCACCAATGACCACAAGCACCCGGTAAGGTCTCGAGGCGGCCCGGCTGGGGTTGTCCGTTTTCGTAGCGCTCGTGGCTGTTGCCAGCAGCAAAACGAGAAAAAGCAGGGATATCAATTTGGTCCGCATAGTTGTCTCCTCGAAATACACCATCCTACCTGTCACTGAAGAACTTATGTGAACTTGCTTCATGTCACTAATTTTACTATCTTGTTACTATGAACACCACTGGAAATCTTCTAATAAACCTTCGTACTCTTTACACCCATCATTAGCTATTGTCTTTCCACTACAAGGCTTCTGTAAAATTACAGGTTAGGCATACTTTGGAAAGAAAAAAACGTTTTTTTGTTTTTTTTCTTTTCAAACAGTAAGCTCTTGCACAATGAACAGTTACAGTATTATTTAAGAAAATTAAAAAAACGATTTTCTTAAATAATATATGCCTAACCTGCAATTTTGCAGAACTCATTTTCCACTATAACAGTGGAGATACTTCTTGAGATTGGTAATCAGCCACCAAAATCGTGTTTCTAAGGTTTTTTGCACGATAAACTACCGAAAAAGCGGAAAGAACACTTGCATTCTCATGAGAAACATGATATTTAATCGGACATTAGGCTCAGCAGCGTAGCTGAGTGGCTCTATATGCGAATGCCAGATAAAATGTTCAAAACCTGATATCATTTGCGTTATGAAAGATTTTATCTCTTCGAAACATTTGCCAAAAGGTTACCAAACAAAAAATTCGCAGGCCAGGGTCTTGCCGCCGGGACACAATTGTCTGACTCGTCGCAACGCGATCAAAGCGGTGTTGGCTTCTACCGGCGCGGCGGCGTTTTCGAACGTAGCTCAGGCAAAGAAGACGAAACGCAGGCCCGATCCGCGAAAGGGTTCGCCCAAACTCTATGCCATGAAGAAATCCATCAACCAGTGGGCGTTTCCTTATCCTCAACGAATGAATTTGAAGGAATGCCTTCAGTTAGCCAAGGACGCCGGATTTGACGGCATCGAATTGAACTACGACCTGGAGACCGACCTTTCGCCCAAGTCAGGAACGAAAGACTACCACGACATTCGACGCTTGGCCGACAAAATCGGCATCCGGATTAGCGGGCTTTGCTCCTTTCTTTTCTGGCCTTATCCTTTGACGAGCAACGACCCGGACAAACGCGCGAAAGCTATCGAGCTGGCCGGAAAAATCGCGCATGCCGCTCACGACCTCGGGGTGGAAAACGTGCTGCTGGTGCCGGGTGCGGTTGATATCCCCTGGCGAGACGATTATGAGCCGGTGCCTAACGACGTCTGTGACCGTCGCGCCAAAGAAGCCGTCGGAAAGTTGGCCCGCCAGGCCGAAAAACTAAAGGTCTCCCTGAACATCGAAAATATTTTCTTTAACGGCTACCTCATGACCCCCATGGAAATGAACGATTTTGTCGATTCGTTCCAAAGTGAGCATGTGAAGATTCATTTCGACACCGGAAATATCTCGATATTTCAGCATCCTGAGCACTGGGTGCCGATAATGGGTAAACGCACTAAGAATATCCATTTCAAGGAATTCACGAAGAAAGGCACTGATTATTCACTGGAAACGTTTCGCCCGCTGCTGGACGGCACTACCAACTGGCCCGCCGTAATGGAGGAATTAGATAAGGTAGGGTATCGCGGATACGTCACCTTTGAGTATTTTCATCCCTATCCACACTACCCGGAGGCCTTGATTTACCACACGTCGGACTCTCTGGATCGCATCTTGGGGCGGATTTCATAGCAGTCCGAAGGATGCCTTACGGCAGTACTCGCTTGCTCAGAACCGTTGAAGCTTGAGTTTACAAATTGCTCTCAGTACCTTGCGGAGCGCGAAACAAAAGCGGCGTCTCCGCCGTTTGGGTTGGTTGTCTTTAACCTGAAGGTCGCCGCTGCCGACACAAGCGCTGATATGCCACCCAATATATTCACTTTGTAATCTCTTGATGAATATTGATTGATAGTGATAATAATCTTCGTGATGTAGTGCCTGCACATCTTCAGTAAAATGGCCGGACATGGTTAACGGGATGATATATCTTCAACCTCATCTATGGTCTTCGGTATTTTTTTGCCCAACACTCGATGGCCGTTTGCTGTCACCAGAACATCGTCTTCTATTCGCAGACCACCAAAATTCTCATATTTCTTAACCATATCATAGTTTATATATTGCGAGTTTTTTTTCTCAGCCTTCCATCTATTTATCAATTCGGGAATGAAATAAACTCCCGGCTCTACTGTTACCACAAAACCTGCCTCGAGCGCCCTGCCAAGTCTCAAAGACCTCCAGCCAAACTCAGGATTCCGCCTAATTGTATCAGTATAACCGACATAATCTTCTCCCAGCCCTTCCATATCATGGACATCCAGCCCTAACATATGCCCTAATCCGCACTGAAAAAACAATGTATGTGCCCCTGCATCAACAGCTTCTTCTACATCCCCTTTCATTAACCCAATCTCTTTTAAGCCGGATGCAAGAACCTCGCAGGCGAGGCGATGGACGTTTCTGAATTCAACGCCCGGCTTTATCGCTTCAATCGCTCTTTCTTGTGCGTTCAGGACAATAGTATAGATTTCCTTTTGTCTTTCTGAAAATTTTCCACTCACGGGAATTGTCCTGCTAATGTCACTGGCATAGCCAAGAGTGGTTTCTGCACCCGAATCATTGATAGCGATATCGCCTTGCTTCATTACGTTTCCATAATAGTGGTTATGAAGTATCTCTCCTCGGACTGAGAAAATGGTGGGAAAGGCAAGACGACATCCCCTCGATATGGCAATTCCTTCCATCGCACCGACAACTTCCATCTCAAGCATACCCGGTCTTGACATCTTCATCGCTATCGTCTGCATTTCATAAGAAGCGTCAAGAGCAGCTTCAATTTGTTCGATTTCTTCCTTGCTTTTTAAAGACCTCTGTGCTACTACAGCTCTTATTAAACTCTCTGAGACATGCTCCTGTATTACTGTTGGGTGTATTCCCAATAATCTTTCTATTTTCAAAACATTTTCCGCTCTGTACTGTGGAAGAAAACGGATTTCTCTGCCCTGCTGAACAGCTCTTTTTAATGTTACCTGCAATTTATCGAGCGAAGCGCTTTCGCGAACACCTACTTCCTGACATCGTTCACTCAGAGCCGGTTGCGGCCCCGTCCAGATAATATCATCAATCGTCAAATCATCACCGAAGATGACTTCTTTGTCCCGGTCGATGTCGATAATCGCAGTTAGAGATGGAAAATCGAGTCCGAAAAAGTAGAGAAATGAGCTGTCCTGCCGGAAAGAATACTGATTGTCCTGATAATTCATCGGGCTTTCTTCGTTGCCTAAGAAAAGGATCAATCCGGATTGAACCTGCTCTTTTAAACGGCTTCTTCTTTCAACGTACACGTTTGCTGGAAACATTTCTTAGTCCTCGTCAGAGGTCTGTTTTTTCTTGGTCAACAGACTTACAAAAATTAGAGCAAGCACCGACAGGGTGATTGCCGGCAATACTGCATCCAGGCCTGATAGATAAACCGGCAGGGAGTCTTTTATAAAGCTCATTTCTTCCCAGGCCAAAGCCATCGCTGTTCCTGAAACAATCGAGGCGATAGCGCCTTGTTTGGTGGCGCCCTTCCAGAACAGCGCAGCAACCAAACAGGGAGTAATCGCAGAGCCGTAAATCGTAAAAGCATAGAGTGCTTTTTCAAAAACAGTTGTGGATTCAGCAAATGCGAGGGAAACCAGCCAGGCGATTATGCCGAAGGTCAATACCATAATTCTGCTGAGGAAAATGACTCTCTTTTCACTTGCTTTAGGATTGATATAGTTCATGTATATATCACGAATGACACAGGTGGCCGGCACTAACAAAAAAGAATCAGCGGTGGAGATAATTATGCCTACAACAGTGATCATAAATAAAGTGCCTAAAATCATCGGCATAAATTGCTTGGCTGCGTAAATGAGCACGTACTTTCCATATTCGGCATCCGGTATCATGCTCGAGCATATCCATGCCTCTAAAATAATTAGACTCTCGATTAACAATACAGCAATGATCATGATGGTAACAGCTTTCTTGGCGCCCTTGGCATCCTTGCTGGCAAAGAACCGCTGATACTGATTAGCATCGCCCATGATAAGCAGAAATACCGGCAGGCAATAATTGATTATCTCGGTCTTGCTGTAAACGCCCCAGAACTGCATGTGGTGAGGTTTGTCCCCCATAGCTTCAAAAGCAGCTTCCATACCGCTCCATCCGCCTGCCTTGAACCATAGCACCGGAAAGGCGATAATAAGAGTCACGGTCATGACGATGCCTGTCACTATGTCCGTATAAGCAAGGCTCATAAGCCCGGCCAGTATGGTGTAGGTGATGATAAAAACCGCAGCGATGATTGTGGCGGTGCCGGCAGATAAAAGGGAATTACCCGATTCATCGGTCAGGATTACTTCCAGGACCATGCCGCCGGCATTGAACTGGTAGCTGACGATCACCATATAAGCGGTCACGAGGGCGAGCACAGCTAAGAGGCGGGCGACCTGGCCGTAGCGCGTTCCGATGATTTCAGGCACCGAATATACTTCGTAGCTTCGTGCTCTGCCGGCGATTTGGGTCAGGAGAATCATGCCGATGACGCTGCCGATGGGCAGGATGACGGCAGCGAGTCCGGTTTCGTAGGCTTTGCCGGCATTGCCAACTATCGAGCCGGTGCCGATCCAACAGGCTAACATCGTACATACCAGAATCCAGGGTGAAAGAGTTCTGCCCGCCACTGAGAAATCGGCCTGGGTCTTGACCTGACGGGATTTATAAATTCCGATACCGGTCAGGACAAACAAATAGACAAATATGGTAATTAAATAAGTCATCTGTCCCTCGATAATATACAGAGAATAGAAATGTAAGCAAGAGCATAAACCTTAAAACTGCTGAGCATCATAGTAGGATTCTATATGTTATTTGACAAACTGCTCGACAAAATATTTCGGTGTCAATGGTTCTCCGGTTGCCCGTCTGATCATCTCGTTCCAGTGATAGACGGCTCCAGGCCCCAAAACCTTTTCGCGCATAAAATTGCCCACCTCTCTGCGGCCGACATAACTGACACCTTCATCCGATTTAAGCTTTAGAACTTTGTGAACGATATGATTATGCAGTTGAGATGCCAACAGCTCACCCAACATATAGTTGTGATAATAACATGGCGCGGTGGTGAAATGAAGTTTGGATGCCCAGCCTGCATCAACAGGCCCCGGCGGTCGTCTGACGAATTGATATTTCTCAACCAGGTCCCACCATAACGTATTAAGGTCCTGCTCGGGGTCGGCATATAATTGCTTTTCGAAATTATACATAACCATAGCCCATCGGGTAAAAAGCACCTGTTGAAAACGCAGATATTTTTCGCTCACCTTTTCAATTTTCGCCCGTTGTTCGTCTGACAGATCCAATCCGCCAAAGGCGGACTGCATCCAGGCGGCATTGCGGCTCAAGCGGCCGAAGAACATCGCAATGGCTTCGGTGGTAAAACTGTGTGCCGGTTCCCTGAGCAGCCAGGGCTCTTTCCGATTATGGTATTTGCTGTAAACCGCATGGCCCAGTTCATGTAATATGGTCTCCATCCAGCGTTCGGTATTTTGAAGGTTACACAAAATACGAACATCTCCATGGCGGTCTCCTTCAAAGCTGAAAGCATGTGGATATTTACCTTCACGGTCATATAAATCACTTTTGGCGAGAATATCATCCACATCCAGACCGATACCAGCGTAATATTTTTCCGCTAATACCTTGACGTCCCGGTCTTTGTAATAGATATCCAAATCCAGGTCATAAACCAGAGGCGTTCTTTGAAAGAAGGGGTCATGATAGTGCCAGGGCATCAAATCCTCAGGGGCAATGCCATAACCCTCTGCCAGGATGCGATCCAGCTCTTTCTTCAATCGGGCAAAGGGCTCGTTGGTTAACGCACAAAGCTCATCGAAGATGCGATCGAGCTCCTTTACATCCTGTTCGCCCGTAACGATAGAAAGAGTATGATAATTGTCGAAACCAACCTTTCGAGCGGCCTCGTTACGCAGCTTGACCAGTTGAATGAGGTCATCGGCAATCGCATCTCCCACCTGTTTGCTTGCCCGCCAGGCCAGCTCCCTTTTGCGGCAGTCCTTCTCCGTAGTTAATATTGTGTAAATGTCACTCATGGTGACTTTTTGGCCGTCCATGGAGCCGCGAAAAGTGTTGTACTTTTCCTGGATTTTATTGTCCGAATCAACGAGCTTTTCCAACAGCTCCGGCTCTATCTGGTTCTTCAGATAAGCATAGTATAATTTATCCAATTGTCGGACCAGCCTGGCATCACCGACCTGACCGGATTCTTTTATTTCTTTAAGAAAAGCAAATTCCTGTGGATTGTTATATATTCGGCGAATCTCAAGCTGCAATTTGTTAAATCTTTCATAATCTTCCGGCCTGCCCGTCGTGGAAGCATCCCAATAAGCAAGATTCGCCTGCGTTGACAAAGGTTCTACTTTGGCGATATGAATTTCAATAAACCGCTCCAATTGTTTTTCCTTTGCTGCAGATCCACAGCCGGAGAAAAAAAGAGGTATAACAAACACAGCCATCAGGACTAATGAGCTTT
>JAIVYN010000142.1:0-10036 GCA_048635425.1 Candidatus Aegiribacteria sp.
GGGCATTCACGGAGAGCGACTCTGATGTCCTCCGCAATTTTACTCCTGTTCAGACTGATCCTGTTAATGCCCCAAATTCTTGGAGCTATAATTTTGAGAATATTATGTCTTATCGTGAAAATGTCGGATACGGTGTCGATAAAGTCGGGACCATGTTAACAATCAAACAACTGGACAAAGACCGCTCTGATCTGGAAATGAAAGAAGTCCAGAAAACTGCCGACTTTATCAAACCCAAACCCAAGAAAAAGAAAAAGAAGAAAAAAAAGTTTGGAATTTTTTAAAATAATATATAAAGGAATAGTGCAGTGAAAATTTGTTTACAAATCACTGTCCTTGTAGTGATTTGCATGTTGGTTAGCTGTGAAAAAAAACCGAACGATGCAGGTAATAACCTTAATAATGAGGCGACAAAAATGACTGATTTAATTACACTGGAAAAGATGCTCGCAGAGGGGCAAACCGAGGCTGTTGAAATTGCGGAAGAAATAGGTGAACAAGCCTGGCCGGCAATTCTTAAGGCCGCAAAAATGGAGAACTACGAGAGTAGACAGTTAGCCATGTATTGCGCCGGATCACTTGAAGGTCCGCAAGCCGGTGAGATTTTGGCTTTAGGATTGTCCGACGATGATGTTAACGTCCGATCAGCGGCAGCGAGTCAATTGATGGACGATCCTCCTGAAAACATCAAAACAGCCTTGTTGCATACGTTATCCCAGAAAACCGAACGCTCTCATCAAATTCCTGAGATGCTGGCCCTGGGTGCGGGATTTTTACCCGGGGACGATACTGTTGAGGTATTGAAAGGCTTACTTCCAGAAGGAGATGATTTGGCAGAAAACGCCAAAATGGCCCTTGCCAAATTAGGGGATCAAGAATTTAAAAATAATATCATAGGTGAACTATCCGACAATAACCCTCTAACGAGATACAATGCGGTGAAAAAACTGGAATATATTGATGATCCCAGCACCTTTCATCATGTAGTCAAAATTCTTGGTGATCGTGCCGAAGCGGTGAATGTGGGCACTTCATATCGGAGTAGATATCGCCGTGTATGTGATCAAGCCGTTGATAGTGCTATATACCTACTTGAATTGGAGCCCCCGTTTGAAATAAATGTAACCAAAATATACTCTGATTCTGAAATACTACAGCTACGTGAAATGGTCCAAAAAAAGAAATGATAAACTAATATATTCCCTTGGTATCGAGCAATTAGTGAAAATCGACCAACTTCGCAAGCATAGAACGCCTGTTTTAGAAAACTGAATGTAGCCTATTATCTGATTAAGTAACTGAGAGTTGCCAATGCCGCCAGCAGCAAGAATTACTGATATGCACACGTGTCCGCTGCCATGCGTAGGTTGAGGAGATTAGATTATGCCGACAGGACCAGCCGCTCGAGTAGGTGATTCGGTTTCGCATCCGCTACCGCCCGTGCTCGGCCCCGGGCCGGGCAGCACCGACGTGCTGATCGGTAACATGCCCGCCTGGCGAGGCGTGGGCGGGGCCGCTGCGGCCGCCATCCTGGAAGCCAAGGAGGCCTCCAAGAAGTTGATCGAGGAGGCCGAAGAAACCACCGCAAAAGCAACCTCAGCCGATAAAGCAGCAGCCGAGACCGCCGAGGAGACCCTCAAGGCGGCCGAGGCCGCCGCCATGGGTTCCATGATCGCCGGCGCCGCCGGAGCGGCGGACATGCACGCCTGCACCACCGTGCTGCCAATACCACCACACGGCACCGGCGTCGTCGTCGATGGCTCCCAGACCGTCCTCATCAACGGCCTGCCGGCCTGCCGTCAGGGTGATACCATCGTCGAGCCCATTGGCCCGCCCAACAAGATATCCATGGGCGAGACCACCGTCATCATAGGCGGATAATACAGGGCGAAGCAGCGGCCTGTGCAGCCGCCGCGGAGGAATCTTTCGATATGGATTGTCTTTTGCTTCTTACCCTCTAAATGCGACCTCCAAAAACCACTCTTGCAGTATCGAATTCCACTTGACAGCAGGATATTAGTCGGTAAAATTAGACTCGAACACCCTTAAAAAGGTACTTGCAGCCATGTGGGTGCGTGGGTTATTATGTAAAAAAATAGAATTGATTTTATTAAGACGAGTTGCCTGTGTCATCTTCTAACCCAAACAGTGGTCTTACAGCGCTGCCCGCCGGTTATGTTGCTATACCCATTGCCGAGGACCAGAAAGCTGCGGCCCTAAAGATTTGCGTCCTGGTAAGGCCAAAGCCTGACCCTGTAGGTGGTCATCTTGTCGTGCTTCGTGATACGATCGACGCTAAAGTATTTTTAGGATGCATCGTTGACGCTTCCAGCCAGGTATTGGAGTGGCTCGAATTATGGATTCAGAATACCGAAACCCTCATTAACACAGCATCGGCGTCCTACCAATCGCTTTCAAACGCCATGCTGGATAATCGGTGGCGTCAACAATCTCAGGCGTTTGAACATCTCGAAGGAGCCGCAATAGTAAAAACCGGCTGGGAGTCTGAACACCCGCTGCCGACATTTCTGGATATTTCTGCACGTTCGCCGGTCCATCCGATGGACACCAATTCTGGGACACCCTGGAAGCTGTGCGTGGATGAAGGCCTGCTCCAGCAAAAGAATTTACCAGGCTATGCCGGTTCGTTGCATCGTTACTTGTATGTACCAGCATTAGGCGAAGAGTCACAACTCGCGCCCGTTACGCCAGGAGCAACAACGAACGCTTCCACAAAACCACTGTCCGAGATTTGTGGTGACTCCGCTCATATCATCTCGTTGAATCCGGGAGCTGGCTTGATGCTGGTAAAAAAGCACCACCCAATTGGATTGGAAGCTTTTGCCGATATTCTCAGTGGCGCTGCGTGGGACGGATTAAAACATGGAAGGTCCGTTCTCGATCTCGGTGAGCAGCTTAACGCATTGAGGAAGGATGAAGCCGTTTTGACTGCCGATGGCCGACTTTTCCTGGAAGCCCACGGTCAATGCGGCCGACTGGTTGAAACATTCCACTTGAAGCTTCGATTAATTGCCGATATTGTATCGTCAGTACATTCTATGATCTATCATCTTCAACGGCCGCTTCTCAATATTTGTCCAGACAACTGGCAAGTTAAGCTTGGAGAACCAGGACGTGGATTGCCTTTTTTATGGACGGCCAGGGCAGTGCTCAGCGACCCGGGTGATGCGATTCCCTTGGCAATAGAAAGTAGCGACCTACAATACTATTTGCCCGCACTTGAAAGTGGAACGTCGATCTATCGTCCCTTGGTTACCTCTCTACCGACAAAAGGACAGGCATCTGTTCGCATACGCCAGGTCTTACCAGACACCAGTGATACAACGGCTATTGAGGGTACGTTTACCACCCAGGAACGCATCGACATGGCGAGAAACGATCTCGTCGGGTTTCGACTTAATCTTGCTTGTGGCCAGGTCAATCTTTACGCTCATCTCGAAGCAGATTCAGCAATGGCGCCTGGTGAATGGCGATTTCGAACAGTAGCTCAGAATAAGGATGATACCGAGGTCTCGGATTTGAGAGCCGCCGAAGGAGTACCGATACCTGATGTTCCGTTTGAGATTATACCACTTTTGAGCAGCCCCTGTGACCTATACTCCTTGGCTGTTATAGCTGTAAGAATTCTCCTTGTTGATACTACCAACAGTCTGCCTGTGGTCCTTGATGAAACATTAAGTCTACCACGCCAAATTGGAGTTGATTATGATGAATCTACAAGCTTAGAGATGCGTATAAGTGATGTATTCAACAAGGATGAACGATGGCTTGAGTCGCTCGGGCCCCACCATTTAACCTTCGATAAGATAACATCTGACGAGGCTTTTAGTCTCATCCCTTCTGAACTGTGGTGGACAACACTGGCCATAATCTTGCGGATGTTCCCTGGATTAGGCCCCGACACCGAGTGTAAGGATTACGGCGATGCTCAACAAGGAGGTCTTCACAAGGTTTTTGAACGAACGCTCACTGATTTGGACAACCTGATATTAAGAACCCGTAGCCTGATCGTCGCAGACTGGAAATCTAATCAGGAAATCTCCGGTGTGATCCAAAGGTACCTCACATAGATAAGCATTCACAGCGGGAGATACATAACCTAAGTAGTGCTGTCGAGCTAAGGAAATGTTGGACAAATTGTTGTAAAAAATGATAAGGAGCTTACTATGAAAACAGGATTATTGAAAGGTCAAGTGTGTGGATTGCTTTTGGCTGGCCTGCTGGCGGGAGGATGCTCTCGGCAAGTTGTTAACGTAATAGCAGCCGATGACATTTGTAAAAAATCCGTAGAGGTTCATTTAGTGGGAGTCAACAGGTTCGAGAAGGATACTTGGGAAACGATGTCAATGACCGAATACTGGACACCTCCCGAAAACGAACTGAGAAAAAGCGCTAAAGCCTATACATATGTGATTAAATTCGGACAAGGGCCCTGTGAAATAGCACTCGCCAAAAAAGATCCCATTCAGGGTATTTGGAAAAGCAGGAAAGCTGAGTACTTGTTTGTTTTGGCGGACCTGCGCGGCATATTTTCCGACCTTCCTGGTAACGCCGATGCAAGGCGTCTGATGTTGCCTGCTGTAGGTTCAGAAGATTGGGGATTGCGTCCAACAACAATCAATATCAGGATTGAAGGCGGAAATATTGTTCCTTTGACCATTCCGAAATAAAAAGGTGGTTAGAATTTGGTCCCATTTCGGTTTAGAAAGGTAAGGGATGAATGACAAGCTTTGGCCGCTATGAGACCGTTCGTGAGCTTCACCACAGTGGATTTACTGTAGTTTATAGTGGGCGGGCTGCTGCCGATCCTGCAGAAAAATTTGTCATTAAGGTTTTTCAGCCATCCACTTTTCTGCTGGAAGCAGAGCAAGTAAAAACCGAATCTGAACTGTTTCTCAGCAGTGCCCATGTTCAGCAAAAAACTGCCGCCAGTGGTGCTCAATATTGGGCACCCATTTATGAGTGCGGCTCAATCCCTGATGGAGCATTTTACGTCACAGATAAATACGACCATTCGCTTCAACAACTCATTGATGTTCGTGTCGCTCTTACCTCACAGGCCCTTTGTGAGATTGTCGAGTCGGTCGCCAGGGGCTTGGTTGAGTTAAAACAAGCATGCGGGCGGCCACACGGGAATCTCAAAGCTACTAATATTCTCATTGCCGGCGAGGGAGATATTTCGCAGGCTAAAATAGCATTGTCTGATCCGTTGCCGGATGAACACATCGATACATCAGTACACTGGGACAGCGATCTGGGGGACATAGCGGAGTTCATTTATCAGCTTGTGATGCACCGACCATCGCCTGCCGTGGACGGCTGGCAAGTGCCTGACTCAAAAGAGTGGGCCAAACTGGGAAAACTGGCAAAGGATTGGAGAAACCTGTGCAACCGATTGCTAAACGCCTCCCTGAAGCCGGGTATGGTGACTATTGAGACGCTCATTGAAGAGCTGGCTCGATTAAAAAAAATAAAACCGGTCTTTTCACGTCGTCGCTTGCTTATCGCTGCAGGCCTTATAGTCATTGCCTGCGCCGCTATGTTGATCTTAATACCAGGCATTCTCAACTTCATAATTCCTCCCGAGCCCCCGTCGATAAGAGATTGGAATCAGTTATTAACAGAGTATGAGAGCTGGATCGGAAATCTGAGAAATGACTTAGGAGGCTCTACAAGCAATCAACGAGAAAAGCAATGGAAGAACAATCCACACCTGGGGATCATAGTGGGGAAAATCAAAAAAGAAGCATCATATCCCTATTCCGTAATAGTTAAAAACGATTTGTTGGTAAGGGATGTGAACAACATAGAGACAGTAGCAAAGCTTAAAAAATTAGGAATTGGTAAGCCCAGTACCGACGCCGCACTTATAGCAATTGAAATTATCAAATACTTCTTTGACCCAAAGTCCGACCCAAACTCGTACAGATTCTATAACGACCCCAACTCGCCAGTGGACAGAAAAGAGTATCAGAAATGGTCTTTGCTGGTGGAGATATATGATGCTGCAAATAGTTTCGAAGAACGCGGCTGGCAAAGGTCTGGCACATATCTCCGAAATTTGGTCGATGATGTAAAACCCGACCCAAACGTTGTTGCTGAAAAGGTAGACAAAATCCTCGAGCTTCAGCCCAGCCTGGATGACATCAAGTCTCGATGGGCAAAGATCGAAAACAATGAAACAACCATCGCGAATTCAGGTGACCTGCTCTTTTCTCGATTTCGTGATTACATTAACCAGGAACCAGCTTTGGGTCTCGGCGAGGCCGGCGAAGCGGACGTTAACGACGTCTGCAAAAAACTACATAATGAACTGGGGAAAATAGAGCAGTTGAGCAGTGCTCTTGCCAAATCTATTGAAGATAATTGGCAAAAACTCGAAGAAAACCAGAACATTATCAAAAGCACCGGCAACCCGGCTCTTGCCAAATTTCCCGACTACATCCAATCAAAACTTGCTTCTGCCGATCTGGATATCCTCGGTAGCGAGCTTGAGCAGATAAGCAGCCTGGCTGATAAAATTGCCAAATTTGTTGAAGATAATTGGCAAAAACTCGAAGAAAATCAGAAAACTGTCGAAAACACTGGTGACCCAATTCTTGCCAAATTTCCCGGCTATATCCAATCGAAACTTGCTTCTACCGATATGGATATCCTCGGTAGCGAACTTGAACAAATAAGCCAATTAGTCGATAATCTTGCTAAATCTACTGAAAATATTTGGCAAAAGGCTGATAAAGAGGCTTTTCTAAATGACCATGGAAATGACTCTGAAGAAACCCTAACGGACAAAACTTTTACCGAAAGGCTTGTTGTAATTAAGGACTATTTTTACCTGGTTCCTGATCCGCGTGGTGTGCTCGTTGAATTAGTCAATCGGACCAAGAATAATATTAAAGAAGCAAAAGGCTACAATCCCCAACCTGCTGACGAATGTGCAAAGAATCTGGAACAAGTGCAGCCGGATATTGAAGCAATGCGAAAATTCAGAGGCATAAAAAAAGAACAAGATGAGATTAACAAGAAGATTAATGACCTCCAGCCTGTCATTGAGAAAATCAACGAAATAGCAATCTCTTTGATAGAAACACCAGAAGAATGGGTCCGGAGGATAAGTGAAGACTCACGGATCGCCTCGTCTGAAGCATTAAATGATAAGTGGATTGAGCTACGAGACAAAGTGATCGAGGGACCTGAAGCAGAAAAAATTGATGAGGACAAAGGATTATACCAAAAACTCCGGAAAAGGTTGAAAGATACAAAAGAAAACCTTGTCAAATTAGATGGAGAATTACTAAGAGGATTGCCTTTGCAAATTGATGCTAAACTGGAAGAAAAGGGTTGGAACAGACGACTCAAAGAAGTTTATGATGAAGAAAGAAAGAAAACGATAGAAAGTATTTTAGAAAAAGTGCCGTTGCATAACGAGGTTCCGGATATAAGTGACCCATTGCTTGAGGAGTTTCGCCAAAACAAATTCTCTGAATTTGAAAAGCGGAGGAATGATTTCGGTGGAATCCTGGAAGCGTTTAATAATATCGAGGACGGTCTCGACGGTTGCTATCTCCTTAGTGACGAGCTGCCGGAAATTGATGGAAACATTCGGTCATTGTGGGAGAAATGGCGAAACACCGTCACTATTAGAGAAGCGAAAATTAGCGAGGTACTTGCAACCCTGACTGAGAGGCTTGCAAGGCTTGAAGAGATCGAAGAATCCAATGATAGACAGAAACTTGCAGGTATGGCTCTTGAAGATGAATCGTACACCGAAGCAGTGTATGCTGCTTGGCTAAAGCTTGGCGAGCTTTTGAACCCGCCGTGGCCGACCGAAACCGAAGACTTCGATATTGACGGGCGCATTCAGGAAAGGCTGAAAAGCGAATGCAGAGAAATTGGAGACACCGACCGCGAAGGGGAGCTTTTAACAATGCTTGCAGAGACCGCGCTTGCACGTGAGATAGTTTTCAAGAAGGCAAGCATCGAGCGTTTCAGAAAGACCGTCGAACAGAATCACGCGGAGGACAAGATACTTGCTGATATCACCCGCTTTGTTTCCACGGAAATCAACAGCCAGAAAACGTTAGTGGAGCTTGAGGCGCTTGAGAATCTTACTAATAAACTTGCCGACTTTGTTTCACAAGAGGATTGGCAAAAGGATAATTTCCGCAAAGACCTTTTCTGGGCAGAAAGTGATATTTATAAGTCCTATGTTTCGATATCAAGCAATAACCTTGAAGTGACTGTAGAGGCCTGGTCAAAAGAAGTCGAGGACTACAAGATAGTTGAAGACCCGCGTGAGGGCTACCAGTGGAACGACAAAATCGCGGAAATCACACGGCTTATTGAAGATGAGCTCCGCCGCAAGCAGGGTGGCGCTTCAAAACAGAATCTCGTTTCGAAAATCACCGGTATTACAAAACTTTTTGAAAATGTGCTCGGCGGCAATCAGAAAAGCTCTGCAGAACAATCAATCGAAAAGCTTAAGCAAGAGTATGACAAGCTTACTGAAACCGCGCAGCAAATAAACGCTATGCTCGCGTTACCTGCTATCGAAAAAAACAAAGACAAGTTCGATATGAGTATATGTAATAAACTCTGGGAAACTTTGCTTAATTATGAAGCGGCGGTCAGGTCGATAATCAAGCCTGAATACTGTAAACATCTGGAGCTGCTGGAAGGCAAAATCCAACGTCTCGTTTTTGCCACAACAACGGAATTAAGTGCAGATTTTGAGCCTATCAATATCAGTCGTCTTCAGTCTATCACTGAGAAGGAGCCACTTCTCAGTGCCGTTTTTAAATTCGTCCAAGGTTCCGTTGAGAGCCTCCTGGGGTTTTCGAGACTCACAGGAGCCATCAACAAACTGCCGCTTTCCCAACTCGGAGAACTCTTCAACAAAACGGTCGAAGTTGCCGGCTGGGAGCAGATAAGACAGGCAGTCAAAAGCGAAGATACAGAATGGCTCAGTTTCTTTCATGCGGTCGACCTCAGTAAAACCAAGAATGTCGGCTGGCCAAGGTACATCGTATCGAAGAAAGATCCGAGCGTGATACTTAGATTCATCCCCGCCAGCTCCAGCAATCCTGAACCATTTTATATGGGTATATTTGAAGCAACTAACGCACAATATCGGCTGTTCCTGGAAAAAACGCCCGCTGCAAGGACAAGGACTGCAGGATTGTCTACTCTTTTTGTGGACCAAAATAACAATGTACTGATACGCTCACGTAAATATGAAGATCCGATTCGTGCTGGTAAGATAAGATGGGACGGTAAAAGTTTTAATGTCATTCAAGGAAACGATGATATTCCTGTGACGTGGGTGACCCATGCCGGAGCACAATCTTACGCCAATTGGCTTGGCGGACAATTACCCGCCGCTTCACAGCACGAATATGCATGCAGGGCAGGCACAGATAACATACATCCTTGGGGAAACAACCTGTCAGAGATTGCAAACTACGCGCATGTAAGAGGGAGTCAATGGAGGGCTGTGGCAGATGATTATAACAATCAACTAATAAATAAGGGCAAAATAGAGAGTCTCGTTGCTAAAAAGGTCCCTGCGCCAGTGGGAGCTAAGCCGGAGGATTTCGTTCCACAGAAGACTCGCCTTGACTCAACCAAGACCGGCCATGAAGTCGAGGCTTATGGTTCGGCCTGGCCGGTTGACCACGCTGAAAAAACCAATAACTGGGGTCTTTACGATATGATCGGAAACGTGTGGGAATGGTGCCAGGATGGCACTCGGTCCGTAATTTGCGGCGGTTCCTGCCTGGCGCCGCCGGAATACGTGACCGATTCGTCCAATTACAGCGTAGAATTTAACAAAACAGCCTGTGACGTCGGATTCCGCGTCATTGTGCCGGCCAAGTAAACCAGCTTATAGGCTGCATTTCAAAACGAACCTAAAACCTATCGAAACAAGATCAAAGTGACTAAAGTTTAGAGTGCCTAAAGCTAAGAAGGAAGATAACTTTAGTTCACTTTAGCTCACTTTAGGCACTTTAGTTCA
>JAIVYN010000143.1:0-9955 GCA_048635425.1 Candidatus Aegiribacteria sp.
GAGCTATCAACACATCTCTTCGCCCGCCAGGGCCCTGTGGGACAGCCGCCAGGATGCCGCATTGGAGCAGTACATATTGGATCACATCCGGAGCGTGGCCACGGAGACCAAGGGTTACGTGGATGAGTGGGACGTAATCAATGAGCCTTTTGACAATCACGATCTGATGGACCGCTTTGGCGATAAGGTCATGATCGACTGGTTTGACCAGGCCCGTTTGTCTTTGCCGACCGTGCCGCTCTTTATCAATGATTATGCGATATTGGCCTCGGGAGGAGACACGGATACCGCCCACCAGCAGCGCCTTTATGACATCATCACGTATTTGCAGGACAACTATACACCCCTGGACGGCATTGGTATGCAGGGCCACTTCGGGAGTGGCTCTTCACTGACGTCACCGGAAATATTGTTCAAAATTTTGGACCGGTTCGCCGCCTTCAATCTGCCCATCGAAATCACCGAATTTACCTTGGACTTCTATAACGACCAGGTGGAAGCAGACTACATGAGGGACTTCCTGACGGTGATTTTCTCACACCCCTCGACCGTAGGATTCATGCAATGGGATTTCTGGCCGCAGGACCGGACCCCTAAGGCCAATCACCTCTACCGCATGGACGGCTCCATCAAGCCCAAGGGACAGGCTTACCTGGATCTGGTTTATAACACATGGTGGACACGCCAGAACGGTACAACCAATGCCGCAGGACGCTTCACGGCACCAGACCGTGCCTTTAAGGGAACATATCAAATTCAGGCTTCTTACGGAGAACATTCCGCTGTGCTTGAAGACGTGGAGGTTCTGCTCGACAAGTCCGACGCGGACCGGGTGATCGTAACACTCGACATGGAATGAACAGCCACCTATAAAAAAAAAGAGTCTGCAGGCTGAGCAGAGGTAAGAGTGAATAATCAAAGAGCGGTAGGGTGCGATGAATCGCACCAATTATGTAGGAATATGCAAATGGTGCTACGAGTTCATAATCCAAGCACCCAGCATCTCGGAGCTCTGCGGAGACCCCTTAGGGGGAGAATCCAACTTTAGCTCCCTGCTCGCCGGCAGGCAAGACTTTAGGCACTTTATCCGCCGCGGCGGATTTAGCTCACTCCTCACTAAAGAGCAGCCAGCATCCATAATCGAGTATCGAGCATCCAGAATCGAGCATTTTTCAACCAAAAACGCTGATACCTAAACACAAAAATCAAATTTTTTAAAAAATTTTTAACTCACTTTCCCAAATCAAGTTACGAGAATCCCGAACCGATATTCGAGGACTTTTTTCGCATCAAATGTGCAGGTAGCTCTAATTATAGAGGGAGTGTTTTTTTACTCCCTGAGTTTACCCCCGGTGTGTGCTTACTTGCTTTTGAGTTTACCCTCGATGTTAGCTCACTTGCTTTTCTGTCGGGGGCCGGGGGCTACTTTTTTCGCCTCCGGCAAAAAGAAGCCAGATACTAAGAGCTTATGGGGAATTACCAATCACAACCATCGAGAATCTCGGAGCGCAGCGCAGACCCAGCACCAATTGAGCTTAGCTCACGACTAATTGGTGCTGGGCAAGGCATCTCTACATTTGTAGAGATGCCTCTACAAATCAACCCTTTTTATGCAAAACAAACCCAATTTTCCGAAAAGTCAAATGAATGTAAATACATATAATACAAAGAATTATAAAAATAAACGCAATTGGACAATTGGTCAAAGCAAACCCAATTCGAACCCAATCAAACCCAATCTCCGAAAAGCCAAAATGAACGTAAACTTAACTTTAACAAAGGGTTACAGAAAAAACGGTGATTTTTCAGTCCGAAAAAACAAACCCAATTTCCGAAATGGCCAAAATGAACGCAAATATCTTTATCACAAAGGATTATGAAAATGAACCACCCTCAGGCCCCAAAAAACAAACCCAATTCAAACCCAATTTCGAAAGGCCAAAATGAACTTAAAATCGCTTGCCAAAAAATCTGGCCACACTCCTGGCAATCCGCCTTTGGCGGACTCTATAGAGTTTTGAAACATAAAAAAAGCAGGCCGAGAAGTGGAGGAAAGAAAGAGTCTAATTCGGCCCGCTCACATTCCGTTCCGGTTTATTATGTGGTTGGCAACAAGTGCCGGATGATTATGCGCAACCGCCGTGCTTTCTTGCGAAAGCAAAAAGGGGTGCTTTTATTACTCTGAAGGTATGATAGTAATCTCTTCTGAGCCCTCGAATAAGCCTGTAAGTCGAAGACCCCTTCCAACAAGGGCAAGCGTATGTATCCATATCACAGTATCTCCCTACTTCTTTTCTTTATCACCCATTATTTATTCCTCTCTCGGCTATGCTTGGCCACAGGTTAGTTCAATACCAGCTCCTTCGAGTACCTTAGATAACGGATTTCCTTCCCACTCAAATTTCGCTCGTTTTAAGCATATCCACTCGTTTGTCTCCGGTACATTCTCCTCATCAAGCAGAATAAGAGGAAACTCCGGCGCACACTCCCTTAGCCGGTTAAGCACTTCATCGCTGATGTTTTTCAATATTTCCGGCTCAATAAGCACTAAAGGTACATAGACTCCGCAAGTTGGCAGGGTCTCCAATTCTTCGATAATTTCCTCGACTGTTTCACAAGAGATTGAACTGTAACCTTCATCTCTCAAACAGCTTCTTAGCCAGGCGACGTTAAATTTGTTCTCGCCGGCGATTATGGTTATTTCCTTCATTGAACCAACCTTTTCACGAGTGACATCTACTTCTGCCTACCGGATTTTTAATGAGTCGTATGCCCAGTAAATGAATATATAGTTTTGCTTAGCACTAATATATGTATCGGAATGTGGAAAGCATAAGTGTATCAGGAAATCTCTGTATTTGTGGTGCGAAAAACATGGAATCTGCAATAAAATTGAAACATGCATAAATTAATAAGGTGGATGTAGGTGACAGTATACAAAGAAGTGGAGACTGGGAGGTGACATAAAATTGGAAAAAGTTTTCAACTGTGCTCTACGTTCTTAGGCACCTACAATCTGTACCGTCTATTCGGATATCTCTTGGACAAGCCTGCATCCGTCAATTGTAAGTTTACTTCGTGGCAGACTAAACGGCCCTGGATGAAGACCGGATTAGAGGCTCAATGATGATTTGGAATCCCCATAATAAATGGTTAAAAATCAAGTGAGGTTATACCTTCGTTAATCGCATACTTGGTGAGATCTGCTACATTGTGAATATTTAATTTTTGCATAATTTGACGCCGGGTTGATTCGATCGTTTTTATACTTACATTTAAGTGCAATGCAATTTTTTTGGTGCTTTTCCCTTCTGATATCAGTTGGAGCACCTCCCGCTCCCGGGGAGTCAAAACAGCAGAGGCTGACTTGTCTGATATCGACAAATTACTCGCAAAATCATGGGCCACGATTCCCGTTATCTTAGAACTCAAATATACTTCGTTCGCAACAGCAGCTTTAATTGCCCGAATCAGGTCGCCATGAACCTTCGTTTTCAATATATAACCCGAAACACCGGCTTTGAGCATATCTATTACAAATTGTCTTTTATGATGCATTGACAGGACGATAACTTTAGTGTCCGGGATTTCTTTGCGGATCCTTCGTGTGGCCTCAATACCATTCATATCCGGCATGGAAATGTCCATAACGACGACATCCGGTCTTAGCTCGTAGGTCAAGTTGATCGCCATACGTCCATTCACCGCATCGCCGACTACCTCCATATCAGGCTGCTCTTCAATTAAGCATCGCAGACCATATCGTACAATTTCATGGTCATCCGCCAATAGAATTCTTATGCTCATATCAACCTCATCTTCCCATAGGTTTTGCCTTTGACGGCGCTACTAAGACAACTTGTGTCCCATGGTTCGGTTTCGATTTAATGTCAATATATCCTCCAATGTGGCTCAAGTGTTCTTTTATACTGAAAAGCCCATAGCCGCATTTTTTGTCTCTGGAAACGCCTGCCTCCGATAATTCGAATCCAACTCCGTCATCATCAACACAGATTTTTATTTTGTCCTCTTCCCATTGAAGGGAAACTTTGATATTTTGTGCCTTGCCGTGCTTCACTGCATTGACCAGCAGTTCTCGCACGCTCCTAAAAAGAAAGCCGCTGATATCCTCACTCAATGATTTGGGAGCACCCTCAGATTCAAAAAAAGTTGAGATATTATGTTTTTGTTCTATCTCTTCGCTAAGCCACTCCTCTATGGCTGACTCTAAACCTAACTCGTAAAGAGTAGGTGAGCCTAAATCGTAAGTCAAGGTTTGTGTCTCCTCAATAACCTGATCAAGCATGTTGCTAATTTCTTCCAGGTGTTTGCCGGAATCAGCCGATGTCGTTAATGATTCCAATTCATCTAATTTCATTTTTGCGAATACCAAGGGTTGTACAATGCGGTCATGCAATCCTGTGGCAATGTGTCGTCTTTCACGCTCTTCGGTTAATGACAATTTCGAAGCCATCGACTGGAGCTTCTGTTGATACTCTCGAAGTTGTTCTTCCGCCCGCTTGAGTTCGGTGATGTCTCTGATTGTACCTGCTATGAACTTTTTTCCAGTTCGAGAATCTGTGAATGGTGATTTCTTGGTTGAAATCGTATGTAATTCGTCGTGCCATGTAATTTTTTCTTCATTTACATCCGTTTCCTGAGTTTGAAATACAAGATTGTCTTTCTCCCAAAACACATCAGCTTGTTCCTTGGGGAAAAGATCGTAGTCACTTTTCCCGATAAGTTCTTCCCTGGGGCGCCCCATTACTTCACAGGCAGCGTCATTTAATATCACCCATCGGTGCTGCTCATCTTTTACAAAAAAAGAATCATCAAGAGCATTAATTGTATGGGCAAGGAATTTCTTAGACTGTTCTAATTCCTCCTCCGCGTGCTTGCGTTCAGTGATGTCTGTTGCCGTGGCAATAATACTTTTTGCATTGCCTTGGGCATCTTTTATTAAACTCCAGCTCATCAAAGCAGGAAATCTTGTCCCGTCCCTATTCAGAACAACCGTCTCAATGTTTCGAACAAGACCTTCATTCATCAATTTCGGAATAATTTCCTTCTCAATCTTTTGATGATTTTCTTTGGAAATAATTCCAAGCTCGATTGCTGTTTTTCCAATTACCTCTTCCTTTTTATATCCCGAACCTCTCTCAAACTCGCTGTTGACCTGGCGAATTGTCCCATCAAGGTCCATAATCGTAACTCCTTCAAGCATCCCTTCAATCATCTCTACCGCCATTTTCGTCATTGCTGCTTCTCTCTCCATCTCCTGCAGCCGTTTCTGTGGTGTGATATCCCTCAAGATCGCTATAACATTCTTCGGATTGCCTATCGCGTCTTTTTGTAAACTCACTGAAGCACTAACCGTAAGCTCTTCTCCGTCTGCCCTTCGGACTCTAACCTCAACAGGCTTGGAAAGGCCGTTTTGAACTATCGCCCTAAATACTCCTAACATCTTCGGAATATCTTCCTCCGGGTCACAAAAAACTTCCCTTAATTCACTAAAGTTTCTTCCTAAGATTTCGTTTGCAGAACTACGATGGAACATTTTTAAGTGAGCTGGGTTGCAGGAGATTATCTGCCCATCCGGATTAAGAACAATAACTGAATCAGACATTGCGTCAACAACAGCCGCTCTTTCCTGCACTGCCGCTATCCGCTCCTCCTCTGCCTTCATATGCTTCAGAGAAGTAGCAACCAGGTTGGCAAAAGCTTGAAGCATCTCAATCGAAAGTAAAGGCTTTTTTTGCGGCATCAAAATTGGCATCGTACCTATAATTTTGCCGCCATAGTGTAGAATCAATCCATATACATCACCAATTTTAAGAGCTCTTTTGAGGGTGTTCACCACGGCTCTCGGAATAGTACCGAACATCAGTTCGTTTAGCCCTTCCAGCCTTTTTGCTTTCTCCGATAGCATCTCCTGGATATAGCGAGGCTCCAGAGGAATTCGGATCTCTTTGACTTTCCGGCCGAGTATCTTATTTGCTGTGATAATAAATTTACTATCTGTGGAAATATGTTCTACCTTAAGCTCTTGCCTCTGGGCATCGTAACTTGTTATGGCTGTAAAGAGGGCTCCGGTAATACTTTTCAGCTTCTCACAGACAAGTTTGTGAATATCAGCAGTGGAAGACGTAACTGCCAGTTCCATCGCCATTTCGTTTATTATTGTCAGCTCTTCTGTCCGTTTCTGTAGTGCCTCTTCCGCCTCCTTGCGCTCGGTTATGTCTTGAATGATACATATGCCCCCCACGTATTTCTCTTCTTTATCTTTTACTCCGGCAGCGTTTATTTCAACGTCGATTATCTCGTTATCTTTTCTCACCATTTTGTATTCTTTGTCGTGGGCAAAACCATCAACTAATATTTCGTTAAGGCAGGTCTTTGCTTTTTCCATATAATCCGGATGGATAATCTTCGCTATAGACTGTCCTGCGACCTCATCTTTCTCATAGCCGAGAAGCTCCTTAATCCTTGCATTGCAATCTACAATGACCCCATTTCTGTCCACTGATGTTATTAGACCGGCGGCAGTATTGAAAATTGAACGGTATTTCTCCTCACTCTCTCTCAAGGCCTCTTGTGCCTTCTTGCGCTCGGTGATGTCGACATAAGCAGCCTGTACGGCAGGCTTACCTTGGTACTCAATTCGACTGGCATGTATCTCCAACCAACATATCTTTCCATCTTTGCGAATTCCATGAAGCTCATAACGCTCAGGTAAGCGTTCGCCCCTTAGCCGTTCCTGGTGGCGGCCCCAGATGAGCGCCCGATCCTCTGGGTGCACAAATGCTTGTACCTTTTGGGAAGACGCGGCCATCATCTCATTCACCGTGTAGCCGGTGATCTCTGCCATAGCCTGGTTGGCAAAGACAACACGTCCGTCCTGGAAGATTGCAAGCCCTTGCAGTGAATGGTCCACCAGCGCGCGATACGCTTCCCCCGCCTTCTTGCGCCTGGTGATGTTTTCTACAATCGTGGCAAGTTCATTCGCTATTCCCACAAGATACCGAATCAAATCCTCACTAAAGGCCCGGGGGCGTGTACAATAAACCAGAAATGCTCCAACGCTTTTGCCATCTATAATGAGTGGAATCGCCTGGTTTGAACGGTATCCATATTTAAGGGCTAATGGACGCCATTTTTCGAAATCTTTGTCATGCTCAAGATCGGCATACCCAAAAGGTTCTTTGTTTACAATCGCAAGACTCATGGCACATTTAGCATCTTTGCTGTCATCAAGCTCAAGCCGCAATCCATCCAGATATTTTTCGTATTTTCCAGCCCATACCTTGGGGATAATTACCTTCTCATCCGGTCGTAACTCACCATACCAGGCCATGTAATAACCGAAATTCTTAACGAATAAATCCGCTGTCTTTTGAAGCATCTGTTCATAACTGGCTTCTCTTACATAAAACTCACGCAATTCCGAGATGGCATGCTGGTATGATGCAAAGATTTTAGCATGTTCTTTGCTTTCTTTAAGCGCATCCTCCACCTGTTTATGCTTGGCCTTGCCGCGCCTAAGTTTTTCAGGACGTGACATCTGGGCTTCTTCAATAAATTCTTTTCTGCTTTTCTTGGAAGCAGCCATCGCTTTACCTCCCATGTCTTTGCTAACAGCCTGTTGCCCTTTATAAAACCTGGTTGCCGTGTGTATCTGCTATCTTTTTTCCCACTATTGACCTTTGTTGCCCGGGGACACTTGTATATACTGTATACTAAGTCTTGCACTAACAATCAAAGAATTAGTTTGTTTTTGTATGTTTTTCTCAAGCAGAAAATAGGCTGTATGGTACCCCTCAAAACGAGTATGTCCTGTAAATGGCCTTTGAGTAGTTATAAATTTAAAGCTGATAGTCTTTCTCGCATTTGCGACGAAAAGCAGCTCTAATTCCCGATGCAGAATAGCTTGTTGGCGGTGCGGATGAACAATCGGCCTTCGGCAATGGCGATTGAGGCCTGGATGGGCTTGTCTTCCATATCGATTCGCGAGAGGACCTTGAACCGGCCATCATCGGCGGCAAGGACAACGGCCTCGGCGGCTTCGCTAATGCAGTAGAGCTTGTCATCCCCGGCAGTGACAGATGCCCACCATGGAGCGCTGCCACCGAGCTTGCCCTGCCATTTTTGCCGACCCGTAACGGCATCGAGGCAGGTCAGGACTCCACCTTTTCTGTCACCAAGGACATAGATGTTGCCTTTGTAGTAAAGAGGAGTACTGACATCCGGCGATGAGCCGTCAAATATCCAGGCGATATTTTCATTCGTGAGAGTACCCTCTCGGCCGCTCTTGAGTGCTAAAAGACCCTGACTGCCCCTCGGCGGGACACCAAAGACAAGCCCTTCAGCAGTGACTGCTGAGGAGATGTTACGTCCTCTTTTGCTCTTTTGCTCGGCGTATTCATATCGCCAGAACTCTTTGCCGGTTACCGGGTCATTGGCCGTAACGTAGTCACCGCCTATGACGAGAATTTCGGCACGTCCAGAATGTTGATGGAGTATCGGCGAGCTATAGGAGTCAAGCGACTCGTTCAGAGCATCGGTCTTGCGAGGCTGCTTCCAGATATTTTTGCCTGTTTTGGCGTCCACCGCCAGTATGAATGCATCGAGAGTCGTGCTCTTGGGAGAGCGATAGGCCGTATGGCGCCGCTGGATGAGGATATAAAGCTTATCGTCGTAAAGCAGCGGGCTTGAGCTGTAGCCGTACTTTAACGAGATATTTCCGTATTCGGCCTCGAGATTGCGCGACCAAATGACGTTTCCCTCATAGTCCAGCCCGGCCAAATCACCGGTGCCGTACATGAAATACACATGCCTGTCGTCAGTCACAGGTGAAGGCGTGGCCGGATTATTGCGGGGCACCTTTCGGCTGGATTCTCCCAGCTTTTTGCGCCAGAGCTCCCTGCCGCTTCGGGCGTCAAGGCACAGGGCAAGAAGATCGTCGCTGTCTCTATCTGTCGAGCTTACAAAGACTTTGCCATTGGCGATGATAGGGGTAGCGGAACTGTGGCCGGGAAGAGAGGTAACCCAGGCGACATTCTCCGTCTTGCTCCAGGTCGCGGGCAGGTTCTTCTCGTCGCTTGAGCCATTCAGAAACGGGCCTCGCCAGTGGGGCCAATCGCCGGCCAAAACCCGCGTACCCACAAGCAAACCAATAATCATTATCACTGATGTTCTTCTGTTTATCATTTCTGTTGCCCTAATTGTCAGGATAAATCCAGCCGATACGCTGCGGCAAACTCAATATGCATAAAACAAACTTCCTCACAACTCCTCCGTGAGGTCAAATATTGGCGGAACTGTAACTGAACGAGACAACTCTTTCAATAGAAAAGTCATATAAAAGATACTTCTTTTGCAGGAACAGCGAATCGGAGTCGAGGGCAAGCAGGTGGGGAAGAGGAAAGTATTCCTGGCGTAGCATAAACCAATCAATAAATTGATGGGCTAAATACAAAGGATTACTCTAAGCCGAGCAGCAGAAGAAAACAATGGGTCAATCTTAATACTTATGAAAAACAAATGGGGCCTATACTGAATCAGTCGGTATAGACCCCGAATTTATGCAAATCTGCAACATCAGCCACGTCCCCATATCTTGCTTGGCAATCCAAAGTCCACAGCCCGCAGGATGCCTTTCGGCAGAAGCAATGGGGGCCATTTATATTCCGGTTTATGGTGACGGAGCATACAAACGAATATCATCAAAGTACATCATACCCGAACCGCCGGCTAATGGATTGTTCTTATCGCCAAAGCCAATAGCAATAGTATTGACATTGGCCAGGTTCACGCCCTGGTCTGCAAACCCCTGTAGGTCAATAGTCCATTGGGTCCAGGTATCTATCTGTGCCGCGTTGGGATTATCGTGAGTGACTACTGCACTGCCATTGAGAGCAACATACATCGGCTCAGCAGCATTATCCGAATTGCCTCT
>JAIVYN010000144.1:0-9811 GCA_048635425.1 Candidatus Aegiribacteria sp.
AGCTTTGGCCCTGGCTTCTGATTCTAATCTTGCTGTCTCCTGTGCCTCGGCTTTGGCCTTTTCCTGGGCCTGAGCCCTGGCCTGGGCTTTTGCCCTTTCTTGAGCTTCTTCCGCAGCTTTTTCCTCTGCTCTTTGCCTTGTTTGTATTTCAGCTTTTAATTTTTCCTCAGCCTCGGTTCTGGCCTGAATCAGAGCTTGGATGTCTCTTTCTTTCTCAGCTAATGTCTCGGCATAAGACCTTGCTTTCTCCTCAGCTTTAGAAAGGGCCTGTCTCTCTTCGTTTGCTCTGGTTTGGGCTTCGGCTCTGGCCTTTGTTTCTGCTTGGGCCCTGGCCATTAACTCTCCACAGGCCCTTGCCTTTTCTTCCAGCTCGGTTTTCGCTTCTTGCTCGACTCTTGCCCTGGCCTGGGATTCTGCTCCGGCTCTATCTTCGGCTTCCGATTTAGCCTTTGATAAGGCCTCGGCTCTGGCCTGGGCTTTTGCCCTTTCTTGAGCCTCTTCTGCAGCTGCTTCCTCTGCCTTTTGTCTTGCTTGCGTTTGGGCTTTTAGCTTTTGCTCAGCCTCGGCCCTTGCCTGGGCCTCTGCCTTCCACTGCTCTTCGGCTTTGGCTTTGGCCTTGAGATGGCCCTGGCTTTCAGCTTTTTCCCTCGCTTTTATTGCAGCCTTTTCTTCAGCCTTTGCTATTCTCCTGGCTCTGGTATTAGTTACTGCTTTCAACTCGTCTTTGATAGCTGTTCTTTTTTCAGCTTCTGCCTTGGCCTCATCTTCGGCCCTGAGTCTTGCTTGCGTTTGGGCTTTTAACTTTTCCTCCGCCTCGGCTCTGGCCTGAGCCTGGGCTTTGGCTGTGACCTGGGCTTTTGCCCTTTCTTGTGCTTCGGCTGCTGTCTTCTCCTCCGCACTTTGTCTTGTTTCAATTTCGGCTTTTAACTTTTCTTCTGCCTCGCTTCTTGCCTGCGTCTGGGCTTGCAGTTTCCTTTCTATTTCAGCTATTTCCTGAACATATGACTTCACTTTCTCCTGGGTCTGGGCTATGGCTTTTTCCTGGTCCTGGGCTATGGTCTGGACTTTGGCCTTTTCCTGGACTTGCGCCTTTAGCTTCTGCTCTGCTTCGGTTAGTGCTTCGCCGTATGACCTGGCTTTGGTCTCTGCTTCATTTCTGGACTTAGCTTCGATTGTTGCTTTTTCTTCGGCTCTTGACGCAGCCTCCATATAGGCCTTGGTTTTTTCTTCAGCCTTAAGTTTCGCTTCTCTTTCAGCCCTAACTGTTTCCTCCGCGTTGGCCCTGGCTTTTGTTTCGGCCCTCAAGCTTTGTTCTACTTCGGCCAATGTGTCGACATAGGCTTTTCTTTCAGCTTTTACCTTGGTCTCGGTCTCAGCTTTCTCTCTGGCTTCGGCCCTGAATCTTGCTTTGGCTTCAGCCTTGGCCTTTCTTTTCGATTCTGCCTTTTCTCTTTTTTCAGCCCTGGCTTTTGCCTTGGCCTTATGCTTATTAAAACAAGGAATTAACATATGGTGAGGCCAATGTTTTTCTCCGCATATTTTACATGTTGGTACGAATTTTTCATCTTGTGACCCGTTCGTATTTTCCGTCATTTTCAAACCTCCTTGCTCATTCTGCTTAATACATAGCACAAAGCTTAGTATAGAATTGGCAGATTGCCAAGTGAAAAAACTTATGTTTTTTAATGCTTGTAGTGAAAAGACTTATATACAATCCTGTTTTGCTTTACGCGCAGGAGGTCAACGAGTTCAAGTTTTGTATCGAGTATACGTAATCCTTTTTTTGACAAGTCCATTGTAGGGAGCAGTGACTATGAATTATGATATTGCCCCAAAAGACCTGACTGCCAAAGGCCGAGCGAGAAAAATATTAATTGATTTATCGAAAAAAGATAAGTAACTTAAGGTTACCCAAACAGACTTTTTTGAAAGGAAGGGCAGCAACCTACAGGAATTAGGGGTTTTCAGTAAAGGAACAGTTTTACTGCAAAGTAGAGGTTAGCGTGAAAATTGAAGATGAGATAACCAAGGAATTCTTGAATAATATCCTGTCGAGTCTGCAAGGAGGACTTTTTACAATAGACAAAAACGCCAGAATCACGTCTTTCAATCGTGCTGCCGAAGAAATAACCGGTTACAAGAAAGAGGAGGTATTGAATAAAAAGTGTTACAAAGTCCTCAGGGGTAATCTCTGCAAAGATAAATGTTTTCTAAAAAGGACATTAGAAACCGGAGAGTCAATGTTTAACTATGAGGCGATTATTCTGAACAAATCAGGAAAGGAGATTCCTGTAAACGTGACAACTTCGGCATTGCGGACCAGCAATAATAATATAATCGGCGCTTTAGAAATTTTCAGAGATTTAACCGAACGCAAGCGGTTATGGGAGAGGCTTCGAGAGGAAAGAGACAAGGCCCAACAGTACCTCAGTGTAGCACGAGTTATAATCGTGACCCTCAACTTTGAGGGAAGAGTGACCCTCATCAACAAAATGGGCCGTGAGGTCATGGGCTACAAAGAAGAAGAAATTATCGGGAAAAACTGGTTTGATTTCTGCATCCCGGCCAAGACCAGGCATAAAGTGAGAGAAGTCTTCCTGAAATTGATGGCTGGAGAAACCGAAATCGCTGAATATTATGAAAATCCTATCTCAATCAGAAGTGGTGAGGAACGGATTATCGCATGGCACAACACTACAGTCAGAGACAAATCGGGCCGTATCATTGGCACTCTCAGCTCAGGAGAAGACATCACCGAGCGTAAACGAACAGAGGCAGAGTTGATCAGATCAGAGAAGCTGGCTTCTATAGGCCAATTAGCTGCCGGAGTTGCTCACGAAGTCAACAATCCCTTGGCTGGTATTCTGATTTATATCAAACTTCTCCTTAAGAAGTACAAACAAAAGAAACTGCAGACTGAACAGACCGAAGAACAGCTCAAGAAGATTGCGCGAGAAACGGAAAGGTGTTCCAGCATAATCAAGAACCTCCTTGACTTCTCGCGTCAAACAGAGGTGACCCTTCGACCAGTCGATATAAACAAAGTGATAGAAGCAACGTTCTCTATAGTCGGCCATCAAATCAACCTTAAAAACATAAGGCTTGAGAAGAAACTAATGGGGGACCTCCCTCATATTCAGGGAGACTTTGACCAAATCCAGCAGGCACTGATGAATATCGTGCTGAACGCAGCTCAGGCAATGCCCGATGGCGGTGAATTGGTAGTAACCACATCAGTTGCCGACAGGGCCAAAATCGGTGACTCAATCAAAGATGCTATTAGAATTGACATCAGCGATACCGGGGTTGGCATTTCCCAAGAGAATATGAAGAAGCTCTTCACTCCATTTTTCACTACCAAGGAAACAGGCAAAGGTGTCGGGCTTGGACTGTCCGTTGTTCACGGGATCATCGAACGACACCACGGCAAAATAGAAATAGAGAGCAATCCAGGCGCCGGTACAACATTTTCGATATATCTGGGGATCAAAGATGAGTAAAAAGATTAGATTGCTCATTGTGGACGATGAGGACATAGTGAGGGAATCACTCTGCGACTGGTTGAGCAGCATCGGCTATAAAGTGCTGACTGCCAAATGTGGAGAGGAGGCACTCCGGATAATCAAGCAAAAGAAGGTCAAGATTATGATTGCCGACCTGATTATGCCGGGCATGAACGGTATTGAGCTGATGAAGAAGGCAAGAACGATAATCCCTACGATATCAACGGTCATTATTACAGCCCACGGCACAATTCAAACAGCAATTGCCGCCATAAGAGAAGGCGCTTACGACTATATCGAAAAACCGTTTTGCCCGGAAAAGGTTGAGCTTCTCATAAGAAATATGGTCGAACATCACAAACTGCTCGAGGAGAACATCACACTGCGCCGGAAGATTGAGGACAGAGACAGTTTCGAGGGTATTATTGCCAAAAGCCCCAAGATGATAAAGATATTCGAGCTTATCAAAACGGTAGCCCCAACGAGTGCTACAGTATTGATCACGGGAGACAGCGGTACGGGGAAGGAAATCGTCGCCCGTGCTATTCATCGCCAAAGTCAACGTCGCAACCAACCATTCATTGTCACGAGCTGCGCGGCCCTTCCTGAGACCCTGCTGGAGAGTGAGCTGTTCGGTTATGAGAAAGGCTCCTTTACGGGTGCTGTGGAAAGAAGAAAAGGCAAGTTTGAGGCTGCCGACAAAGGGACTCTATTCCTTGATGAAATAGGCGAGATAGACGCCAATACACAGGTCCACCTACTCAGAGCGCTCGAAGAAAAGAAGATTACCAGAGTTGGCGGCAACGAAGAGACCGAAGTCGATGTACGCATCATTGCTGCTACGAATAAAAACCTCAGGACTATAACCGAACAGGGGAAATTCAGAGAAGACCTGTATTATCGATTAAACGTAGTGACTATCGAGTTGCCCGGGCTTAGATATAGGCGGGAGGATATCCTGCCGCTGGCTGAGCATTTTCTGAAGAAGTATGCCAGAGAGAACAACAAACCTGCCAAAAGCTTCTCTCCGGAGACAGTGGAATTCATGCTGAATTATCACTGGCGCGGCAATGTCAGAGAACTCGAAAACGTGGTCGAGCGTGGTGTAATTCTGGCTAAGGACAAGTTTATCACTTTAGCCGAATTTCCACAGGAGCTGACCAGCCCAGGTCAGGTGGAAGCCAGAACCCTCGAATCGCTGGAGAGAAACCAAATTCTAAAAGTGCTTGAGGAAACGGGGGGCAATATTGCAAGAACTGCGAAGATACTTGGTATTCACCGTATGACCCTCTACAACAAGCTGAAGAAGTATGATATAAGTGTCAACACATTAGACACCTAATGTCGCATTTATTAGCACTTCCATCATTTTTGACGGTTACACAGAAATTTTTTCATCTATTGTAAGCCATTTAATATACTGCCTTTAGCACAATTCTTAGAACAACCTGAGATTAATGCCGTTTTTGGCACAGCTCTTGTAATATAGAAGATTGCGTAGTTTGTTGATTCTCACAGGATTGCTTGGGCTTGTGCGGATAAATCTTGTGCAAATGAGGACAAAGAGAAATATCTGGAGGTTTTGAACCATGAAAAAGGAATCGATTCTGGTAGTAGAAGATGAAGATATCATGCGGGAATCATTAGTTGATTGGTTTTCAAACGAGGACCATAAGATTGATGCCGCAAGTGATGCCGATAAGGGGCTGAAGGATTTCAATCTGGATGACTACGATGTTATGATAGTTGACCTGAAGCTGCCGGGCCGTGATGGGCTTTCACTACTGAGCGAGGTGAGGGTGAAGAATCCCAAAACAAAAGTCATAATCATTACCGCTTACCCCTCAGTTGATACTGCGGTGGAGGCAATGCGCAGAGGCGCCGTTGACTACTTGGCAAAACCCTTTGAGCTGGACCGGCTTGAGACTTCAATCAGAATGACACGCGATGTTCAATTGATCGCGGCTCCGCCGGTTGAAATGCCAGTGCCTGTTGAAGTACCCCCGGCTGAAGAAAAGGAAGTTTTACCCTGTATCTGGTATCAGGCGGAAGTAATCAAGAAACGCATGTGTCCTTTTGGATACCAGTGTAGCTCCGGATGTGTCTTTCACGCAGGTATGATGAAGAAAGAAAAGTACCGCAATGATCCAAGGATTAAACCTTTTCTCGACAAAGTCAATGCTCTTGTAGGGAAGAACCAGTGCCGGTACACATTGGGTGGAGATGTCTCTTTTCGTATCTGTCCGAACCTATACCACTGCGAGCAGTGTGAGTTTCACCAGATATCCCAGGATGAAGTAGACCGTCAACTTGCTATTAAGGCTGCTCGCCGAAAAACCAAAATGAAAGACAGAGCCTATGGAGCTTCTGTTACGGGAACTAATTAGTTCCTGTTGCGGAAAGCAAAAACCTACGATGTCACCCCTGCACCTGCTTTCGCAGGGGTAAACTCGTCCCCGCGAAATCGGGGAGCAGGGATCCAGAGCGAAAAAGCTGGATTCCCGCTTTCGCGGGAATGACAACTATTGTTTCCGCAACAGTAACTAAATAAGAGAACCATATTGCGTCTACTCGACAGTCTTGGGCTTGTTTTGAGTTAATATTTCAACCGGGATGGTTGTATTAGTTAAAGATATTTGGTAAAAAGATTGAAAGCTGGAAACGAACAGCGCCCTCGGGTGCTGAGACAGCAAGATTCAGAAATTATTTTCTGAGCGGTAAGGATGACAGGAGCGAATATGAGCAGAATCCAAAATGCAGCGGGGATAGCCATTTGTTGCCTAATTGGCACGAGCTTGTCCTTCGCCGCCGAAGGTGCTACGAAGCCGCGAGGTTACTCAATACCGCTAATCGACCTTGCCGGCGAAAGGCACCGGCAAATCGTGGTGGATAAAGAGCCGGGCCAGTATCTTGGCCATCCGACAACGGTGCTGCTGGAGGACAATAAGACAATGATAGCCGTTTATCCGAAAGGTCACGGTCGCGGCGCTATTGTGATGAAAAGGAGCACAGACGGCGGCTTGAGATGGTCAGAGAGACTGCCTGTTCCTGAAAACTGGGCCGGCTCAAAAGAAGTCCCTACACTCTACAGAGTTATCGATGAGCAGGGTAAGAAACGGCTTATCATGTTCTCGGGATTGTACCCTATCCGGATGGCGGTTTCAGAAGATGACGGGCTGACCTGGACGGCCCTTAAAGCTATCGGTGACTTTGGTGGAGTTGTTGCGATGAGCTCTGTAGTCCGGTTGAAAAACGGGAATTATATGGCCCTGTTTCATGATGACGGGCGATTTCTTCGCGGCTCCGGCAAGAGAGTGAAATTTCAGGTATTTAAGACTATTTCTAAAGACGGGGGCTTGACCTGGAGCCAGCCTAAAGTTATCGCAGAACACCCCACGGCACACATTTGTGAGCCGGGTGCGATAAGGTCTCCGGACGGAAAGCAGATTGCTTTGCTACTGCGCGAGAACAGCCGTAAATACAACTCGTTTGTCGTTTTCAGCAATGATGAAGGGCAAAGCTGGACCAAACCGATAGAGCTGCCCGGCTCGCTGACCGGTGACAGGCACACCGGCCGTTACGCACCGGACGGTAGATTGTTCATTAGCTTCCGGGATACTACACATGAAAGCCCAACAAAAGGCGACTGGGTTGGATGGGTAGGGACATACGAGGACATCGTCAATGGTCGTGAAGGTCAATATCGTGTCCGCCTGATGGATAATCACAAACAAGCCGATTGCGCCTATCCCGGTCTGGAGGTACTGCCTGATGGTACGTTTATTGCTACAACTTACGGCCACTGGATAGAAGGTGAGGCACCTTTCATCGTGAGCGTTCGTTTTAAGCTGAAAGAAATTGATGCCAAAGTTAGTGGTCTGTAACACGATAAATGCGTGGTGGTTATTAGGGGCGGTTACTACTCCGCGATGTAGCTACTACTCTGCGAAGTTGCTACATAGCACGAGTCGCAAACCGCCCTTACCAAAGCTTACCCTATTGCGCCAGGGCCTCGATTTCCTCTGCTGTCAGGGCCGCGTCATAGATGCGAACGTCGTCGATCAGGCCGGAGAAGAAAGTCGCTGCTTCAAGAGTCTTATCGGCGCCAATGTATAGGCCACCATCCGAATGTATTGGGACCACAGGGATGACATCCTTAGCAACTTGTGCTCCATCCACATATAGGTATCTAAGGAACCCCTCGAAATCATAGACAAAGCCAACATGGTGCCACAGGCCATCAGTGATTACGGATTCCGATTCCAGTGGAGAAAACGGCGGCTGCATTAACCTGGTGATGAGTCTGCCGTCTGAGGGATCTGTACAAAGCCATGCGCTGCCTTCGCCACGCGTGGCATCAATCTGAGATATTATTACCTGACCAGGCACTGCCCCTTTAATCCAGGCAAACAAACTTAACGAACCATCCGCCGGGCTTCGAACAAAGGGTGTCTCGACATAATCATCAATCCCATCGAACTGTAATGCCCCATCTACTTTACCACCAGCAGGCTGCCATAGAGGCTCACCATGGCAGATGCCGTCATTGACGTCGATACTGTCGTAGGCGATACTGCCCCCTGTCTCGTCAAACTTCCAGTGCGCGACTATCCGCAAGTCCTCAAACAAATGCTCAGCGAGTACTATCAGGTCCTTGACATCGACAATGCCGTCACCCCAGGGCATTGGACCAATATCACACAATGGCTCGTCTGTGCCCCAGTGGTCAACTATGATGCACATGTCGGCACTGTCAATGATTCCATCGCGATTCAAATCAACGATGGGAATAATTGGTACCTGCCATAAGTCCCAGGCGCCACTCCCACCGGTTCGTCCGGACATGAAGTAGAGGGTCTTACCATCCCCCGAGAGGGCCGGCCCAGCATCGGCAACCGACGTATTGACCGGGGGGCCGAGATTTAGCGGTTCTTCCCAAGGATCATCCGGTGTTTTGCGCCTCGCGACCCATATGTCGTGATTACCGTATCCACCAGTCCGATCGGAGTGAAAAAAGAGCATAAGCCCATCGGCAGACAAGCACGGAGCAGCATCATAAACGGAACTGTTGATTGTAGCCCCAAGATTCTGCGGTTCCCCCCATTCTTCGTTCGTTGTCGTCCGCACGGAAACCCATATGTCACCTCCGCCATATCCGCCAGGACGCGTGGGGGTACTGCCGGGTGCGACGACATCGGCAAAATAGAACGATAGACCATCCGCTGAAATATATGGGTGAGATTCATTGGCTGAGGTGTTGATAATTGGCCCAAGATTCACCGGCGGCCCCCAAGGCTCGCTCCTTGTCAGCCTCGATGTCTTCCATATATCACAGTTGCCTAAACCGCCGCTTCGTCCGTCGGAACTGAAATAAACTACAAGACCGTCAGCAGATATACATGGAGTTCCATCGAAATTCCAAGTGTTGAAACCGGAGCCAAGATGTACCGCCTCCCCCCAGGCTTCTTCTTTAGTAGCCCGCTTAGCGAACCAGAGGTCGCAATTACCATAGCCACCGGAGCGCTCGGAGTGATAGAATATTTCCAGCTCATCTGCCGAGATACATGGATCAAACTCGTTAGCGGAACTGTTTACCTTTGGCCCGAGATTCGTAGGAGTGCCGAAGGTAAAATCTGCATATGCACTCCCTCCACCAATTACGATGACAACAACAAATCCAACCAACACCAAGCTCATTCTGTAACCATTTAACCATTTCATTTTACACCATCCTTTCGTTCCTCTGAAACCTAACGTGTTAGGGCCTCGATTTCCTCTGCGGTCAGGGCCGCGTCATAGATGCGAACATCATCAATCAGGCCGGAGAAGAAAGTACCTGTACCAAGGTCCTGGCCGGCACCAATGTAAAGGCCTCCGCTTGATTGTACTCCGCCTACATAACCAGCATCCACAACAACCTCTGCGCCATCTACGTACAAATGCCTTTTCATTGCAGTAAGATCATACACGAGGCCGACATGATGCCATTGACCATCAGTGATTACCGACTCCGACTCTAATGGGCCGAAGTAGATATCCATTAATCCGGTCATGAGGCTGCCATCCGACGGATTTGCGCCAAGCCATGTGCTTCCGGGGTTAGTGCTTGGTCCCACAGGAGTATCGATAGTAGTATCTGCCTGAGAGATAATCACCTGGCCCGGCACACCACCTTTGAGCCAGGCAAAAATACTGAATGAACCATCTGCCGGATTCAGGATAAAGTTGGTCTCAACACAATCATCGATACCGTCAAGCTGCAATGCACCATCTATCATGCCCCCGGCAGACTGCCAGAGCGGCTCGCC
>JAIVYN010000145.1:0-9712 GCA_048635425.1 Candidatus Aegiribacteria sp.
GTCAGACCCCCGTCCGTGGACCGGCGGATAACGACATAGCCGTTATGAGTGCTTGTGCCAATAATATAAAGTGCCCCTTTGTGTACAAAAAGTGTTGACCAGTACTGACCTTTAAAAACAGTTAATTTCTCCCATGTTTTTCCAGCGTTTTTGGAACAAAATATAGCAGTATGATCTTCCTTTGTTTTCGGCCCGAAAAAATCATGCGAAGCTATGTAATAACCATTGGCCAAAACAGCCAGACTTGGGGAACCTAAGTACTTTCCGGTTGCGGCCGGACTGTGGTCAATTACAACGCCAGGGACAAACGAATGGTCCGGTGTCTGCGGCTTCTCTGTCCCCGCAGTTGGTGTGAGCTGTCTAATCCAGGCCAGATTAAAAACGTAGTATTGCTTACTGCTGATAAGATGAATAAGGCCATTCGGCGTTTGTGTGGCAGCCAGATACCCTCTGGGCTCAGCGTGGGTTTCGTCCATTGTAAATGGGCCGGTATTGCCTCCGCCGTCAATTTTCCTGGCCGGCCCCCCTGCCGTTAGGAGGCGTTTGCAAGGCCAGGTTTTGCCCTCGTCAAAAGAAAGTGCCGCAAACATTCCGTACACCCGACGTTGCTTTCCGGAGGCATCGGGGATATCCATACCCTTCCTGCGGTCGGCGAAGCTCACAAATAAAATTGGGCCTTCCTGCAATCGCCTTAGAATCAATCGTTGCCCACCGCTGATTGGCTGGAATTCGCTGGCCGAATATGTCCAGGTTCGTCCCATATCCTGTGAGATACTCATTGGCATACGGCCGTTGATATTGTTGCCGCGTCCGAAAGCCATTAAACTGCCATCTTTAAGCTGCATTACACCAGCGTGAATGCCTGCTACCCATGCTCCGGCTGAACCTGAGGCGAAGCTCGGATTTGGCTTTCCAGCGCCCGGGTCAATCCACGTATTGCCGCCATCGCGGCTGATGTGCACAGCCGTTCCGCCATTGCCGCCGGTTACGGCGTCACAGGGCAAAATGATAAAACCTTCTCGTGTTTGAAATACCGATTCAACGGGCATGTGACGAAGGCCGTGCTCAGGATTGATGAGCCGTGCCTTCGACCATGTGGCACCGCTGTCAGTTGAGATTCGCATAACCGTAGCGAGATTTCCCCAAGTAGCTGCTGCTGAGAGGCCGTTGAAGTGATAAATGGTATCTCGGCCATTAAACCAAAAAGCCGGGGCGTGGTCGTTGCGGTCCGGGGCGTCCCAGAAGGCCGAGGCCGGCTCCCATTCTTCGGTGCCATATCGCAGTCGGCTGGCCAGGATGGCTAACTCGCGGCCTGGCTCATCCCGGCACGAATACCAAATAGCTAAGAGGTCTCCATTGGGACAATCAACCAAAGCCGGGTCGTGATTGTGCTCAGAGTACATTGGGCCGTTAGAGCCCGGAGGTATCTTGACATATTCGATTGGGCCTTTGAAGTACGGTTTGTTCTTGTCCGGGCCTTTGTCAAGGTCGGCAGGAATTCGCAGGCCGACACGCCGGCGGTTCAATGGCGGTACAGGAACGGGAAGCGGCTTTGTGGCCGGCATCCTGCCCAGGACCACTCGGAAGCCAATCAGCCAGCTTTTGTCCTCCGGCAGAGTAGCAAGCCGGTTGGCTGAGCGGAGGAACAAAACCTCCGTGCTGTGACTGCCGCCGCGAGTCACTTTGAAATCGCCGGATTCAAAACCAACCGGGTTTGTTTGAGCATCCCGGCTGTACGGCCCAGACCAATCACTGCACCATTCTTCTACATTTCCGTGCATGTCGAAAAGGCCCCAGGGATTCGGCATCGTCCGACCGACAGTGAGCGGCACCGGTTCAGCGTTCTTGCGGCTGCGTGCCGGATCGGGGAACCAGCTTATCCGAGCATTCTTGTGAAACTCCCTGGGCAGTTTATCGCCGGTGTGGTAGGCAGTGGTAGTGCCGGCACGGCAGGCATACTCCCACTCGGCTTCGGTCGGCAAACGATAGGGTTTGTCTTCCTTTTTGGAGAGCCATTCGCAGAATTTGACCGCCTCGTGCCAGCTCACAAAAACAACTGCCTCGTCGTCCTGTTTGGAGAAGCCGAGCTTTCCACGAAGCTTGCGATGCCCGGGGTTGAACTGCTCATACTGAGCATTAGTAACTTCGGTTACGGCCATCCAAAAAGACCTGGTGATTGTTACCCTGTGCACAGGCTTTTCGTCCCAATCACCGCCATCTTTTTGCCCCATTAGAAAAGAGCCGGGTTCTATGCGGACAATCTTCATACCGACCGAATTTACAAATGTCTCCACCGTATTCGCAGAGGATGATTTTGCTGCTGCCTTTGAATCGCAGAGACGCCCGGCCAAAAAGAGCAGAAATATCGCCAGCCATATTCTTTTCACGGTTACACCGCCTTTCAGATAATTTGATTGTTGTGATTTTCGATAAATTGGCGGACTTCCGGCTTGATATATACCTGCTCAATATCCGCCACTTTCGGCACCACCTCGGCACAAAGCACTGCCACTACGGCCGAGGGGGCCTGGGTATCCACAAAGAAAATCTGCTGCCCTTTTATAGTGCAAAGACCGCCCCCGTTTCCGCCAAGCGGCTCATCACGGATTGTAACACCGTTTGCTTCCAAAAGTGCTAAAAGCTCTTCTAAAATCCTTTGTTCATTCATTTTTCGTATATCGTATGTCGTGGTTCAAGAAAAACCGCATTAAAAGTCGATATAGATACATATAAGTCAAGGGCTTCCGGCAAATAATAGGCGGCCGCTAATTGCTAAATTTTATAGCAGGAGAAGAAAATTGGCAAGTATTATAGAAAAACGCTCTTCTTTGCACAAACGCCTGGAAAATCAGCAGCTGGATAACAACGCCTTAAAATCCCAGCTTGCTCAACTCCAGCACCTTGCTAACATGGGAACCGTCAGCTACATGATAGCCCACGAAATCAACAATCTGCTCACACCATTGAGGAATTATGCGGCTGTTGCTCTGGAGAACCCTGACGATAAGGATTTCGTTGAAAAAGCACTTCAAAAAACTGTCCGAAATTGTGAGCGCGCCTCGAAGATTATGGAAAGTATGCTCGCGGTGGCAAACGGCCAAACCCAGGAAAAGAAAAATGCTCGGTTACTTACTTTGGTCGAAGAGATTTTTACCTGTCTTTGCCGGGATTTTGCGAAGGACGGGATAACCGTAGAAACCTGCATTCCCGAAGACTTAACGATCTGGGGGGTGCCGGTCCAGATTCAACAGGTTTTAATGAATTTGATTCTTAATGCCCGCGAGGCGATGCTGCCGCGCGGCGGTATTTTGACCGTCAAAGCCACCCAGAAGAGCGATGCGGTCGAGATAGAAGTCACCGACACTGGCGAGGGAATTGAACCAGCCGATTTGAATAATATTTTCAACTCGTTCTTCACTACAAAAACAAATAAGAGCTCGTCGTCTGAGTATTCAGGGGCCGGGCTCGGTCTGGCTTTTTGCAAAAAGATAATAGCCGAACACGAAGGTTTGATTTCGGTCGAATCCAAACCCACGAAGGGAAGCAAATTCAAGATAACTCTGCCCAAACCACAGTCAGCTAACAAATGAACTCTTCATGCGTGATGCGTATTGCGTAAAAAAAGAAATTTTAGTATATTACGCAATACGCACGACGCAATACGAAATACGCAATACGAAAATGGCGGCTCAGGCTTACCAAATTATTCTAATGTTACTGCTGCTTGCCGGTTCGGCATTTTTTTCAGGAGCCGAGACCGCTTTTTTTAATCTATCACGCAGACAAACAAAACTGCTGCAAAGGTCCAAACACAAGGTCCAAAACCTAACTGTAAGACTCCTGAACAAACCGGGGAAGCTGCTCGACTGCTTTTTGTTCGGGAATATGACGGTTAATGTTCTGTATTACGCCATTGCCAGTGTCTTAACAATGAAAGTCAAGGAGCAAAGTGGCTTGGCTGCCGCAGCTATTACTGCTCTGGTCAGCTTTGTTGCATTGGTGCTCATAGGTGAAATACTGCCAAAATCGGTGGCCTATGCAAATTCAAAATCTGTAAGTGTCGCTGCCGCCCTGCCGGCTTTTTTGTGCCTTAAAGTTTTCGCTCCTCTTGAATTTGTGTCCAAATATTTCATATCAGAGCCGATTCTGCGGTTGTTTTTAGGGCCGGCCAGAGGTCCAAAACCAATAACCGTAGGCGAATTCAAATCTTTGATTGAGACAACCCAAAAGCAGGGATTGATTACCGCCGATGAAAACAAACTTTTAACAGAAGTTATCGAATTAGGCTTTCTCAAAGTCCGTCACGTTATGCGGCCGCGGGTTGATATGATTGCCTGTGCCGTTACAGATTCGCTGCAAACAGCCCAAGAGAAGATGCAAAAAAATAACCTGACAAAGCTGCCTGTTTATGTCCGGACAATAGACAATATTGTCGGGGTGGTGCACCTTCGGCAGCTTCTGCTCAAAGCCGATGTTTCATTAGATAAAATTGTTCAGCAAGTGCATTTTGTTCCGGAACAAAAGACGGTCGAATCTCTGCTTGAATTTTTCCGCAGAAGTCGAACCGATATGGCAATAGTCGTTGATGAATACGGGGGCATCGCGGGTTCTGTTCGTCTGGAGGACATCGCTGAAGAGTTGTTCGGCCAGATAGAGCTTACAAGCGGAACCGAACCTATCGAACAGACAGGGCCTTTCGAATATCGGCTGGCAGGCAATCTGGCCATTCACGAGTGGGCTGAGGTATTCGGCATCGATTTAGCCGAGACACGCCCCGCCACAGTGGGCGGATTGGTGACCGCCCTTCTTGGGAAAATACCCAAAAGCGGCGACGTGGCATATTTGAAGAATTTGAAGTTCACAGTCGAAAAAGTGCAAAAGCACCGAATAGAAACCTTAATATTAATCCTTGAGCCATTCCAAACCGATGACCAATAGCGCATTGCTAATAATTGCAATTGTATTTTTCATTATACTGGCAGGCTTGTTCTCCGGCGCCGAAACCGGTCTGTACCGGCTCAGCCGGCTTCGCTTACGATTGGGCGTTGAAAAGAAACGATTATCATTTGTCATACTCGGCAGATGTCTGCGCGACAGCAGCGGGCTGCTTCTATCAATGCTGATATGTACAAATCTTGCCTACTATCTTACTACGAGTATCGTAACTTATGTATTTCTGAAGGCGGGAACTGAACACAAAGCTGAATTATTCGCAACCCTTTTAACTGCACCGACACTATTTGTCTTCTCAGAACTAATCCCCAAAAACATTTTCTTTTATCGTGCAGATTCGCTTATGCCTTATCTGTCGCCGGTTTTATACGGATTTCACAAACTTTTAAGCTTCTGCGGTGTAGTGCCTCTGCTCAAGTTCATATCAGGCCTTTTCGTCCGACTGGCAGGTGTGGGCTCTTCTCCAAAATCCGTAATAACATCTGCACAAAGACATAAGGTCCAGGCAATCCTGCAAGATACGCATGAAGAGGGAATTCTCAGTTCCGTGCAGACCGATATGATAAACCGCCTGGTTAGCATCTCGAATATTCGTATAAAGTCTGTGATGATACTTATTAATAATGTCCAAATGCTTGATGTGAATTCTGATAATTCGGCTGTGTTGAACAAATTGAAGAAGTGTGCGTTTACCCGTCTGCCGGTCATAGAAAACAGGCCTGGAAATATCATCGGCTTTATAAATATCTATGAGACCTTAAGCTCATCAGAACAGTTCGCCAATCTACAAAAATTTGTAAAACCAATCCGAAAGGTTGACGCGAATACTACTGTTACTGATACGATAAATATTATGCAAAGGGAAAATCAGAAAATCGTTCTGGTTACGAGAACTGGTCGTACCGGACGAGAAAGGCCCATTGGCATTGTAACAATGAAAGATTTAGTTGAAGAGCTTCTCGGCGAACTGGCTGAATGGTAAAGTAATTGACTATTTACTATTGACTATTTACTATTTTTCAATTGTCACTTTGCTTTGTAGAAAATCTTTGTACAATGTCATTGCGAGGCCCGAAGGGCCGTGGCAATCTCTTGCGTGATAGGTAGAAAAAGCTATCGTTGTGTTTGAGATTGCTTCGTCCGCCTTCGGTGGACTCGCAATGACGAACTCCGGTCTGATGTTTTCTACAAAGTACTATTTTTCAATAGCTTTCAGCTTTTAGTTTGATGATGTCCGCAAAAATCGCCAATATATTAGTTCTCTTAATACTGATTGTTCTTTCGCTTGCAATTTTAGCCAATAGTATGACCAAGCCACTTGGCCGGGACGAACAGATGTACTGCACCGGCGGTGCCCTGCTGGCCCAAGGCAGGATGATTTACAGGGACTTTTCATACGCGGCCCAGCTGCCCTACCACCCATTACTATGTGCAGCTTTATTTCGAATGTTTAACACAACCCACTATCTGCTCGTGGGTAGAATTCTCTCTGCTTTTTGCGATATTCTCGTGTTGGTCTGTATTGTCGGCATCTATCGTAATATTTTCAAATCATTCGCAATTACCGGGATGCTTTTAGGCCTGGCAGCGGCTGTTCTGTACGTATTCAATCCTCTCGTCGATTATGCCAACGGCTATGCCTGGAACCACGACGTTGTAATCTTATGCGTTGTGTTGTCCTTCTGGTTGTTTGTATCAATTGATTTTAGGCAAAGATCACCCGCCGAAGGCGGGCACGATCAAAACCCAGCTTCGTTGGGCTGGCGAATTGCCGCTATCGGTGCCCTGCTCACGTTTGCAAGTTGTATGCGTATAACCACAGCTTTAGTAGAGCTGCTGTTTTTTGTAATACTGCTGAGCCGACCGGCCGAGTCAATAAAACAAAGATTCAAGACCGCCCTGCCGTTTCTGGTGGCAGCAGCTTTTATCTTGATTTGGCCTGTCTGGGTGATAGCTCAGGCTCCGCGAGCATTTTTTCTGAACCTGGTCAAAATACCGATGCTCTACGGCCAATGGCTGCACGAAATAGGTATGGTTTACAACAAATCTGCGCTGACATTGACCTGCCTTAGACAGCCGGGATATTTTGTACTTGTTGTATTAGCAATATATTTTTGCCTGATGATTACATGTCTTCACCGCAGGTTAAAGATATCGGATGTCAGAACTCTTTTGCTCGCCGCCCTGCTGCCGTTAACATTTTTTATAATTGCCGTGATTCCACCGACAATGTGGAGGCAGTACCTTGCAACGCCGGTACCTTTCCTGGTAATCAGTTTCGCCTTTCCGCTGCTGTATTTGCGAAAACTTGCCGAGACAACCAGCATTAGTAAGCACTTCAAAATAGCGGCTGCTCTAATAATTGTGTGCGTGCTTGTAGCAGTTGCATACTATCCAGTTGTACTATACAGGACTCCGATAGTTCTTGTGCCGGAAAAATGGGTGCCGATTGAAATACATAAGAATTCAGAAGATATTGCCGAGAGAACAAAAGAGCCAAAACTCATACTTACCTTAGCCCCCCTGCTCGCTCTTGAGGGCGGAAGTGATATTTATACAGAGCTTTCCTGCGGTTCGATTATCTATAGAGCTGCCGATTCTATGTCACCATCTGAGCGAAGTGTTACACATACCGCAGGCCCAAAAACACTCGGAGAATTACTCGAAAAATCTCCACCGTCGGCAGTGATACTCGGCGTGGAAATGAGACGTCTCGAAGAACCTATCTTCGAATCAATCGTCAAGCCCGACTGGGAAAGAAAAGTCTATGAAAACGGCATTGTAGTTTACTTTAGACCGTAATCTTGTAAAATGAACAGCGAGAAAAATTATGAAGAAGGCATGTAGAGAAATCCCGGCACAGTCCATTCGCAAGAGGGCCTTTATGTCTATCAAACTGGTAATCTTGCTGCACTTATGTATTGCTTGTCTGGTTCGCGCTGAACCGCTGACCTTGCCGCTCGAACAGCGTCCGGATTGGCTGCATCGGGACGGGATTGTAATGGCGGGGAGCTGGGAGCCCTTGCTGTTCCGCGTTCGCCGTGATGGTAGCCAGGGCTACACACCGACGGCCGAACAACGTGCCGCTTACATGCGCGAACACAGTCCCGAGATGATTGCCAAACTCAAGGCCCTGGGCGTGAATTTCGTTATGATGCACTGCTACAAAGGTGCAGGCCTGGAAGCGGAACGCGAAAGCATGGCCGATGCTGTCAATTTCGCTAAGCTTTGCCACGACGCCGGTCTGAACGTGGGCGTTTATAACTACAGCGGGGCCTTTATTTGGGAGCTTTTGTTTAAGGAGGTTCCACAGGCCAAAGACTGGGTCATAATCGATAAAAATGGCAGGCTTCTAACGTATGGTACGGCAACGTATCGCTACCGCTGGAACCGGAACCACGCCGACGCCCAGGCGTTCTATCGGCAGCTCGTTCGATTTGCCGTCAACGACATTGGAGCAGAGCTGCTCCACTTCGACAACTATGGGTACGGTCCCGGCCAGGACGCCAATTCCGTACAACGGTTTCGCAACTATCTCGATGACACGTTTACTGACGAGCAGCTTAAGAAAATGGGTATCGATGACCTTAATGCCGTGCAGCCCCCTATGACCGGCCTGCCGGAGAATATGCTGCGTCGGGCGTGGCTGGACTTTTCCTGCAAGTCGCTTACCAATTCATATCACGACATGAGCCGGTATGCTCGTACGCTCAGGAAGGACATCCTCATCGAGTGTAATCCCGGAGGTCCGGGAAACTGGATTCGACCACCTGTGGACCATGGAAACCTTCTTCAGGGCGGCGAAGCATTCTGGGACGAGGGCAGGCAGCCTGGCTACCGGAACGGACAGCTCCAGACCCGTATCCGCACTTTCAAGGTCGCCCGGCGTATGAATAATATTGCATTTGTCTATACCACTACCGGCCTTGAGATGGCCGAGTCCATGGCGTTCAACCGCGATTGCCTTGGATGCATCTGCTGGTTTGAATACGGCAAGTTAGTCGCCAAGCCAGGCTCAAATGCTCCCGTTTCCAAAACTCTTGAACCATTCATTCGCTTCTTTAATACACATCGCGACCTGCTGCGAGAAGCCAAAGTCGTTGCCGACGTTGCAGTTCTGCGCAGCTTTCCGTCACAGGTATTTGCTAATTCGAATTACGCTAAGCTCACTTACCAAGTCGAACAGGCTCTCATCGAAAACCGTACTTGTTTCCAGATAATCTATGACCACCACCTCAGCGATTTAAATCGCTATCGTGCGCTCGTTCTTGCAGGCTGTATAGCCCTTTCCGATGAGCAGATAGAGCAAATCAGGCAATACATCAAATCCGGCGGCAGGGTCTTTGTCATCGGTCCGGTCGCAACCCACGATGAGTGGATGCTTACGCGGGAAAAACCGGCACTTGATGACCTGCCGGCCAACAGCGTGGTGCGCATCGGCGAAAATGACGATATTCTTGGCGCGGTTGGCCGGGCCTGCGCGAATGAACTTTCCTTATCGCTTCAGGCCGAGCCAGGACTGTGTTCGGAACTAACAGAACAATCCGGCAGACGCCTCGTTCATCTGGTCAACTACCGGGCCGATGACCCTATAAAAAACATCACAATCAATCTCCGCCTGCCGGCCGAACGTCACGTCAAGACCGTAACACTGGCCGGTCCCGAGCGGGAACACGACATTAAACTGACCTTTAAGGAGCAGGCCGGCGTTGTCACATTCACTGTGCCGCAGGTAAGCATATACGAAATCGCCGTGGTC
>JAIVYN010000146.1:0-9706 GCA_048635425.1 Candidatus Aegiribacteria sp.
GGTGTCAGCAAAACTCGGACTACCAACCAGTAGGCCTGCGTTTTGCTTCCTTGCCAGCCTTGTTCTCGCTGGAGCCAAAACGAAACCTAATTTATTTACAAGTCCTAAGAGAATTGTGAGGATTTTGCTATGACTAATACCGCAAGGCATCCTGTGGATTACCGGATTTGTCTTTTCGTAGTGCTGACGGTCGCCTGGTTCAACTGTGGAAAAGCTGTTGGCCAGCCATCCCGGAAGAGCCGGGCCGTTTTGGAGGTAGAGCAGAAGTCGTTCGGTCAAATGCCGGACGGCCAGGAGGTGACTCTCTACGAGCTCACGAATGTAAAAGGACTGCGTGCGAGGATTATTGATTATGGAGCGATATTAGTTTCACTGGAAGTACCGGATCGGGACGGCAAATTAGCTGACGTGGCGCTTGGATTCGACGACCTGGACTCCTACATCAAGAGAAATCCTCTATTTGGCGCCACTGTCGGCCGCTACGCCAATCGCATCGCTAACGCCAGGTTCACGCTCGACGGCATCGAATACAAGCTGACCGCCAATGCCGGCAAGAATCACATCCACGGTGGAAGGAGCAAGAGATTCGATAAGGTCATATGGAAAGGCCGACCGTTCCAGAGCAGCGAAGAGGCCGGCGTGCGATTTACCTATCTCAGCAAGGACGGTGACGAGGGTTTTCCGGGTAATCTTAATTGCATTGTGACATATACCTTAACGAACGGCAATGAGCTGAAGATAAGCTACGAGGCCACCACGGACAAGCCTACTATTGTAAACCTCACCAATCACAGCTACTTTAACCTTGCAGGGGCAGGCAACGGTGACGTTCTGAACCATGAGATGCTCATCAACGCCGATTACTATACGCCCTCAGATAAAGCACTGATCCCGACCGGTGAGATCCACAGTGTAAAAGACACTCCTCTTGACTTTACGAAGGCCAAGACAATTGGAGCAAGGATCAGCCAGCTTACACAAACACGCGGGTACGACCATAACTACGTGTTGAAAAATTCCGGAGGTGCGCTTGTTCCGGCCGCTCGTGTCTATGAACCTGCAAGCGGGCGGATTATGGAAGTGCACACCACTGAACCCGGTATGCAGTTCTACACTGCAAACGGTATGCGGGGAATCAAGGGCAAAGGCGGCAAGACCTACGACAGGCATTATGGTTTCTGTCTTGAGACTGAGCATTTTCCTGATTCGCCCAACAAGCCGCATTTTCCATCTGTAGTATTGCGGCCGGGTGAAAAGTACAGTACTATTACCGTATTCAAGTTTTCAGCACGATAGGTAAAAGGCAAAACCGATGAGCAGACTCACTCGTAGAGACTTTATCAAGAACTTAACGGCTGGGGCCGCCTGTATCGGGTTCGGTTCAGCGCCGCATGTAAGGGCCTCATCAAAGATTTTGGGGGCAAACAACGACATTCGCATCGCCATAGTGGGTCTTCGCAAAAAGGGCAAGGAGCACATCGACATATTCGGCAAAGTGCCGGGCGTTCGCATAGTCGCACTTTGCGATGTTGACACTCAGTTCCTGGACTTCGAAGCTAAGAAATTCAAAGACCGCAACGAGAAGGTCGCTACCTATGTTGACTACCGCAGGTTGCTTGATAATAAAGATATCGACGCCGTTGTTATTGTCACACCTGATCATTGGCATGCGTTGATGACCATCTGGGCCTGCCAGGCCGGTAAAGATGTATATATAGAGAAGCCGCTCTCCCATAACATCTGGGAAGGTCGCAGGATGGTGGAGGCGGCCCGCAAGTACAAACGGATTGTGCAGGCCGGCTCACAAGACCGCTCCGATGTAGGGCTGCAGGCGGCCGTGGCATATATTAAACAAGGCAACCTTGGCTCTATAAAACTCGTCCGGGCAATCAGCTACAACCTCCGTGAGAGTATTGGCAAAGTCAATGGCCCCCAGCCCATCCCTGCATCGGTGGACTATAACCTCTTCCAGGGACCGGCTCCACTGGTACCCTTGATGCGGAAGAACCTGCACTATGATTGGCACTGGTTTTGGGATACAGGGACCGGAGAAGTCGGCAATCTCGGTGCCCACAATGTGGATGAGAGCCGATGGGCGATTGGCCAGCAGAGAATTGCCCCCAAAGCAATCAGCATTGGTGGGCGGCTCGGCTTGGACGATGACGGGCAAACGCCTAACACTCAGATAACTTTTTTTGACTATAAGCCGGTGCCGATTATTTATGAAGTTCGCGGCCTGAGACGGAGAAAAGGCCTGCGGGCCAGAGACCACTTCAGGGGAACCAACTTTGGCATGGTGGTGCAATGTGAGCATGGCTATTTTCGCGGTGGTAGAGGTGGCGGCTGGGCGTACGACAACAACCATAAAAAGGTCAAGCAGTTCCCCGGCGATGGCGGCATTGGACATCAGGCCAACTTCATCAAGGCGATGCGCAGCCGAAAAGTCAGTGACCTTATAGCCGATGTTCTCGAAGGTCATATCTCTGCTGCACTGTGCCATATGGCCAACATATCCTATCGGCTTGGACACAAACAACCTTCCGAGAAAATCGCCGAAGCGATCGCAGGAAACAGCATCCTGACGGAATCTTTTGAGCGTTGTCTGACCCATCTAAGAAGCAACAAAGTGGACCTTCGAAGTGAACCCTTGACCATAGGGCCTTCTTTGATGTTTGATAGAACAAGTGAGAAATTTGTTGGCGGGTTTAGTGACATGGCAAATATGTTTGTACGCCGAAACTATCGCGAGCCATTTATTGTACCGGATGAAGTATGAAATTATCTTACTCGCCGCGATGCTTTGCAGCAGGTCAGTGGAAACGACATGAGCGCCGCGACCGAATTTCTACAATAGGCGCTTATTTAGACCTAAAATTGAAAAACAAATATTGCCGGCAGTGTAAGACGTAGGAGATTGTAAAAGATGAATCGTCGAGAAGTACTTTGTTCAATTGCCGGCGGCTTGGCGGCAGCCACAATCGGGGATCCGGGTAGAATATATGGTACGGAGCAAGCCAAAAGATCGCGGCTTGGCATTGCAGATTTTTCCTATAACATTCGGCTCAGAGCAGAACGCACCGGGCGAATGAAGGGAAAACTTGGTGACCCACTGAACTTCCTCGACCATTGTCATAATGTCGGTGCCGGCGGCGTTCAGATGAACATAGGGATTCGAGACAAGGTTTACACTCGTAAACTTCGCGAAAACGCTGAAACTTATGATATGTTCGTTGAGGGCTCGGCGTCTCTGCCCCGTGATCAGTCTGACGTCGAGAGATTCGAAGCAGCGGTGCGGACGGCCAAGCAAGCTGGAGCGAATGTGATCCGCATAGCTATCGGTGGGCGACGCTACGAGCAATTCAGCAAAGCCGAACAATTCAAAGCGTTTGCGAAACGTACCTGGAAGTCGCTGCAATTAGCTGAGCCGGTCGCGGCACGACACCGTATGCGACTGGCGATTGAAAATCATAAAGACTGGCGCATCGGTCAAATGCTGGATATGCTCAGGCGCATTGGCAGCGAATACGTCGGCGTGTGCGTCGACACGGGTAACAGCTTTGCACTCTTAGAGGACTCCATGGCGGTTGTCGAGGCGTACGCACCTTACGGCTTTGCAGCCCATCTAAAGGACATGGGCGTGGCTGAATATGAAGATGGCTTTTTGCTTGCCGATGTCCCACTGGGGCAAGGCCTGCTTGACCTGCCTCGAATGGTCCGGATACTCCGTAAGGCGAGGCCTGAAATTCAATTCAGTCTGGAGATGGCAACCCGAGACCCGCTGAAAGTCCCTTGCCTGACGAAGAAGTACTGGGCGACGTTCGCGGACGTGCCCGGCTCTGACCTGGCTCGTATTCTCAGATACGTCCGCGCAAACGCATCGCCGGAAATGTTGCCAAAGGTAAATCATCTGCCGCTGGATGAGCTGGTCGAGCTTGAAGAAGCTAATATCAAAAAATGCCTTGTTTTTGCAAAGGAGCACTTGAACCTGTGAATGATGGTATAAAGACAATGTTTGGAGGTCTGTTATTATGAACCCGGTAGTGATATTGATTATTGGCGTTGCCCTGCTTATTGCGATGATCATAGTACTGCGTGTCAATGCGTTTGTTGCATTGATAACTGCTGCAATAATCGTCAGCTTGCTGGCCCCCGGCGATCTCGCGGATAAGGTCTCTCGCGTGGCTGGGGCGTTTGGCTCGGTTGTAGGGGCTATCGGTATTGTGATTGCGCTGGCCGCTATCATCGGCAAATGTCTTATGGACAGCGGTGCCGCCGACCGCATCGTACGGTCAATTCTCAAAGCACTGGGTGAAAAGAGAGCATCTACGGCACTTATGGCAAGCGGCTTCGTACTCTCAGTTCCTGTGTTCTTCGACACAGTTTTCTACTTATTAGTACCGCTGGCTCGTTCGCTCTATCGGCGAACACAAAAGAACTACGTCTTGTATCTTACAGCTATTGTCGCGGGTGCCGGAATCACTCATACCCTGGTTCCACCGACGCCGGGTCCTTTGTTCATGGCCAACCAATTCGGCGTTGACCTTGGAGTAATGATCGGAATGGGCATCCTCGTGGGCCTGCCCACAGCAGCCCTTGGGCTACTCGTTTGTAAGCTGATAAATCGGTTTGTGGACATTCCGATGCGTCCTTATACCAGCGAGGCGGAACCGGAACCGCTCGATGACGACCAGCTTCCCGGGTTCTGGACTTCGATCGCACCCATTATTTTGCCGGTGATTCTGATTTCAATGAACACGGTGACAAATGCGCTGGCCGAGGGCACGCTGATAGCTCAAATTGCGGCTGTTTTGGGTAATCCCAACCTGGCTCTGCTGCTCTCGGCGGCTATCGCGATGTTTGTGCTTGTTCGCAGTCGAGGATTATCTCTCAAGGAGCTTTCCGGGAAAGTGGACACAGCTCTCATGAGCGGTGGCATCATTATTCTCATAACGGCTGGTGGTGGTGCTTTCGGCGCAATGCTCCGGGCCGCCGGTGTCCAGGATGTGGTGAAGGGATTCGTCGATACAGAAGGCCAGGGCTTGGGACTTGCAATCCTGCTTTTGGCCTTTGCTGTCTCAACGATCATAAAGTTTTCGCAGGGCTCAGGCACGGTAGCTATGATTACGACCGCTTCTATGTTTGCGGCTATGGGCATATCGGAAGAAATGCTGGGTTGCAATCTCGTGTACTTGGCCATGGCCATCGGGGGCGGCTCGCTCGTCGGAGATTGGATGAACAACAGTGGGTTCTGGATCTTCGCGCGGATGGGCGGTCTGACCGAAATCGAGACGCTCAAATCCTGGACTATCCTCACCGCTGCGCTCGGACTTATTACTCTGGCTTTTACGCTGCTCTTTGCATCTATACTTCCGTTGGTCTAAGAACGTCAGATCTTTGTTACAATCCCGAGTACAGCTATCTTCGCACTTCGACTTTGGCCAGCTTCTCGTAAAACTGAATTATCCCACCGTGGTCGTCTGTGCCCTTGCCGTCCACTTTCAACGCTTGCATCACCTCCATTACGGCGCTGGACAGGGGGACAGGAACTCCTACCTCATGGGCGGTATCCAATGCGTTGGCCAGGTCCTTGATGTGCAGCTCGATGCGGAATCCCGGCTTGAAGTTGCCTTCCAGCACCAGCGGCATCTTGGCATCCAGAACTGTACTGCCGGCCAATCCTCCGCGAATCGCCTGGAAGACCTTCTCTGCGTTGACGCCTGCCTTGGCTGCCAAGACCATTGCCTCGGACATCGCAGCGATGTTAAGGGCGACGATGATTTGATTGGCCAATTTTGTCATGTTGCCGCTGCCAACCTCGCCTACCCGTGTCACGGAAGCACCCATCACACTTAGAATGTCCTCAACCTCATCGAATGTCTCTTGCGGCCCCCCGACCATTATTGCAAGCGTGCCTTCGATAGCCTTGGGCTCACCTCCGCTTACGGGAGCATCGAGCACAGTGACTCCCTTTTCTTTGGCCTTTTCTGCTACCTCCTTGCTTGCCAAAGGCGCGATGGAACTCATATCTATGAGGATTGTGCCCGGCTTGGCCCCCTCCAGAACACCGTTCCTACCCAGCACTGCTTCCTTGACGTCCGGAGAATTAGGCAGCATAGTGATTGTCACCTCGCTCTTTTCGGCGACATCTTTGCTCGATGAGCCCGCCTTCGCCCCGGCCTCGACTACCTCTTCGGCCTTGTCGGGCACAATATCATAGACAGTGAGAGGGTAACCCGCCTTGAGCAAATTCCGGGCCATAGGCTTGCCCATAATTCCCAATCCAATAAAGCCAATCTTCTTCATCGCTAAACCTTTCGTGTCTGGTTAATTGGTTAATTGGTGAGTAGTTAAATGGTTAATTAGTTCTTGTTGCGGAAAGCAAAAACCTACGATGTCACCCCTGCGAAAGCAGGGGTCCAGAGCGAAAAATCTGGATTCCCGCTTCCGCGGGAATGACAAATACTGTTTCCGCAACAGTAACTAATTAGTTCCTGTTGCGGAAAGCATTAAAAACGACAAAAAATTAACCGTTCGATTTAGGACAAGGTCAGCTTCATCGTCATTTTTGTTGAACTGTCCGCTAACGCTCTTTAAAAAGTTAAAAAATCTGTTTTCTGGATAGACCGTCTCTAACGACACCCTCAAAAACAGTCTGTTTCGGCTACTTCTGCCTTACAATCGTGTCAATAGAATCAGGTTGTGGCAAAAGACAGCACAGCCCACGCTGGCTGCATAGTTCTTAAATCCTTTGAAAAGGCATCGGCCAAGGTTAAAAACACGTTTTAACACCGAGATACTGCCTTCGCAGCCGGCACGAAAACGCTGGCCATCTTTGAACTCTTCGGTGGATTCACGCTCATATTCCTGTGGGTTACGGCGGCCTTTTTTGCAAATCGAAACTGTTGTGATATTTTCTTCCAACTTCACGATTTGCTTCATATTTTCATAAAAGCCTTTGTCTGTAGCCAGTACATCAGGGCCGGTTCCAAACAATTGCTTATGTGCTTTGAGTGTTGGTTCGAGAAGTTCTTTGTCCTCTTGTCGTTTGGGAAAAACCTCGTAATGATGAATGAACTTTTCGCCGGTCTGAGCGATAAGTACCTTGTGGCCAAATTCAATGGGTTTGCCGGCTTTGCCTCGTTTGAGCAATTCGGTATGTTCCTCAAACAAACTATAGACTTTTTCGTCAGCGGCGACCATTACACCCTGAAAAATCCGTTGTTCGGCTTGGTGGATGATTTTCTCTGCGATCGGAATGTAATGAGCCAACAACTCTGCTTCATAGCCGGTCCTATGCAATATAACCAGAGCCTCACGAGCAACCTCGGCAACCCAGTTTACACGCTCGATCAGCGTTCGGTAGGTACTTTTGACTTTACGCTTTTTGCCTTTGTTGTTGCTGGAGGCATTACGGGTAATAAAAAGAAAAAGCTTCTTGACTTTCTTAACGTGAAATCTGTGTTTGAGGGCTAATTGCGGCAATTCCTGCTGAATCTGCTGTAGTAAACGTGCCAGAGTACGAAAGCTATCCCACAATAAAGATGAGTCGCTGGGATAATGAATGTTTGTTTCGTAGACGGTGGTATCCAGACGTAATTTCTCAGATGAAATTTTCTCCTGCTCTTTTGCGTATTTAGCCAATACCCGGTTCATGATTTTCCAGGTTCTATCGCTTAAAACACAAAAGGCTTTGTCCAGAAAACTGAAGTCCATCATAGGCTTGATGCCAAGGGCTACAAAGTGTCGGAGAAATTCGCTGTTTTCGATGCGAATGACGACCTGCCTGAGACTGTCCTGCTCGACGAACATTACGATCAGTGACCGAAGGATTTGCTCAGAAGTGTACTCGCTTTTACGGCCATGTTTTGATTGTGAAAGCATCTTGGCCAGGTCCTGATGGACCAGAGAAACCAATTGAGGATTCTTGTCCAGCAGTTGTGAGATTATTTTGTATTTTTTTCTGTATTCGTTCACAACTTTTATGCTTGATTTACGAGAGAAGTCAAAGTATTGTTGTTTTGTAGATATTGTTCTCATTTGCCTGTTCCTTTCTCATTGGTTTTTCAATAACTGAATGATAACAGGAGCAGGCTTTTTTTGTATAAGTTTTTACATAAAATCCTTTCCGCAACAGATACTAATTAATTACTCAAACTGACCGATTGTTGGATTTATGATTACCAAAAACATCAAACAAAAATGGCCTACTCTGACGATAAGAGTGGTAGAAACAAGAACTTATCGCAGAAGAGGCCATATGATTACAATCGGCAAAATTCCTAAAAAACTCCAGCGTTTTTTCCAGCCGCTTCGTCAACATTTCGCCACAAGAGCCTGGGAACATTTTTGGGCTTTGGTAATGGCCATCACCATCAGCCATGGAGCAACCATAGACCGTCTGACTAAAGTCCTGCGTAACTCGACACATAGAACCAACCATGGCGAGTTTTACTGGCGTAGCATCTGGGATCAATCCATTGTAATGCAGCAAATTGCTCTGGATATGCTGCTTAGTTTGTTCAACAGAAAAGACCTTGATTTGTTTTTCATCATCGATGATACCCAGACGCTCAAGCGGGCAAAGAAAATGGAGGCAATAGGCAAATTGCGTCACCACGCCACCGGCAAATATGGAACCGGCCATACTATCATAAAGGTTAGTTTGTATTATCGTGGAGTTACTATCCCGTGGGGTTCGTGGTTGTATGTTAAGAAAGAGCATGCTGGGGAAATAGAAATCCCCTTCCGCAAACTTACCGAACTGGCAGCCCGGGCCATCCGCGAAGCCTGCTTGCCCGCTAAGTTTCGGGTTACTGTCTTGTTTGATGCCTTCTATCTGTGCCCCGAAGTAGTCAATGCCTGCAAAGAGCAAAAATGGCATTATATCGGCGTAGGCAAGTCTAATCGGTGGTTTACGGCTGGTTCGGTTAAACGCAAACTGGGCAAATACGGCAGGAACGTTTTGCGAAACAGCGGGAAGTGGTGCAACATTGCCGGCCTGCGTAAAACCGGAAAATATCGCTTGGCTGAACGAGTTGGCAGCTTGAACAAGCTGGGTATGGTCAAGGTTGTCTTCTCTCGCCGCAGGGGGCAGAATAAGCACATAGTATTGGTTACTGATGATCTGAATGCTTCTATGAGAACAATTGTAACTGACTATCTGAAACGATGGTCTATTGAGATGCTGATCAAGGACGAGAAACAGCATTTGGGGCTCGGCGACTATCGCGTTCGGCGATACCAGGCTGTGGTTAGACACCTGCACCTGGTTGATGCTGCCTATGCCTGCCTGACCCACATGGGCATAAAAGCCTATCGTGCACAAGGCCAAAACAAGACCAAGAAGGTGCTGAGACTTGAGCCGAGTAGCAAACTTAAAGATCGTATGCGTCGGATAGTTTGGCAGGAGAACGTTCAAGATGTTATCAAATACAGTCATGAAAAACCTGTTATTCGCCGCCTGGAAAAACTCCTCGCGGCCTAAAATCGGTCAGTTTGAGTAAATAAGTATATTCTATTGATTGGTACTCTGGAGAAATAACATTGTTCCGGATTTGCTTTGTTGATGACGACGAGAAATTTGAGATTCCTCTGTTCTGTGATGTGTTCGGAGAAGCCTTCGATATAATCGCGGCAAGTGACTACGCTGCACTGAAGTCCCAGATCGATAGTCGAGAAAACTGGAAACCTGATCTGTTTGTTCTCG
>JAIVYN010000147.1:0-9590 GCA_048635425.1 Candidatus Aegiribacteria sp.
CCAGCTGTTTCTCGAGAGCAGCCAGACGGTCAGAGGTCAGATGTCGGCCAGCCAGCTCAATCTTTGCGAATTCGAGGGCTTCCGGAAGGTGCGTTTCAGTTCTTGTGTACTCAAGCAGGTCAATATCTGACAGACCCTGTATATAATCTTCCACTTGCCTTTCCATACTCTGTCTCCTTTGGAAGACAATGCGTATGGGTAACTCTTGTGGTCGAATCAAAGGTGTCGAAGCCGCTTATAGTGGTGATATTATGGTCGGAATTGTCTGAAAAAGCAAGAAAAGAATAAAGTTTTTAGTTAGCGTTTAGTTTGTTCTGCTAACTACCTATTTAGCTGTAATGCGCCGGGGCCGCTGATTTCAAATTTGATTTTGTCGGTCTTTAAGTCCCACTCGATTTCATCGACCGGAACGCCGTTAAAGTGGCATGGCTGGATCTCGTCACCGTGGACGGTGATTATGGCCTTGCCGGCGTCGTAGAACAATTTGCCGCCGTCGAATTCCTTATCCCGGTCTTCATAAGTAATCCCGCCTGTAGCGCTGAGGGTCGAAAGCTTAAATTCACCTTCAGCAGTTTCAATAAGATGGGCCTGGACGTGAACGGCAGTGACAGTAACCTGCTGGTCATATTGAACCTGAGTTTTGACAATGGGGAAGTAATTAACAGTTAGCAGGCCCTGTGAGGGGGCATCAGCAACAAGCTGATTTTTATCCAAGAAATACTTCAGCGTCTGGAAGTTTTCTATAATCGCCCAGCACGGCTTATTCAGGGTGAATCTATCTTGCTGTGAATTCGGCTCGTGGATATTGGAGTTATCGAGATTTATTACGCCGGGCCCGGTCGCTAAAAACAACTGCTGTGCAGTGTCATACTCGCACTTGAGGCATTTTACTTCAACACCACCTAACACTTTTTCGTTTGCCATTTTTACAGTTGCAAGCTTTACCACGCCGCCGTCGGCGGTGAAATGTTTAATCTGTGGGCCCGAATCCGAGGGCTGCTTATCTTTGTCTGGTAATAAATCTACAGTAAACTTCTGTCCCGAAATCACGTACCGCTGGTGGCTGTTGGGGTCCTCGCGAAGCATTTCGCCCACGCAATCACCCTCGAAGATAACCTGATTTAAGGCAGGCAAAAACCTGAGAAGTTTCTGAGAGGTTACTTTTACCGGCACCGTAGTTTGGTTAGGCTCGGCCTGAATTAAATCACTGGTGTAAAATTTAAGCTCCGATGCGCCAACGGCAACGGTATCGTCGGTAGATGCGCTATAATCAATCATCCGGGTTAAAAATGTAGTTCGGCCATTAGCATCTTCCAATTCTTTGGGCCTTTCGGTGCCGGTTATTATCGAGGCCCGGGGAGTGGACTTGCCGGAATATTCGTTGGTTTTTGCAGAACCCATGGGCGTAACGACAAATCCGCCGTCACAGGTTATAATAATATCTTCACACTTTTCAGACGATTCATTCGGCTGGTTCTGCGACGATTCATTCGGCTCGTCCTGCTTCGGAACAGTAACATTGTTTGTGCCGGCGTCATCCGGAGTTTGCGGGCCTTGTTCGGCAGTTCCGGTATCAGTCTCATTTGATTGGCCATTCGAGGCCTTCGACCAGAAGATGTCGTTGATTGCAATTTTATCGTGAGCAAAAACAAGCTGCTCAGGACTGTCAATGAGCACATTTTTGCCAAAAATACATTCGTAGTATTCGCCCCTTCGGCTGCGCTCAGGGAAGGCTTTTCCCTGCTCAACTTCCGGCCGAGCGGCTGTGGTCTGTATTTGGCCCTTATCAGAAGCCACAACCGTTTCATCCGGCTGCTGCATTTTGGCCGGGCCGCCGGTATCAGCAGGGCTGTCGGCCTGCGTCCTGGCATCCGAACGGAAGCCCGTCTGCGAGCTTTTTATACGCAGACTCTCCAGATCAATTATTCTCAAATATTCAAGCCGCTCCAGCTTGTTATCATAGATAAGCTCCATCCCGGTGCCGAGCATTTGGGCATCTTCTGACACAAATTTTACCGAATTGGCCGTTGAAAGCTGTGACTTTTCGCTTAGAAAAATTATGTCGTCAAGATAAATATTACTTTTTTTAACGTTACTTGAGCCCTCAGGCAGAATCCGGATAACTACATTTCCGGTAAATGTTGCGTCCTTCGGAGTTGACTTGCCAACTGCAGTTTCAACCTGGACGTTTCCCTTGTCAGCAGTGATATAAAATTTGACATTTCGCTGATAAATATTCATATACGGCTTTTCAATTTCCCATAGATCTCTGACCTCGTGCAGAAGTCTTTCAAAGCCCCATTCCCGTTCAACTTCATTATTCTCGTTGAGGGTTATGTATCTGGCCTTTCGAACGGTACCAACCCCGACCTCACCAATCATCCCAACTTCATTGTCAAGTCCGCCGTCGTTGCCGTCGGCACCAGAATCAATGAATTCGGCCCCCGTATGAGTATCCATCGGTATCGGAGGTGTTTTGCCTATTCGACTATAGAAAAGAAATATCACAAGCACAGCGGCCAGCGAAATAAACGCTATATAGAATTTTCGTAAACTAAAGCCCATACGTTTCCAAACCAGTAATCTGAAACAGGATAAGTTAAATGGTTAATTGGTGAGTGGTTAAATGGTTAATTGACTATTGACTACTCACCACTCACTACTCACCTTATTCGTGCTCCGGATTTCGAATTTCTTATTTTATTTTTAGCATTATGCAATAATTTTGCGTTTTCTGCTACAGTTCTGTCCACTATTTTATGATGGCAGGTATCTTGTCATAAGCTGCTGCCATCTGCCGGTGTTTTTCAGAATGTATTCTATTACTTCCCGCACAGCACCATTGCCGCCGGGGCGGGTGGTTACATAATCAGCATATTGCTTAACTTCATCAGCCGCATTGGCAACAGTCACACCGAACCCGGCATATCTTATCACCGGCAAATCCGTCAAATCATCTCCGATGTAAGCTACCCTTTCCGGCGAAAGGCCGAGCTGCTCAAGAAGCTTCTCAAAGACAGGCAGTTTATTGTGACAGTCCTGAAATACATACTCTATCTGTAATTGTTCAGCCCGGCGTTGTGTCGGCTCCGAGGCCCTGCCGCTGATTAAGGCAACCTTCAGGCCCGCCCTTTGCCACATCCGAATCCCATGACCATCCATCGAATTGAAGAATTTGCTTTCACTACCGTCGGCATTAATAACCAGTGTCCCATCGGTCAGGACGCCGTCAACATCCATAGCCAATAGTTGTATGTCCGCAAGGTTTGTCATAGTAATATCGATTCTCGATGCTCCATGCTCGATATTCACTCCGGCTTTTCCACGAGCATCGAGCATCCGGCATCGAGTATTCCTTTGAACTATCCGACCACTTTTATCGTTACGATATCCTGTACATCGATTAAGCCGAGGGGCCTATTATTCGCATCAACCACGGGAAGCTCATCAATTCTATATTTATGGAAAATGGCAGTCGCTTCGGCGGCAAGAGCATCGGCTCTTATTTTCTTACAATCAGCCGTCATAACGTTGCCGGCCTTGAGCTCGAAGGCCCCAGAGCCGTGCTTAGCCAATAGACGGCGAAGGTCGGCATCGGTGATTATCCCTGCCAATTTTCCATCTTCGCCTACAACCATCACAGCTCCGTGACGTTTTACATCGCCTGTCTTTTCAAGTAATTGTTTTATCGTATCGTCAACCCTGACGATAGGTAATTTTTCGCCCGGCCTGAACATCATTGATTGTTCAACCGTCATCAGCTTTGCACCGAGCGAACCGCCGGGATGGAACCTAACATAATCCTCAACGCTGAATTTACGTGCCTTCATAACGGTAAAGGCAAGGGCGTCACCAACGGCTAACATACAGGTAGTAGAAACACTCGGAGCAACGCCAAGCGGACAGGCTTCACTCATCATCCCCATACACAGCGCCACGTCGCTGTGCTCGCACAAAGTTGAGTCGCTCTCGCCGGTTATCGCAATCAGTTTAATCTGCTGCTGCTTGACCAGATTTATCAGCCGAACAACTTCATCCGTTTCGCCGCCATAACTTAGAACAATTACAATATCGTTTTCGCGCAGCCTGCCCAAATCGCCGTGGACGGCCTCGGCAGGATGAAGGAAGTGGCTCGGTGTGCCGGTCGAAGCCAGAGTAGCGCTCATCTTTTGCCCGATTATACCCGCCTTGCCGATGCCGCTTACTATGCAAGAACCGCTGCAGTTATAAATCATCTGGCAAGCCCACAGAAAAGACGCATCAACAATCGGCGTGATAGAGCTTATCGCATCCGCTTCGGCTTCAATTACTTTTCGAGCATATTCAAGGTCAAATTCCACGCGGCTGCCGGCTCTTTTTGCCGTAACTAATTCCAAAACGCTCTGTTTCGTATTTCGAACTTGGTGTTTCGTATTTTCCATAGTTTTGTATTTCTGACTTATTGCAATTTAAGTTTTATTGATAACAAAATCCTATCTGCTCCTTTAGACATAGACTATACTGTCCCTAATATCCTGAGCAACTTTATTAATCAATATCCCATCTAAATTCTACTGTCTTGGGCGCAAACAGTTATTCAAAATCTCATTTTATAATTTTACCACGCTTCCCCGCTGGTTGTAACAGACCAAATCGTGTTTTTCGCCGGCGTAATTGGAGGCAGAATGAATAACTACTCGCTTGTCATTAAGCTGCTCTACCTGGGCAATCGCTGCCCGCTTGGTATTCTGCAGATAATCAGCAACTTCCGGCGAGACAAACAGCTCAATGCGCTTTATCTGCTCTTTCGATGCCGACAAGTGCAACAGGCGAATAAGTTCGATAGCCAACGACTCATGGCTTTTAACAAAACCCATACCGCCGCAATGCGGGCAAGCAAGATAGGTAGCCGATTGCAGCGAAGGACGCATTCTCTGACGTGTCATTTCCACTACACCGAACCTGCTTATGCCCAATATCCTCGAACGAGCGCGGTCGGCCTTGACAGCAGCCCGAAAAACCTTTTCCACGGCCTTGCGGTGCTTGGCATTACGCATATCAATAAAATCGCAAATTATCAGTCCCCCAAGGTCTCTCAATCTAAGCTGGCGGGCAATTTCAGCCGCCGCCTCTATATTGCTCTCGTAAGCAGTTTGCTCTGCGCTTTTCTGCTTGCGGTAGCGCCCGCTGTTGACATCTATCGAAACCAATGCCTCAGTCTGCTCAATCACAATTGAACCGCCACTTTTAAGCTCAACCCTGCGAGACTGGACCTTTGCAATCTCATCCTCAATTCGATATTTGTGGAACAAGGGAACTTTGCTGTCATAATAGGTTACTCTTCGTTTCAAACGCGGAGCAGCAATGGAAAAAAAATCCCTGATTTTGCGAGTCACGTTTTCCGAATCACATATTATGTTACTTATCTTACTGTTAAATACATCCCTCATCGCCCTGATAACCAAATCCGATTCCTGATAAAGCTCGCCGGGCGTTTTTTCAGTCTCTATGCGTTTTTCAATAGTCCTCCACAATCGCCCCAGATACCTCAAATCGTTTTGTATGTCTCTTTTCGAGCATTCCTGCCCCGCTGTTCTGATAATAAAGCCCAGCCCTTTCGGTGGCTTGCTGTCATCAAGAATCTGTCGGAGTCTCTTGCGCTCATCCTCATCTTCAATTTTATGCGAGACTCCGTGCTTTCGCATCCATGGCATCATAACCAGATACTTTCCCGGCAAAGCAAGATAAGTGCTAAGTGTCGCCCCCTTGGTCTTTAAGCCTTCTTTTGTTACCTGGACGACAAGTTTTTGCCCCTTCCGCAGGCAATCCTGAATAGGGGGCCTCTCCCTTAGCGCTTTCCTTCGGCCAATGTTCTCGGCATGCTTACCGCCCGCTTGTGTAAAATACCGAGGATGCAGGTCGCTGACGTGAAGAAATCCGTTTTTGCCTATACCAAAGTCGATAAACGCCGCCTGGATGCCGGATTCAATGTTTGCCACTTTCCCTTTATAAATATTACCGACGTGGCTGCTCAGACTCGCTCTTTCGACGTATAGCTCCTCAAGCGAACTGTCCTCGATTACGGCCACTCTGCACTCTTCGCTCTCAGCCACATTTATGAGCATCTCTCTTGCCATTTTCGTATCCCCGCTGGTATTTACTATTTGCTATTGTCAATTGCTTTTCCACTGCACACTTGTGCGTCTAATCGGCGACGCCAGCTTTTCTACATCCAGCCGGAGCAACTTCAAAATTTCATCAACCCGTATCGAACCAGCCGAACTGATTTTACATTCAACAATTATACTGTTCCCGTCCAATTCAATCGACTTCAAAAAACCTCTCACATCAATATTCTTGATTCTCGATTCTCGATTCTCGATTCTCGATTTTCTTTTGTCTATCTGTCGCTGGAGGTTAATACTTTCACTCGCCAGCAAACGCTTAATCGCGGCCTTCAACTCTTCGTTGAGATATTCCTTCCGTACCGCTAACACATACGCTGCTGAACAAGGCTGAAATGACGTATTCGCTCTAACAACATTCACCGAAAGCAGCTCACAGCCATCAGGCACTTGTGCATTTATGCTCTTATACACTTGTGCACTTATGCACTTGTGCTCTTGTGGGCTTGTGCTCTTACGTACCCGAAGACACAGCAGCTCATCATCCGAGGCAACCCCTACCGGCCTCGGCAGAGGCAATGATAATTTCGGACGGGGATTGAAACCCTGACTGTACTGAATTTTTAGCCCTGCTCTAACGCAGGCACGCTGAAAAACTCTGAGCGTCTGTGCGTGCGAAAGAAACCTCAGGCTCCCGCCTATCCTGAATCTTACTACCAGCAAGATAGTCTCATTCGAAACTGCTATATGCGCACCTCCTTAATAGCATTTGCATATACATTTTAGCATTATGCCTATTACCTCCCGAAATACAAGCATATTTTCCCTTGCAAACCCTGCCGTTTAAGTTTAGATTTCCTTTCGAAGAGTCAATAATACATTACCAACTACACTAACTATATGAGGAGACAGAAATGAATCGTCGAGAGTTTTCGAAAAACGTTCTAATGCTTGGAATTGGTACTCAAGCCGGCTTTGCGCAAGGCAATCCGGCAGGGACAAGGAATCAACCTGGCAATTTCTACGAGGAACCCGTGAAAAAATTGCCTGTCAGGAAGTTCGATGTCGTCGTAGCGGGTGGCGGCACGGCAGGGGTCGTGGCGGCCTTAGCCGCAGCACGTCAGGGCGCAAAGACGGCATTGATAGAGGTAAAGGGTTATCCAGGCGGAACAGTAACAGAAGGCGGCACCGCGCTTCACAGCTTCTATAACCTATGGAAGGCCTTCCCCGGCGTCAAGAAGCGTCAAGTTGTGCGAGGGATTCCACAGGAGATTATCGACCGCCTTATGAAGGTCGGCGGCACATCGGGCCACGCCGAGATGTCCAAAGGGTACGATTTTGATTCGGTTTGCACCGCGATTGACACGGAAATATATAAACTCGTCACATTCGAGATGCTTGTCGAAGCGGGTGTTTTCGTTTGTGTCAATACGCTTCTGGCCGGAGCAATAATGGATGGCTCCCGGATTAAGGGCGTGATAGCCGAGAGCCGCTCCGGAAGGGAGGCGTTCTACGCGAAATCATTTGTGGACTGTACCGCATACGGCGACCTGGCTGCTTACGCCGGCGCGGATTACACCGAGCCGAACGACTATGCGGTCGTCAACAGCATCGGCATCGGCAATGTCAGCATTGATAAGTATTATGACTTTCTCAAATCGCACGACGCCATTTACCAACAGGCTGAAGGCTGGCGCAGCGGCAAAGATGGGCAAATTGTGCGAATCCAGGGCAGGATGGTGAAGCTGCCCGCCGGGTTCAGAGAAGAGGCGGACAAGATCGGTATGTCAACGGTCACGACCACCGTGCACGACAACTATTTTATGTTCATCAAGCTGAATTTAAAAATGCCGGTCAGTCCGACCAACCGAGATGAAGTGGCGAAAGCGGAATTAGAGCTGAGAAGACGGCAGGCCAGAGCCATCGAGCTGTTCAGGGAATATGTCCCCGGCTGTGAGAAGGCGTTTATCGCCCGGACGAGCCCCAAAATTTGCATTCGGCGCGGTCGATTGATTACCTGCGACTATGACATATCTCACGAAGATGTTATCGAAGGCAGGCACTTTGATGACGAGATCATGGTTTACGGGTTTCATGACAGTGCGCCCCGCTACCAAGTCAAGAATGGCGGCACATACGGAATACCCTATAGGGCGCTGCGTGTAGCTGGAGTCCAGAATCTTCTTGCTGCCGGCATGTTGATAACCTCCGACCGTAGAGCCCACATGTCCACCAGAAACACTGTAAGCTGTATGGGACAAGGACAGGCGACAGGCACAGCAGCGGCCCTCTGCGCAGCTAAGAACTGCGGGACACGTGAGCTGCGCTACCGCGACCTAAGAAAAGCCCTCGTAAATGGCGGCGTCTATTTTGAAAGTTAAGGCTTGTTCGGCAGTGCGGTAAATCGCGCGCGTGGGCAGCACGACGTTATTTGATGACCTTGTGGAGTTTTAATATGTTTGACCCAAAGATTGAACACACACAATACTGTGACTACAGAGGTAACGCTTCAACTGACATCGCTGATGGGAAGAAATTAACTGATCTGGCAAAACGGCTTAATGTACCTGAAAGCTTCTGGCCGGTCGGCTTTGATTTCTTTTTGTCAACTGCCTCTATGGATCGTCCCAAAGTGAGGGTTTCGGTCTATGCAGTGGATTCCGATGATTACGGCGAAGACATAGACGGCGTCAACCAAAAGGCGTCCGGTAAAGGCAGCTCATTGCTTGTCACTGAGTTCTCAGGAAGAATTCCAATATCAGAGTTACTTGGCTTCTTCAAGCGTTTTCACGTGACCTGTTTCAACGGGAACCTCCAGACACAAAGAATGGAAGTTCTTGAACGATAAACAGTCGAAGCTGAGAGCTGGGTTTGAATTGGGTTTGTTTTGGCTTTGTTTTTTTGGAGCCTGAAAGCGGTTCATTTTCATAATCCTCTATAACATATAAGTTTACGTTCATTTTAGGCGTTGCGGAAATTGGGTTTGAATTGGGTTTGTTTATTCGGACTGAAAAATCATCATTTTTTCTGTAATCCTTTGTTATAATTGAGTTTACGTTCATTTGGGCTTTTCGGAGATTGGGTTTGATTGGGTTTGAATTGGGTTTGTTTTTTCTCCGCCTGAAGGCGGTTTCATTGTTATATGCCTTTGTATAATAAAGATTTACGTTCATTTTGGCCTTTCGGAAATTGGGTTTGTTTTGCATAAAAAGGGGTGATTTGTAGAGGCATCTCTACATCTGTAGAGATGCCTTGCCCAGCACCAATTAGTCGTGAGCTAAGCTCAATTGGTGCGGGGTCTGCGCTGCGCTCCGAGATTCTCGATGGTTGTGATTGGTAATTCCCCATAAGGGTTTTCCGTTTCGCTTCTTTTTGCCGGAGGCCCCCGACCCCCGGCAGACAAGCAAGTAAGCACACACCGAGGGTAAACTCCAAAGCAAGTGAGCTAACATTCCCCTGCTGCGAGTCAGGTGAGCAGTTCTCGGG
>JAIVYN010000148.1:0-9453 GCA_048635425.1 Candidatus Aegiribacteria sp.
CGGCTGTCGGGCGCTCGGCGCCCAGGACGTCTGCACCGAATTCAGAAGGCAGCTAAAGCAGCTCTCCCTTGACGAGCAAGTCATCGTAGTCGAGACCGGCTGTATCGGTATGTGTGCCCGCGCGCCCGTGGTACTCATCGAACCCTACGAATACTTCTACGGCGGCGTTACTCCCGAAGACGTCGAAGAAATAATCTCCACGACAATTCAAAAGTCAAAGCCCCTCAACCGCCTTGCAGTAATCCAGGACGGCAAGCCCGTCGTCAAGGTCAGTGATATTGACTTCTATAAAAGACAAGATAGAAAGGTGCTTGAAAACTGTGGTCGAATCGATCCAAAGAGCATCGAAAATGCCATAGAACGCGGTGGATACCTCACCGCCGTCCGGACCTTGACTGAAAAACAGCCCCAGCAAATCATCGACGAGGTCACCGGCTCAGGCCTTAGAGGCCGCGGCGGCGCCGGATTTCCAACCGGCGTTAAATGGAACTTCGCCCGAAAATCGCCAGGCGAAGAAAAGTACCTCATTTGCAACGCCGACGAAGGTGACCCAGGGGCCTTTATGGACAGGGCATTGCTCGAGGGCGACCCACACCGCGTCATTGAGGGTATGATTATCGCCGCCTACGCCATCGGGGCTGGCCAGGGCTTCATATATGTCCGCGCCGAATACCCCATTGCCGTCGAGCACATAAATATCGCGCTCGAGCAGGCAAGAGCGCTCGGCCTGCTCGGCGATAACATTGCAGGGACAGGCTTTGCTTTTGACATTGAGGTTCGTATGGGTGCCGGGGCGTTTGTCTGTGGCGAAGAAACAGCCCTGATTGCCTCGCTCGAAGGCAAACGCGGCATGCCAACGACGCGTCCGCCATTTCCCGCTGTAAAAGGTTACCAGGGAAAACCGACAAATATCAACAATGTCGAAACATTTGCCAACGTTCCTATCGTATTGAAGGACGGAGCGAAAAACTACAGCAAGATCGGCACCGCCGAGAGCAAAGGCACCAAGATTTTTGCCCTCGCCGGCAAGGTCAATAATACCGGCCTGGTGGAAGTGCCGATGGGAACTACGCTTCGTGAGATAATTTTTGATATTGGTGGCGGAATCCCGAAGGGCAGAAAATTCAAAGCCGCTCAAATGGGTGGTCCTTCCGGCGGCTGCATCCCGGCCCGATATCTTGACAGCGAGATCGACTATGATAGCGTCCAGCAAATCGGGGCGATAATGGGTTCCGGCGGTCTTATCGTGATGGATGAGAATACCTGTATGGTGGATATTGCCAGGTATTTCCTCGAATTTGTACAGTCCGAATCCTGCGGCAAATGCACGCCTTGCAGGGTCGGAACGAAGAAAATGCTGACCATTCTCGACGCCATCTCTCGAGGCCAGGCCAAACTCGAAGACCTCAACCAGTTAGAGCTTCTCGCTGAACACATCAAAAAGGGCTCGCTTTGCGGCCTGGGGCAAACCGCACCGAATCCCGTCCTTTCGACTCTGCGTCACTTCCGCGAGGAGTATGAAGAGCACATAGTCCTGAAGACCTGCCGGGCCGCCGTCTGCGAGGGTCTTGTCCGTGCTCCCTGTCAGCATGCCTGCCCCGCGGGTGTAAATGTCCCTGAATATTTGGCTCTCGCCGCCGAGGGGCGCCTCACCGAAGCTGCGAATATAATCCGCCGCCGTAATCCCTTTGTCTCGGTCTGCGGCCGCGTTTGCGACCATCCTTGTGAGCAGAGATGTCGCCGCAGCGAAATCGACCAGCCGCTGGCGATACGGGCTTTGAAACGCTATATCGCCGATCACATGGACGACTACGATACCCCAATGGCCAGGCCCGCACAAGGTCAGGCCGAAGTTGCAATAATCGGCAGTGGCCCGGCCGGACTGAGCTGCGCGTACTTCCTGGCCCTTATGCAGCGACCCTCGGTCGTATTCGAGGCCCAGCCGATACCCGGCGGAATGCTTACCCTTGGAATCCCGGAGTTCCGCCTGCCGAAGGATATCCTGAAAAGGGAAATCGACTTTATTCTCTCACATGGTGTAAAGCTGCGAACCGATTCAAGAATTGACGATGTTACAGAGCTGCTTAAGGACGGTTTCAAGGCAGTCTTTGTCGCCACCGGTGGCCAGCGTGGAAAATCCATCGATATCGAGGGCATCGACCTCAAGGGCGTCATTGATGCTCTCGAGTTCTTGTGCGACAGGGCCCTCGGCAAAGGATTGGATTGCCGAGGCAAGCGAATAGTCGTCCTTGGCGGCGGCAACGCCGCGGTGGATGTTGCCCGTTCAGCCGTTCGTCTTGGCGCTGACGAGATCACAATTCTATACAGAAGAACCCAACACGAAATGCCCGCCTATGAGGAGGAAATTGAAGGGGCGATAGAAGAGGGCGTTGAGCTTGTGATCCTCGGTATTCCGAAGCGCATTCTCGGCAAAGGCGGAGCTGTCTTGGCTATTGAATTCCTTCGAGCTGAGCTTGGCCAGGCCGATGCTGACGGCAGACGCCGCCCAGTCCCGGTTGAAGGCAGCGAAACTACAATACAGTGCGATATCGTGATACCGGCTATCGGACAGATTGCCTCCACCGAACCTCTAAATGTAATAGGCGGTCCTGAACTGACCAAATGGGGTACGGTTAAGGTTGACCCAGTTGGGCTTAATACAACCGTTGACTCAATCTTCTCAGGCGGAGATTGCGTGACAGGACCCGCAAGTGTCATCGGAGCAATAGCAGCCGGTCAAAAGGCCGCTGTGAGTATCGATAAAATGCTGGGTGGAAGCGGAAATCTTCCTCACGATGTCGGGTTCTCGTTCACCAAGCCGGACGAAGAGGCCCTTGCCAAGGCACCTCTGAGACCCGAAGAAAAGAGCATCCCGCCCAAGGAGCGAAAACGCGGTTTTGCCGAAGTGGTCCTCGGGCTTGACCGGTCCATGGCCCTTGCCGAGGCAGGCAGATGTCTTAGATGCGATCTTGAGAAATAATTTTGGAAAAGAATATGCCCGAAGTAGCAGTTACGATAAATGGCAAAGAGTTGATCGGCCGAACAGGCCAGACCATCCTCGAATTGGCCGCCGATAACAGCATTGATATCCCGAATCTGTGCCACGACCCGCGTCTTGTTCCCTCTGGTTCCTGCCGTTTGTGCCTGGTCGAGGTCGATGGTCAAAAAGGACCCGTTACTGCCTGCACGTTCAAGGTCGAACCCGGAATGGTCGTACAAACCGAAACCGACGAGATTCGAGCCATAAGAAAAACGATTCTCGAGTTGCTGTTCTACGAGCACCGCGGCGTCTGCACCACCTGTGACGAAAACGGAGAATGCAAACTTCAACAGTACGCTTACGAATATCAAATCAGCGAGGAAGTTTTTAACCAGCCTGAAAGTTGCACTGTTCTCAGCAATTACACAACCGGCAACGAAGCAATTGAATACGACCCTAACAAATGTATTCGTTGCGGCAGGTGCATAAGAATATGTGAAGAAGTGCAGTTTGATAACGCTTTGACCTTTAAGGACAGAGCTGCCAATGTTGAAGTGACCACTGCCTTTGAGATGCCGTTAAACGATTCGAGCTGCGAGCTGTGCGGCCAGTGTATCTCAACCTGTCCGACTGGCGCCCTGTATGAACGCGCAGCCAAAGGAGAGGGGCAATGTAAGGACCTCGCGCGCACGAGAACTACCTGTGCATATTGCGGTGTCGGCTGCCAGATTGACCTTAACATAAATCCGAAGACAAACAAAATTGTCCGCGTAACCAGCGAAGTCGGTTGTATTCCGAACAATGGCAATTTGTGTGTCAAAGGCAGATTTGCTATGGACTTTGTCGCAAGCGAGAAAAGGCTCGTCTCACCGCTTATAAAACGAAACGGCGAGTTCGAAAAAGCAACCTGGCCCGAAGCAATAAAATTTATCGCTGAACGTTTGACCAAAATAAAAAAGCAGAACGGCCCCGACAGCATCGCCGGGCTTTCATCTGCCAAGTGCACCAATGAGGACAACTACATCTTTCAGAAGTTCATTCGTGCGGCGATTGGCACTAATAATGTTGACCATTGCGCCAGGCTCTGCCACGCATCGACCGTTGCCGGTCTTGCAAGGGCATTCGGCAGTGGTGCTATGACCAACTCGATTGATGAGCTTAAGAATGCCGGCTGCATATTTGTCATCGGCTCGAACACCTCTGAGGCCCATCCAGTGATTGCCCTTTATATAAAAGAAGCAGTGGTGAAAAATGGGGCCCACCTCATAGTAGCCGATCCGCGAGCTATCGACTTGGTCCGGTTCGCCAAACTACATGTGGCACAAAAGCCCGGTACTGATGTGGCGCTTATAAACGCTATGATGAACGTGATAATAAGCGAAAAACTGCTTGATAGCGATTTCATAAATGACCGAACAGAGGGCTTTAGTGAGCTTGCTGATGCCGTGAAAGATTTCACGCCGGAAAAGGCCGAGGAGATTACGACCGTCCCCGCCGAAAAAATCCGCCAGGCCGCGAGGATATACGCCGGTGCTTCAACAGCCAGTATCGTTTACAGTATGGGCATCACTCAACACACTACCGGTACCGACAATGTCCTCTCACTTGCCAATCTCTCAATGCTCACCGGCAACGTCGGGAAAGAATCGACCGGCGTAAATCCGCTGCGTGGCCAAAACAACGTCCAGGGTGCCTGCGACCTCGGTGCTTTGCCCAACGTCTATCCCGGCTATCAGTCGGTCGAGGACTCTAAAATCCAGGCCAAGTTTGAAAAGGCCTGGTCAAAAAAGCTTTCTCCTAAAAAGGGGCTCACTGTTGTCGAGTTCTTCCACTCCGTAGAGACAGGCGACATAAAGGCAATCTACATAATGGGCGAGAATCCCGCACTTTCCGACCCAAACCTCAACAGGACGCGAAAGTCACTCGATATGGTCGATTTTCTTCTCGTGCAGGATATCTTCCTCTCCGAGACAGCCCAATATGCCGACGTGGTTCTGCCCTCGGTCTGCTTTGCCGAAAAGGACGGTACATTCACAAACACCGAACGCCGTATCCAGCGCGTCCGCGCTGCAGTCCCTCCTCCTGGACAGGCACGAAGCGACTGGGAAATAATCTGTGATGTCTCGACCAAACTCGGCTATCCTATGAGCTACGACTCTGCCGGACAGATTATAGACGAAATCGCCTCAGTCACACCCATATATGGCGGCATATCTTTTGACAGGATTGATTCAGTCGGCTTACAATGGCCCTGTCCCGACAAGGACCACCCCGGCACAAAGTATCTTCACAAGGGCCGCTTCACCAGAGGAAAGGGCAAATTCCACCCCGTCCCCTTCAAAGCCCCGGCCGAGTCTCCTAACGCCAAATTCCCTTTTGTGCTTTCAACCGGCAGGCAATTATATCAATTCCACACCGGTACTATGACCAGAAAATCAGCCGCTATAAACCAGGTTTCACCCACCGGCTATGTCGAAATACACATCGAAGATGCCGGCAAACTTGGAATTGCCGATGGTGACAGAGTCGAAGTAGTCACCCGCCGCGGCAAGGTATCCACGCTGGCAAAAGTCACTAAAAATATCGAAAAGGGCTGGCTGTTCATGCCCTTCCATTTCTGCGAGGGTCCCGCCAATATGCTCACTATCGACGCCCTGGACCCCTTGGCCAAGATACCAGAATACAAGGTATGTGCGGCGACAATACAAAAAAAGGCTCGATAAGCTGGGTTGGACGATAAAGATTTTAAAATAGCTTTACGTTTCAACACAACGCAGCTACTTATAAAATAAGGGCTTACAAAATTTTATTCACTACCCGTCTGTACCAAAATAATAGAGCTTGCCACTAATTTTCTTGCAATACGGGACTATACAAGGTAGATTACTACAAAATTATTCGGAGAGGTGGCCGAGTGGCTTAAGGCAACGGTTTGCTAAACCGTCGTACGGGTAAACGCCCGTACCGCGGGTTCGAATCCCGCCCTCTCCGTTAATTTTTAAGGTGTTTTGTAAATGCCTTGTCCACCTGAATCGGCTCGTCCACCTTTTTATTAAAGAACTTACGAAGTACACCTGGTGTGAAGCGGCAAAGACTCCCGGCACCCAGATAAGAAGTGGGTGGCGGCTGGTGCATCGTTTGAAATTGGGTTTGTTTGGGTTTGTTTTTTCATAGTCTCTATTCGAAAATTGCCATAATCCTTTGTTATAAGTGAGTTTACGTACATTTTTGGTATTTTGGAAATTGGGTTTGTTTATTCGGACTATAAAAGCATCTTTTTTTCTGTAATCCTTTGTTATAATTGAGTTTACATTCATTTTGGCTTTTTGGAGATTGGGTTTGATTGGGTTTGAATTGGGTTTGTTTTCACCAATTGTCCAATTGGATTTATTTTCATAATCCTTTGTATTATAAAATTTTACGTTCATTTGACTTTTCGGAAAATTGGGTTTGTTTTGCATAAAAAGGGTTGATTTGTAGAGAATCCTCGACAGATGTAGAGGGCGGAGGGAGGATCCGGCAGAAAAGCAAGTGAGCATACACCGGGGACAAGCTGGATAAAATTTGGGCTTCGGTAGCCATGAGGAGATCCTCCTGATTTACTATTTACTATTGATTATTGACTATTTACCGTTCACGAATATGAGCTGGCTGGCTCTAAGTCCTTGCTGCGCTGCAGCTTACGACATGCATACTGAAATGTCATCTTCGCCTACTGGCGGTTTATGTTTGTCTGCTGGCAAACATAAGGGTATTTTAACGCAGTTTCAAACAATAGTCAACAAAAAAACGGCGAAAAATGTATTTTAAAATGCACTTTTTTAGCCGCTTTTTTCCTATTGAAATCCGTACTATATACCCTATAATCTCCCTAAAGTGTGCGGGATTCTTTTGATTGATACCGGCTTGTGGGTGCGCAGGAGCTCACCCTGGGGGGCAGGCGGGAATTGTGGTTTTGAGTATATTATAATTTGAAAGTGGGTGTCGATGAGCGACGCTAAGGAAAAAAACGCAGGCGGCCAGGTGAGGATGAAGTTCCTCCGACGGCGAGTTTCAGCGACTCGGCGCCAGGGTCGGGGAGCCGGATTTGGCGATTTATTGTTGAGCGAGAACTGAACCGTAGTGAAGTAGTAGTCCACTGGACCACAGATCAATAAGATCATTTGACTTTTTGAATGTGAATGATTATTCTACGGTGTTTTAGCAAAAGGGGATAATAAAGAATGAAATGTCCCAAGTGCAATTCCAATAATCCCGATACCCAACAATTTTGTGGTAAGTGTGGCACCAAACAGGTTCCTGCCAGGGATGTCCCCGCCTCTTCCACCAAGAGCCTTGTGACACCGAGGATCGAATTAACCACAGGCTCTGTTTTTGCCGGCAGGTATCAAATCGTTGAAGAGCTGGGCGAGGGCGGCATGGGAAAAGTCTACAAAGTAATCGATAAGCAGCTAAATGAGGAGGTGGCGTTAAAGCTCGTAAAGCCGGAGATTGTCTCAGATAAAAAGACCATCAAGAGATTCAGAAATGAGCTGAAACTATCCCGCAAAATTAGTCACAGAAACGTAGGCCGTATGTATGAGCTCATGGAGGACAGAGGCGCCCTCTTCATTACTATGGAATATGTGCCGGGCCAGGATCTAAAGGGATTAATTAGGCAATCGGGAAGATTAGCAATAGGGACAACAATATCCATCGCAAAACAGGTATGTGAGGGACTGGCCGAGGCTCACCGGCTGGGAGTGATACACCGTGATCTCAAATCCCACAATATTATGATAGATAAAAGGGGAAATGCCCGGATTATGGACTTCGGGATAGCCCGGTCCCTCACGGGAAAAAGTATTACCCGCGCCGGCGCGATGATCGGGACACCGGAATATATGTCACCGGAACAGACGGAAGCCGAAGAGCTTGATCAACGTTCCGACATCTATTCACTGGGGGTAATCCTCTATGAGATGGTGACCGGGCGATTGCCCTTTGAAGGCGATACGCCTTTGAGCGTGGCCATGAAGCATAAAGCCGAAATTCCCACAGACCCAAAAGAGCTGAATCCTCAGATTCCCGGGGATTTGAGTCGGTTAATCCTTAAATGTTTGGAAAAAGATAGGGAGAACAGGTATCAGGATGCGGAAGAGTTGCGTTTGGAGTTAGATAATATAGAGATGAGCATTCCCACCATAGAAAGAGTGGTTCCCAGAAAAAAGACGCTGACCTCAAAGGAAATTACTGTAAGTTTTAACCTTAAGAAATGTTTTATTATTGCTTTGGTTGCGGTGGCTCTGGTAATTGCTGTGACGGTTACCTGGCAGTTTCTTCCAAAAAAGGGAACTATTTCATCGCCGCCTGATACTCCCTCAATCGCAGTCCTGCCTTTTGAAGATTTCAGCCCGGCAAAGGATCAGGGGCATTTCTGCGAAGGATTGAGAGAATCAATTATTCATGCGTTGAAACAAGCTCGGAATTTAAGAGTTCCCGCGACAACTTCTCTATTTAAAGGCAGGGAGCGGGATTATCGAGAAATCGGTCAGAAGCTGAAGGTCAGGACGGTGCTCGATGGAAGTGTACAGAAAGTGGAAGATAAAGTACGAATCATAGCGAAACTTATTGATATAGCGGATGAGTCTATTATCTGGACCGACCAGTTCGACCCGGAGCAGGAGGATATTTTTTCCATCCTGGATAAGATTTCTATGACCATTGTAAATGAGCTTAAAGTAAATCTTCTGGGAGGAGAAAAGACCAAAATCGTAAAGCGTTATACCGAAGACCCTGAAGCCTGGGACTTATATTCGTGGGGACGTCACTACTGGAACAAACGAACGGAAGACGGATTTAAGATGGCCATAAACTACTTTGAGCTTGCAATTAAAAAGGATCCGTCTTATGCTCTGGCTCACGCCGGTTTGGCAGATTGCTACATCCTCCTCGGACACTACGCTTATCTGGAACCCAATGAAACTTTTCCGAAAGCAAATGAGGAGGCACAGAAAGCATTGAGTATCGATGAAACAATCGCTGAAGCGCATACTTCACTGGCATATATTTCAACTATTTATGAATGGGACTGGGAGCGTGCCGAGAGTGAATTCAAGCGGGCGATTGTTCTCAACCCAAACTATGTGACAGCTCACCACTGGTATTCGGTCTTTTTATTCGCTGTAGGAAGGTTCGATGAATCTATCGTTGAGATAAAACGGGCACTGGAACTCGATCCTGGTTCAAACATAATAAATACGAATGTTGGATGGCCTTATTATCATATGCGACAGTACGACCAGGCCATAGAAGAATTCCAGAATGCGCTTTTGATAGATGAGGGATTTTGGTATGCGCACTGGGGCCTCGCGTTGTCTTATTTTCAGAAGGAAATGTATGAGGAAGCCCTCGAGGAGCATCAAAAGGCAAAGGCCTTGTATAAAGGTTGGCAACCGCAGATTGAATCGTTTATAGGATGTACCTATGCGCGT
>JAIVYN010000149.1:0-9503 GCA_048635425.1 Candidatus Aegiribacteria sp.
ATGAGCCCCGCTGGATTAGATTGACAATGGTTTCAAGGCGAACCTGCTCAAGAGAGTCACAGACTAAATCAGCTTCGCAAAGGTTTTCTGCATTTGTGGAATTTGTAACGGCGATACATTTGGCGCCTGCGGCCTTGGCCGCTTGCACGCCGTTGGGGGCGTCCTCTATTACAACGCAATTTGCCGGTTCAATACCTATACGCTCGGCGGCGAGCTGGAAAAGCTCCGGGTCGGGCTTTTTATTCTTGACGTGGTCGCCGTTTATGTAAACCATCTTTTGGTAAGGAACTTTCGCAGCTTCCAAAACAGCACGGGATTTCTCAAGCGTGCCGGACGTTGCGATGGCCAAGCGAAAATTCTTATCTTTCATCGCCTTGTCCATCAATTCCAATACGCCGGGGAAGGGGGGCAATGGTTCTTCTCTTATAATCTTAAGGAAATATTCCTGACGCACTTGTGTTACTTTTTTGACTTGTTCTTCGGTCAGTTCCAGCTCGTGGACTCTGGCACCGGCTTTGACGTATTCCTCAGCTCCCCGGCCAAGACCCGCTTCAAAATCCTCACGCACAACACCTTCGAGGCCGAGCAGGTCGGCAAAAATCTTGATGGAAGCCCTTGCATTGACGGCCTCGGTGTCGGAAATTACGCCATCAACGTCAAATATTAAGCCATACAACTTATCCATAGCGTTTAGCGTATAGCATATAGCGTTTAGTTTTTCAACCACGGATTTAGCTTTAGGTTTTTAATAACAGATGCGTTTTAATTTCGCATTTGAAAAGTTCCCTGTTTATTGGTAGAATCCGTCCTCGTTTTTGTAGATGTTATGTTTAGGTAGATTCCCGCCCATTCGGCTTCGCTCAGGGCAGCGGGAATGACAAAATGGTCGCGGGAATGACAAAGGGCAGTAATGGCAGAGAGACTTGATAATCGGATTTTAAAAAACGGGATGGTCCTTCTTGGTGAGCCGATGGAGGGGGTTGCATCGGTAGCGTTTGGTTTTATGCTGCCGGCCGGGGCGGCTTTGCTGCCGGAGGGCTGCTGTGGGGCCGGAGGCGTTATTGCCGACTGGATTTTCAGAGGCGCCGGCGATAGAAACAGCCGTCAGCTTGGTGATGCACTTGACGGCCTTGGATTGGCGCGCAGCCGTTCGGTCGGAAGCTCACATTTAACCGTCGGGGCGGCCCTCGAAGCCGGCAACTTAGCACAGGCCCTGGATTTGTATGCGGATATTATCATTAAACCCAGCCTGGAGGATGACCAGTTTGAATTAGCGAGGCAATTAGCAGTTGATGGGGTTCTGTCTCTGGACGATGCCCCCCGGCAGAAGGTCATGCTCAAGCTACGAGAGCAGTTTTACCCAAGCCCTTTGGGGCGCAGTCCTGTTGGAGAAATTGCAGAATTGAAGGCTTTGACGGCCCAGATATCAAAGCAGATTATAAAGGACAATTTCAATCTTTCGCAGACGATATTCGCTGTTGCAGGTAAATATGACTTCGATGCGGTTTGTCAGAAGATAGAAAAACTATTTGAGACCAAGCAGCAAGAAGCCGCCGAACTGGTAACTTTAGGTTCCAAAGCCGGTAAATATACGCATATAGATAACGACGGTGCGCAGGTGCATATCGGCCTGATGACCGAGACGGTCAAGCCGACCGATGAGGACTACTATAATGCCAGGGTGGCGGTATCGGTCCTTTCGGGCGGGATGAGCGCCAGACTGTTTACAAAGGTAAGGGAAGAGCGGGGCCTGTGCTATGCAATCGGAGCACGATATCACTGCCTCAAAGATGCGGCTGGTATTATGTGCTATGCAGGCACCACGCCGGATAAGGCCCAGGAAACCCTCGACGTGATAATCCAGCAGTTCAACAAACTGGGCGATGGAATCAGCGAAGAGGAAATCCAAAGAGCCAAAGTTGGACTGAAAAGCTCGCTGATTCTAAGCAGCGAATCGTCCAGCAGCCGGGCCGGCGCAATTGCAAGCGATTACTATATGTTAGGCAGGGTCCGAGGGCTGGATGAAATTAAGGATAAAATCGAGGAGACCGGCGTTGATTCGGTTTTAGGATTTTTGCGAAGCAAAAAGTTCAAAGACTTTACGGTTGTAACAATAGGGCCAAAGTGCCTAAAGTGAGCTAAAGTTAAAAAAGAATAATGAATAATGGAATTTAAGAAAAAGACATTGTCAAACGGCCTGGACGTGGTTGGCGAGGTCAACAAATCCGCTAAATCGGTTGCGGTGGGTTTTTTTGTCAAGACCGGCTCCCGTGATGAGAGCGAAAAGATAAACGGGGTCTCGCATTTCCTCGAACACATGCTGTTCAAGGGCACTGAAAAGCTAAGTGCTCTCGAAGTTAATGAGGCATTCGACAGGACAGGGGCGCAATTCAACGCCTTTACCAGTGAGGAAAATACGGTCTTTTATGCCGCCGTTCTTCCGGAATATTTGCTCGAGGTTACAGGGCTGTGGATAGAGCTGATGAGGCCGGCCCTGCGGGATGATGATTTCAGTATTGAAAAAAATGTAATCAAAGAAGAAATTGCAATGTATAAGGACACCCCAAGCTTTGATGTTATGGACCGGTGCAGAATTCTGCATTTCGATGGTCATCCCTGCGGCAATAGTGTTCTTGGCAGTGAGGCAAGTATAGATAAATTGACGGCTGAGCAGATGCGGGACTATTTCGCCCGGCGATATGCACCGAACAATATGGTGTTAGCCTGTGCCGGCAATTTTGATTGGGACCAAATTTGTTCGATTTCCGCAAATTCCTGCAGCAGGTGGCAGAAACAAGCTGTTGGAAGAAAACTGGAACACTATGGCGGCAGCAAAAAGAAAAAGAGGGTCGAAAAATCAAACCTGGCTCGCGAGCATATATGTCTGATGAGTGCCGGCCTGTCAGCTCAGGACCCGAGGAGGTTTGCCGCTTCGCTTTTGGGTATTATCGTCGGCGACAATGTCGGGTCAAGATTCTTCTGGGAGCTGGTTGACAAGGCATTAGCGGAAGCGGCAACAATGCAATTTGGGGCAATGGACGGCACGGGGGCATTTTACAGTTATATCAGCTGCAGCACTGATAATGTTACGAAAGTGCTCGATACCGTCAGTGTTATTTTCCAAAGTCTGTCCAAAAACGGCATAACCGAAGATGAATTAAGAAAGGCAAAAAACAAGGTATTAAGCGCTTTGGTTATTAAGAATGAGCTGCCGATGGGTCGGCTGATTGACCTGGGTTTTAACTGGATATATCTTGAGCAGTATCGTACTGTCCAGGACGACATCAGTGCGGTTAAGGCTGTTACCGTTGACGATGTTAATGTGCTGATAGAGCAGTTTAAGCCGGGCGAATTTACGCAGCTTTCTCTTGGACCAGCACAGGACAGAGAACAGAAGACAGAGAACAGATTCTGATTTGTGATTTCTGCCCCATTCTGTGGGGGTGGAGCAAGGAGATAAAGATATGGGTAGGCAAACAAAAATACGGTTTCCGGGGCGAGACGGGGCAACAGACGTCCGGCTAAATCGCCGGGGTTTTCTTAAGACAATTGGTTATGCAGCAGCTTCAACCGGAACGCTGTCGATATTGCCGTGGTGTGACGGTATAAACCAAATAACAGCGGCAGAAAGAAAACGCCCGAATGTGGTTTTAGTAATGACCGACGACCAGGGTTACGGTGACCTGGGCTGTCACGGCAACCCGGTTATTCAAACGCCCAATCTGGACAGGCTATATACGCAGAGCATCCGGCTGACGAACTTTCACGTCGGTCCTACCTGTTCGCCCACTCGTGCGGCGCTGATGACGGGACACTACTGCAACCGGACAGGGGTATGGCATACGATTATGGGCAGGTCACTTTTGCGCAAAGACGAGGTAACGGTAGCCGATGTCTTCTCAGCGGGCGGCTATCGCACAGCTATCTTCGGCAAATGGCATTTAGGCGACAACTACCCGTTCCGGCCGCAGGACAGAGGATTCGGCGAAGTGTTGATCCATGGCGGAGGTGGAGTCGGTCAAGGACCCGACTACTGGGGCAACGATTACTTTGATGACACGTACTTCCACAACGGCAGGCCGAAAAAATTTGAGGGTTACTGTACCGATATATGGTTTGATGGGGCGATGAAATTTATTGAAGCTAATAAAGAGCGGTCTTTCTTCTGTTACATACCAACCAATGCGCCGCACGGGCCATACAATGTCGCTGACAAATACAGCAAGCCATACAGGGATAAAGGCGTGGAAAGCAGGCAGGCCAATTTTTATGGTATGATTACGAACATCGACGAGAATATGGGCCGGCTTATGCATCGCCTTCGGCAACTGGGTCTGGAAGACAACACCATTTTGATTTTTATGACCGACAACGGAACCTCGGGCGGCTACAGCGGGGGAATGCGGGGCAAGAAAGGCTCAGAGTATGAGGGTGGTCACCGCGTGCCGTGTTTTATCCGCTGGCCGAGTGGCGGTCTGACGGGCGGCAGTGACATCGACCGGCTCACGGCCCACATTGACCTGTTGCCGACACTTATCGAGCTGTGCGGGCTTAAAGAGCCCCGCGGAGTGAAGTTCGATGGTGACAGTCTTGTTCAGCTTTTGAAGGGTCAGGAGATGAGCTGGCATGACCGTACATTGATTACCGACTCTCAGCGAATTGAACATCCGGAAAAGTGGCGTAAGAGTGCGGTTATGACCGACCGCTGGCGGCTGGTAAACGGCAAGGAGCTTTACGATATAAAAACCGACCCTGTCCAAAAGAATGACATCGCCGACGGGCGACCGCAGGTCGTTGAGAAACTGCGCAAGGCTTATGAAGACTGGTGGGCGGATGTTTCTCAGCGTTTCGATGAGTATTGCGAAACTATCCTCGGCTCGGACAAACAGAATCCCACGCGATTGATGTCCCACGACTGGCATACTTCGAAAGTGCCGTGGAACCAGGGCGCCGTCCGCAGCGGGATGCAGGGCAACGGTTTCTGGGCGGTGGAAGTTGCCCGCGATGGCAGGTATCAATTTGAGCTGCGGCGCTGGCCGAAGGAATTGGATGCGGCTATCAATGAAGCCATCCCCGGCGGCAAGGCCATTACCGCCACCGAGGCCCGACTTAAAATTGCAGATGCGGATACGACTATGCCCGTTCCCGGAGATGCGCACGCAGTAACGTTCGAGGTACGGCTCAAAGCCGGCAAGACACGCCTGCAAACGTGGTTCACGGATAACCGGGGCAATTCTCGCGGTGCTTATTACGTCTATGTGAAACGTTTATAAGTTATGCAAAATTGAGGTTAGGCATATATTATTTAAGAAAATTAGCTTTTTCGATTTTCTTAAAGAATTAGCTGAATTCTTATTAGGCAAGAAATTACTGTTTGAAAAGAAAAAATCAAAAAACAATTTTTTCTTTTCAAAGTATGCCTAACCTCAATTTTGCAGAAGCCTTTGAAACGTTTATAATAGGAGTTTCAGGAGAGATTATGAGCAGGCAAACAAGAAGAGAATTTTTGAAGAAAGCCGGTTCTTTAGCAGTCTCGGTCGAAGCGTTGTCGGTATTGCCCGGCTGTTCCGGTATAAACAAAATAACAGCAACAGATAGAAAACACCCAAACGTCATCCTCATTATGACTGATGACCAGGGCTGGGGTGACGTGCATTCGCACGGCAACGACAAAATCGACACACCGGTTATGGACAAGCTCGCTGCTGATGGTGCCCGGTTTGACCGGTTTTTTGTCAGTCCCGTCTGCGCCCCGACTCGTGCCAGTCTGCTGACCGGCCGCTACCATCTGCGCACCGGCACCCACGGCGTAACCCGCGGCTACGAGAATATGCGCAGCGAAGAAGTTACAATCGCCGAGGCGCTTAGGCAGGCAGGCTACGCTACGGGCTGCTTCGGCAAATGGCATAACGGCGCCCATTACCCCTACCATCCGAATGGGCAGGGCTTCGATGAGTTCTTAGGATTCTGCTGCGGACACTGGAACAATTACTTCGATACTACCCTCGACCGCAACGGTCGGCTAATCAAAACCAGGGGCTATATTACTGATGTCTTTACCGATGCGGCGCTGCGGTTCATTGAAAAGAACAGAAACCGGCCCTTTTTCTGCTATGTTCCCTACAACGCCCCGCACTCGCCATTCCAGGTGCCCGACAAATACTTTGATAAGTACAAGGCCCGCGGACTTGATGATATAACCGCCTGCGTCTATGGGATGTGCGAAAATATCGACGACAACCTCGGTCGTATCCTGAAGCGCCTTGACCGGTTAGAGCTGGGCGACAATACAATCGTTCTATTCCTTACGGACAACGGACCTAACACCGACCGGTACAATGGTGATATGAAAGGCCGCAAGGGAAGTACGCATGAAGGTGGAATTCGTGTGCCGTTGTTCGTCCGCTGGCCCGGACATATCGACCCCGGCACCACTGTTACCCAGATTGCCGCCCACATCGACATCTTTGCCACAATCATCGAGATGTGCGGTGTGCCTATGCCCAAAACGCTGCCGCAGGATGGTCTGAGCCTGGTGCCGCTGCTCAAAGGCCAAACTGCAAATTGGCTTGACCGTATGATATTTACGTTTAGAACGCCGGGAGGCCGGACTGGCCAGATTCCCGGTTCGGTTCGCACCCAGCGATGGCGGGCCGTTTTGGGACGGGGCAAAACCGGTAATCGCTGGGAGCTTTATAATATGGACGATGACCCGGGGCAGAAGGAAAACGTCGCTAAAAAATATCCGGAGGTCACCAAAAGGCTCAGCGCTGCTTACGAAGCGATGGCTGGAGATGTAACAAAAGCCGGCTTTGACCCTCTGCCTATTCATATAGGTTATCCGCATTGGCCGGTGGTTACGCTGCCGGGGCACGAGGCCTTTCTGGAACCGCTGTCTAAAGAAGGGATTAGTTACTTAGGTCGTTCCGGCTGGGCCAACGATTATGTTACAAACTGGACCAGTACCAATTCGTATCCGTGGTGGCCGGTCGAGGTGGTCGAAGCAGGCAGTTTTGAGGTATCGTTGATGTATGTCTGTTCGAAGGACAACGTCGGCGTAAAGATGCGGGTGGAAATCGGCGGGAAGAGTTTGGAGGGCGTGGTAAGCAGAGCGCATAATCCCGACCCTATCCCCAGCCCCGACCGTGTTCGGCGCGGCGAGGTCTTTGAAAAAATATGGGCACCGTTGAGACTCGGTAATGTTAAGCTGGACAGGGGGCGAACAATCCTTTGTGTCAAGGCCCTGGAAATTCCCGGAGACAAGGCAATCGACCTTAAGGCAGTACAATTGAAGAGGTTGTGACGGTGAACAAGACTAATAGTAATAAACAAAATAATACCAGGGACCTCCCAACTGAACCTGCCGGTGCGGTTCAGGAGGCGAGTGAATCCCGCCCATCGGATGGGCGGAGTGAAATACCGAAGTTTGACTTGGCTGAACAGATTTTGGCCGAGCAGCGAAAAATCACGGCGATAAGAAGAAAGGCCCCCGGCAAGCCCCAGCGACTCCCGTCGCTCGCACCCCCTTTGCTGTCTGCGACACCCGTGCCTGCGGCTACCCAACGGGTGCAGGCAGCAGACAAGGGGGTTACGCGAGTGCAGGCGCAAGACGGGGCTGCGGGTAAAAAGACCGAACCCCGCCCATCGGATGGGCGGGGTGAACCTCCCGCCCAGGAGGGGGAAGCTGAATCAATCGGCTATACTATTAACCCAGCCCGTCAAAAGACGGGCGGGATTAAGCAGCCGCCGCTGACGTTATCAGAACAAGGGCAAATTATTGCAGAGATTGTAGCAAGGGACATTGAAAAGTTACGCCGGGGCGATACTTCAAGCCTGCGAAGACCGGATTTCCTGGGCACAAATATACAATCAGCATAAAATACCACTCCACACACGTAGACCGTGATAAGAGCCTATCCAAATAACCCGCTCTATAGCCCCCGACAGAAAAGCAAGTGAGCTAACATCGGGGGTAAACTCGGGTCCGGCTGCAAAGCCCGATGCCTGCGTTGTCGGTGAAAAAACGTTCTCAACGTGGAGAAAATCACTTCTGGCGAGCATTTTTGGCCTGCCGCATTGGCCTCGGACTTTTCGCTCGGCCTCATAACGACCCGGTTATTCGGATAAGCTCTAAATATCTTATATGTACTCTACAGTTGCAGGGGGTTTGGGAGTCAAGTCGTATAGACAGCGGTTGACGTCATCAATCTCACTAATAATACGCTCACATATACGCTGAAGCTTGTCCCAGGGAAGTACGGTGGCCGTTGCGGTCCGGGCATCGGTGCTTTCGATACAACGGACGACAATAATCTGGCCAAATTCGCGTTTGTTGTCGCGGATTCCCGTTGCGCGGTCGTTCAGTAATACAGCCATATACTGGAACGCTCCACTATCTCTAAGCTCTTCTTCGACAATTGCTGTTGCGGCCCGAACGGTGGTCAGCCGCTGCCGTGTTACTTCGCCCACGATTCGGGTCGCCAGTGCCGGGCCGGGAAAAGGTATCCGCTGGGAGATTTCAGCCGGCAGCTTTAGAAACTCACAGACTTCGCGAACACCATCCTTTCGCAAGGTCTTGAGCGGTTCGAGAACCGAATAGCCGTAGGATTTTTCGGGGTCGATGCCAAGCTGAGCAAGAATATTGTGCTGGCGTTTGATACCGGCTATTGTCTCTTCGATATCGGTCAGAATAGTGCCGTGGAGCAGGAACTTCGCGCCGGATTCCCTGACGAGCCGGCTGAACACCTTCGCGTAAAATGTATCGGTAACGGCCTGCCGTTTTTCCTCCGGGTCGGTCAGGCCGGCCAGAGCAGAAAGAAACTCCTCCCGGGCATCTACCAATTCGACAGGTATTCCCATATCCGCAAAGGTCTTGACCACCCACTGGGGTTCGCCTTGGCGCATCAGGGCGTTGTCAACAAAGACCGTTTTGAACTGCTCGGCAAGAGCGCGGTGGCCGAGCACCGTTACGAGAGAGCTGTCGACGCCTCCGCTGAGGGCGTTAATAGCCGTTGCATCCCCCACCGTTTGCTTGATTTGAGAGATTTGTTCATCGACGAATTTCTTGCAATCCATTGTTACAACCTCCATGTAAACTCCTTTCTTAATGGTAAATAAAGCAGATTCAAGTTCGAAGGTGGAACTCTAACAGTTTGGCCGGGAGGCGTCAAGAATAGATTCAAATATATCCAAAGCAGGGTGTGGCCAGATTTTTTAGCAAGCGATTTTAATTTCATTTGCAATCCGCCTACGGCGGACAAGATTGGGTTTGAATTGGGTTTGTTTTTTGGGCTGCTAAACAATCGTTTTTTCTGTAATCCTTTGTTATAAGTGAGTTTACGTTCATTTTGGCCATTTTGGAAATTGGGTTTGTTTATTCGGACTATAAAATCATCTTTTTTTCTGTAATCCTCTATAATATATAAGTTTACGTTCATTTTGGCTTTTTGGAAATTGGGTTTGTTTGGGTTTGAATTGGGTTTGTTTTTTCCACTTAGCCAAGT
>JAIVYN010000150.1:0-9496 GCA_048635425.1 Candidatus Aegiribacteria sp.
TTTATCTCAAAGAGTTTTGGCCACAACTTTCCGGTCACAAATAGCCGACCATTTTCTTTGTCATACGCAATACCGTTGAGAACATCGACCGGCCGGCTATAGTCTTGCTGAGTTAAAAGCCCTTTCATATCTATCCATCCGAGCACTTGGCCTGTCTCGGGGGCAATTCTGGCGATGCGTTCGGTAGGCCAGATATTGGCATAGATTTGGCCTTCGACATATTCGAGCTCGTTAAGCCCCCACACGGGAATATTATGGTCATATACAATAATCCGGCTGACTTGCTCAAAAGTTTCAGGGTTTAAGAAATACAATGTTGGTGTGCCGTCACTCATAATCAACTGTCTGCCGTTATGTGTAATGCCCCAGCCCTCGGTTGGGTAATTGAATTTTCGCAGCAGCTCAAAGGTATATTTGTTGTAAACAAAGCCAACGTTTTCCTTATATGTTAACTGAATAATATTGTCCCCATAAATGGTAATACCTTCGCCGAAGAATTCGGCCGATAGTTTGTGCATTTGCAGGATGTTGCCTGTTTCTAATGCGACTTTTCGCAAAGTCGAACGTCCGTAAAGTCCTGTTCCTTCATATAAAACGCCATCATCGAAAACCAGCCCTTGTGTGAAAGCATTTCGGTCGTGAGGAAAGGTATTGATGACTTTATAAGTGTAGGTCCTGGAAGTATGGGGATTTTTGGAATCCAGACAGAACAGAACAAAAAGCACCGCTGATGTCGCTATAACTCCCGGAATGAATAGCTTTAAGGATCGCTTCACAAATATCGCCTTAAGGTTATGTTGACTCAAACATTAAACCTGAAATTGATAATGTCGCCGTCCTGGACGACGTATTCTTTTCCTTCGAGCCGGATTTTGCCTGCGGCTTTGAGGGCTTTTTCGCTGCCAAGGGCTTTGAGGTCGTCGAAGGCAAAAGTTTCAGCTCTAATGAAACCTCGCTTAATGTCGGTGTGTACCTTACCGGCTGCATCAAGTGCCACGGTGTCCTGCTTTATTGGCCAGGCTCGCAGCTCATTCGAGACCACTGTTAAAAAGCTGATTAGGCTCAGGGCCGAATAGCAGCTTTTGACGAACTTACTTGCTGCCGATTCGGTTAATCCTAAGTCAGCCATAAACTCGGCCCTGCTTTCAGCGTCTAACTGCGCCAGCTCGTGTTCCAGCTTGGCACAGATTGTAAGGACCGGCACATAACTATCAATCGCGCTGCTGAAATCAAACTCTTTATCCAACCGATCCTCGTCAATGTTTACAGCGACCGCCATGGGCTTTAAGGTCAGGAATCCGAGAGACTTAATCATTTCGCGTTCGGCGTCGGTTTCGACAGCAGAGCTTATGGGCCTTTCTGATTCTATAGCCTGCTGCAACTTTTTTTGCAGTGCCAATTCGATCTTATCGTGGGACTGAGTCTGGGTGGGCTTGTGGACCTGCTTTTCGAGTTTTTCGATGCGAGTAGCTACCAGCTCCAAATCGGCAAGCAGCAGTTCGGTTTTCAACTCCGCTAAATCTCCGGCCGAGTTTACAGTGTTTCGATAAGGAGGTACCGCAGGATTTTCAAACGCCCTGACCACGAGAACCAGCAGGTCAACAGCCCTTATCTGGTTAATCAGGCGTCTGGCAGCAGCTCGACCATGCTCATCGGTAAAGTTAAAGCCCGGCAGGTCAAGACAATCGATTGTAGCGTGGGTGGTTTTCTTCGGCTTGCAGTATTCTCTCAGCCAATCGAGTCTTTCGTCCGGGACAGGCACAATGGCTTCTTCAATTGCCGTCGAGCCGGGCGGTGGGATTGCCTTGCCGCTGACGGCAGAGAAGATAGTGCTCTTGCCGGATTGCAATAGACCAAGTAAAGCAACTTTCAATTGTATAGCTCCTTAATTATAAAAAGGCTTTTTCAAAATTGCAGGTTAGGCATACTTTGAAAAGAAAAAAAACGTTTTTTTGTTTTTTTCTTTTTCAAACAATAGGCTCTTGCACAATGAACAGTTGTAGGATTATTTAAGAAAATCAAAAAAGAAAATGATTTTCTTAAATAATATATGCCTAACCTGTAATTTTGCAGAACTCATTATTTATAAACACTGTTTCGATAACAGTCATACGCGACAATAGCGGGAAAATCAACTACCTGTAGTTTTCTTATAGATTCGGTGTCAAGGTCTTCGTAGGCGATTACTTCTGCGGCAATAATGTGCTTGCTCAATAGCGCCCCCGCCCCACCGATAGTAGAAAGATGGACAGCGGTGTATTTTTTCAGGGCGTCTCTGACCTCGTCGCCTCGATATCCCTTTCCGAGCATTGCTTTGAGGCCGTTGGCGAGCAGCTTCGGACTGAAAGCATCCATTCTCGATGATGTAGTTGGGCCGGCAGCGCCGATTACCCTTCCTGGTCGGGCAGGCGTGGGGCCGACGAAATAAATAATCGCTCCTTCAAGCTGAAATGGTAATTCCCGGCCCGCGTCTATTGCCTCGCACAACCTTTTATGCGCCATATCCCGGGCGGTATAGATTTCGCCGGTGATGAGAACTTCATCGCCCGCTTTTAACGAACGCACATCGGTCTCAGTCAAAGGCGGCTGTAATTTTATTATTTCGCTCATATTTTTTGACTTTTTCTACTGTTAAGACCACCCCCAAACAAGTTTGAGGGTGCCACCCTTGCTTAGGTCAGAGGCGGCTGTATTTTTTGTTGAATTCATATTTTTCTGCCAACTACGAACTATGTGAGTTTACAATATATCAGTGATTTTACGAGTTGAAAAGACTCAAAAATCTGTTTAAAATATAATAAGAGGGCCGGCGTTACTTGTTATTGCCATGGTCCGGAACTTTGGCGGTTCGTTTCTTTAAAATTCGATGTTGCTGTCAGTCGAGGTGTGGTATAATAGTTTTATGGCTAAATATCCGATATTTCTGGAATTAAGCGGTCGCCGTGCGGTCGTGATTGGTGGCGGAGCGGTCGCTGTGCGCAAGGCTCAAGCACTGTTAGCTGCGGGTGCGCGGCTGGTAGTAGTTGCTGAGCGGATAGATAATATGCTGACGGTTCTTTGCCGGGACAAAAAAGCTGAACTGATAAAATCCAAATATTCAAAAGATTATCTCGCGGAGGCGGTGCTCGCCATAGCCGCAACAAACAACCATCAACTCAACAGACGGATATATAAGGATTGTCAGGAATTGGAGGTTTTGTGTAATGTAGTTGATGAGCCGGAGCTTTGTGATTTTTTCGTGCCGGCTGTTGTTAAGCGCGGCGACTTGCAGATAGCCATAGGCACTGAAGGACATTGCCCTGCTTACGCCGGTCATATAAGAAAAAAGCTGGAAAAGATTTTCACCGAAGAACATGGCCAATTTCTCGCTGAGCTGGAGGCGATTCGAAAACGGATTATCAAAGACGTGGCGGAGCCGACCGAGCGCAAAGCCCTGTTGGGGGAATTAGCCGATGATAAGTCGTTCGAATATTTTATTGAAAACGGTCCGGCTCAATGGCGAACCTTTGCTGAGGGGCTTATCCAAAAAGTTCCGCCCCTGCTTTCGCAGGGGTGACAAGCTTGGGCGGGAATGACGTAAAGAATATCAAACATCCACCGAAAGGTGTCATGTGGAGAACAGGAAATATCGAAGTAAAAAGTTGAGATTGCCGCACATCGCTTCGCGATGCTCGCAATGACTTTTTCAATTGATTCCTCGGCTCCGCCCCCGTGCTTTCTTGCCTGCACCCCCGTGCTTTCTTGCGAAAGCAAGAACGGGGGTAACGCAGGCACAGGTGCGAAAGCAAGAACGGGGACTACGCTCGGAATGACGGTGGTGTATGTCGCGCTCGGAATGACGCTTGCCTTTAGGCTTCTATTTTGTCAATTACCACTTGCAAGTACTTTTGGCGGTGGCCTATGCGTCTCTTGCTGTTTTTGCGTCTGCGCAAGTGGGTTGGATAGAGCTTTTCGCCCTTGACGACAGCGTCCTGAGCCGTGGTCTTAAATGAGGCAATTACCTTGGCACCTTTCAAGAATGGGGTGCCGATTTTGACCTTTTCACCGTCCTTTACAAACAAAACCTTGTCCAGCTCGATTGTTTTGGCATCGGGCGAGATATCTGTCAGGTCGATATTTAAACAATCGCCTTCGGCGACTTTATATTGCTTTGAGCCTTGTTCAATTACTGCATACATTTCAAAAAACTCCCGTCTTTTATACGCTAAAAACCGAAAAGAAGTGAAATTTTACATATTCAATCATTTTTTGTAAAGTAAATTATCAGATATTTTTGTATTCTATTACCCAATATGAAGCTAAAAATATAGTCTATATCCTCATCGGGAGCAATTTTATGCAGATAGCCATGATACAAGACAAAATCGTTCCGGCGGAAGAACTCGAACCGGTGTATCTCGACCGCGGGATATTCTTCGGCGACGGGGTCTATGAAGTGGTGCGAAGCTACGACGGCAAGATTTTTGCGCTCGATGAACATATGCAAAGGTTCGCCAACAGCCTGACCGCGATTGGAATATCGGGCGTGGACCTTGACCAGATTCGCAGCCGGGTCCGGAAGGCTTCTGACGCTGCCGGTATTTCCAACGCCAAGATATATTTTCATATTACCCGAGGTTCGGCACCGCGAAACCATGCCTACGATGTTAACTTAAAGCCAAATTTTTTTCTAACCGTCACAGAATTAGAAGACGACTCAGAAGCAAAGACCAATGGCATTGCGGTATCGACACATCCGGATTGGCGATGGAAACGATGTGATATAAAATCGCTGAACCTGTTAGCCAACGTTCTCGCTCGCCAGGAGGCTGCTAACAAGGGCTGTGACGAGGCAATACTCGTCGATGAGAAAGGCTTTATAACCGAAGGTGCCGCCTCGACATTTTTTGCAATCTTCGGACGAACACTGCAAACCACAGCGCTTACAGTTAATATTCTGCCTTCCATAACGCGCAAATTTGTGATTAGGGCAGGTAACAATATCGGATTAGAAGCAATGGAAAAATCGTTAACGCCACAACAGGCAAGTGACGCCGATGAGCTGTTTATTGCCTCAACCACGAATGATATTATTCCTGTGGTCAGATTCGACGAGAAGCTGATCGGAAACGGCAAGCCCGGCAAATATACGAAACTGCTCATCCAGGAATTTCGCTCATTTACAGTAGTCAGGTAAGGATGACAATGTATTCACGTGAGTTTCTTGAACAGCTTTATCGCACACTTTACACTATTCGGGTATTCGAGACCGAATGTATCAAACTCTATCGGCAGGGTCTGATTATCGGCTATTTTCATCCTTACCTCGGAGAGGAAGCGATTGCCACAGGGGTATGCGCTGCACTGAGAGAAGATGACTATATCGTCAGTACACATCGCGGTCACGGCCATTGTATTGCGCGGGGTGGTGAGCTCAAAAAAATGGTAGCTGAGGTCCTGGGCAGAGAGGCCGGCTATTGCCGAGGCCGGGGCGGCTCAATGCACATCGCCGACGTAAATATCGGCAACATCGGCGCCAACGGCATTGTGGGCGGCGGCATACCCATTGGAGTCGGCGCAGGTCTCGGCATACATATTCGAGGTGGTGACCAGGTGGTGGTGATTTTCTTCTCTGACGGGGCCTGCAACAACGGCGTTTTCGCCGAGTCTCTGAATCTGGCAGCGATATGGGATTTGCCTGTGATATTTCTGCTGGAGAACAATCAATACGCGGTTTCGAGTCCTATCGAGGAAATGAGCAGAATCCCGGACCTATATAAAAGAGCCGAGGGTTATGGAGTTAGAGCCTATCAAGTGGATGGCAACGATGTCCTTGCTGTCTATGAGAAAACCCAAAACGCAATAGAGGCTTGCCGTAAGGGCAAAGGGCCGGTGATGATAGAGGCAAAGACCTATCGCCACGGGGGACATCACGTAAATGACCCGGGGCTGTATATGCCCAGGGACAGGCTGGAATACTATAAATCCAAAGACCCTGTCGATATCGGCCGGAAGTATTTGCTGGAAGAGACAAAGTGTACCGAGCAAGAGACGGCAGCTATCGAACAGCAAGTTCAGCAGGCAATGGAAGAAGCTATCGAATTTGCGAAGAACAGTCCTGAGCCATCTGTTGAAAAGTTCTTAGAAGAGGTTGAGCAAAATTGAGCGAAGATACAAGCAAATCTGACGGACAAGGCATCAGGCGAATAATGTACCGAGAAGCTCTTAATGAGGCACTACGGGAAGAATTACGCCGTGACGAAACTGTCTTTGTGATGGGTGGTGGTATCGGCCAACGCGGCGGTTCCTACAAAGTTACCGTTGGTCTGCTCGATGAGTTCGGCCCCCGCCGGATTATAGATACGCCCATCTCGGAGGCGAGCTTTACGGGGGCGGGCGTCGGAGCCGCGATTACCGGGATGCGGCCGGTAGTGGAGATACTGTTTGTCGATTTTGCATCCCTGATTATCGACCAGATTGTAAACCAGGCCGCCAAATACAGATTTATGAGCGGCGGCAGGGGCAAGGTCCCGATGGTTCTTAGGACACAGGGAGGCAGCGGCAACGGGCTTGCCGCCCAGCATTCCCAGAGTCTCGAAGCGTGGTACTATCATACTCCGGGTCTTAAAGTGGTGATGCCCTCGACGCCCTATGATGCCAAAAGTCTGCTTAAAAGTGCCATAAGGGATGATGACCCGGTCATGTTTATCGAGCACAAGCTTTTGTATATGACCGAGGGTGCCGTTCCGCAGGACGAATACACCATCGAGCTTGGAGTCGGTGACATCAAACGCAGGGGAAACGATGTAACGATTGTCGCCTGGTCCAATATGGTGCCTCGGGCGCTCTTGGCCGCCGAGAAGCTCGCCCAGCAGGGAATTGAGGTTGAAGTGATTGACCCCCGGACACTGGTTCCTCTGGATAAGCGGCTTATTCTTGAGTCGGTTAAAAAAACCGAGCACGTGGTGATTGTGCAGGAGGCCGTTCGCAGAGGCGGGGTGGCTTCCGATATAGCTTCAATCATCCAGGCTGAGGCGTTCGATTTCCTTGATGCCCCCATCGAAATTGTAGCGGGCAAGAATACACCGATACCATTCAATGTTCATCTCGAAAGGGCCTCGGTGCCGCAGGAAAGTGATGTTATAGAAGCGGTAAGAAAAGTGTTACATCTGTAAGAAATATCTGGGAGCAAGAAAAACGATGCCACTTGAGAATATGACAAATATGCTAAGTAAGGCGTGCGGTAAGGAGTATGCCGTCGGCGCCTTTAATATCCTTGATTACAATTCTACCAAGGCCGTCGTCCAGGCTGCGGAGGAAGCAAACGCTCCGGTGATCATTCAAACATCAGCCAAGACAGTTATATTCTGGGGCGCTGCGCCCATCATTTCCTGGGTGAGGCAGCTTGCCGGCCCATCGAGTGTCCCGATTGCTTTGCACCTTGACCACTGCAAGGATTTAGACCTTATCAAAGAGTGCATCGAATCAGGGTGGACCTCAGTTATGATTGATGCATCCTCAAAGCCGTTTGAAGAAAATCTTGCCTTGAGTCAGCAGGTCGTACAAATGGCGAGGCCCAAAGATATTACCGTTGAAGCCGAGCTTGGGGCCATAGTCGGCGTGGAGGACGACATTCACGTCAAAGAGCAGGAAGCCCATCTGGCTGACCCTGAACAAGCCATCAAGTTTTGTTTGGAAGTCAAGCCGGACTGTTTCGCGCCGGCCATTGGAACGGCTCACGGAGTTTATAAGGGCGTACCCAGAATCGCTTACGACCTGCTCGAAGAAATCGCAACAAAGACGGCTGTCCCAATAGCTCTGCACGGTGGGACGGGTCTTGCAGATGACGTGTTCAAAAAATGTATTTCGCTTGGTTGTGCGAAAGTAAACATATCGACCCAGCTCAAATATGCGTTTATAGATGGATTTATTGCTTATCACAATGCACACAATACGGAATACAATCCGCTGAAAGTTATCGATGCCCAGTTCCATCAGCTTAAGGCAGGAATTATTGAGAAGATAAAGCTGTTCGGCAGTGCAGGAAAGGCCTGATAGAGGATAGGTAATGGCTAAACCAATCATCATGCCGCAGGTGGGGCAGGATATAAAAACAGGTGCTATCGTCGAGTGGTGTGTAAAAGAAAACGACTATGTGAACAAAGGCGATATAGTCGCAATTGTAGAATCCGATAAGGCGACGTTTGAAGTGGAAGCGTATGAGTCAGGTGTTTTACTCAAAATCCTATATGATGCCGGTGCCGAGGTGCCGGTGCTCGACCCTATTGCATATATTGGAGAGCAGGGAGAAGATATAGAAGAATTGGAATCGACGGATGTAGCCACTAATAAAACAATTGAAATAACACCTTCACGAAAAGAAAAAGTCGAAAAAGAAACTAAACTGACCCGGAAATCCGGGGCCGCTGTATCACCCGCCGCGAAACGAGTTGCTCGAGAATACGGCGTTGATTTAAGCGAAATAACAGGCAGCGGGCCGGATGGACGGATACTTAAACAAGATATTCTGGCAGCGGCATCTTCCACTATTTCTGATATTCAGGAACAACCCGCCGCACATCATACAAAGGAGGCCGTAATGAAAGCCATTATTTTTGATTGTGACGGTGTTTTGGCTGATACCGAACGGGATGGGCATAGAGTAGCTTTTAACAAGGCATTTGCAAAAAAAGGATATGCGATAGAGTGGGGTGTTGAGCTGTACGGAGAACTATTAGAAGTTTCCGGCGGCAAAGAACGCATGAAGCACTACTTCGAGGGCTACGGCTGGCCTCGTGATGTTGTGGATAAGGAGGCGCTCATCAAAGAATTGCACAAGCTCAAAACGGACTTATTTCTACAAATTATTGAATCAGGAGAACTACCTTTACGCCCCGGTGTGGCAAGACTTGTTGATGAGGCTATCGCCGCGGATGTCACCTTGGCCGTTTGCTCTACCTCCCACGAGCGGGCCGTCAATCTCGTAGTAGAGAAGCTGCTCGGCCCTGAGCGAAAGGCCCGTTTCAGTGCGATATTGGCCGGTGACGTTGTGTCAAAGAAAAAACCGGACCCTGAAATTTATAACCTGGCTTCAAAAAGACTGGGTCTTGAGCCATCTGAATGTGTGGTGATAGAAGACAACCGTAATGGTCTGCTTTCGGCAAAAGCCGCAGGTATGTATTGCGTTATTACCACAAACGGCTATACAAAGGGCGAAGATTTTACAGAGGCTGACCTTGTGGTCTCCGAGCTGGGCGATGCGCCGAACATTCAGGTAACTTTAGAGATCATCAGAAGTATCGTTGAAAAAAACTAATATCCATCGGGGAAAAACTATGAAAATATTCTTAGATACAGGCGATGTCGAGGCTGTACACAAAGCATACGCCACAGGCCTGATAGACGGAGTAACAACCAATCCGAGCCATATTGCAAAGACGGGAAAAAAGTTCAAGGACATTGTCAAAGAAATATGCTCAATTGTACCCGGGCCTGTCAGTGCAGAAGCATTAGCTGA
>JAIVYN010000151.1:0-9379 GCA_048635425.1 Candidatus Aegiribacteria sp.
ACCATTATCGTTCACGGCCATGAACTCGTTTATCCGGATTAGCTCCTGTGCCCGGACCGTACTAAAAAGGCTGAGGCTGAGATTGAATACAACAAGAAAAGCAAGAGTCCGTGAATATCTCATATGAACAGCATTCCTCCTTGTTCAGACCAGCAAACCATAAAGCACCGCTTTTAACAGCCGGTAAGCTTTATAACGACACAAGATATTATAACATATCAAGCGTTATCTCACAATAGTCCCTACCCAGGGACAGGGATTCCGCTCAGAGCGTAGAGTGCGATATTTCGCACCACTTTGACTAAATCAAATAATCAATATCGAAGTCAAAGATCCGCCATAGGCGGAATCCGGCGCCTTTTGACGGAGTAAATAATCAATAATAAATTGATGTTTCCTTTGCCTTTTAAGGTCTATTACGCTATTCTTTGCCTCCAACACGAGATACGCAATACGCTTCACGAGATAAGAGATATGAAAAATAAACGGAACAAGCATATACATTTGTTTATGGGAAATCCCGGTTATTATGAAAATAATTAGAGAAATTATGCAACATAGGGCTATGGACGACCTGTATATTGTTTTCATTTATGCAAATAATTAGGTATAATTAAACGGGTGCATAATTAAACCACCTGACACTAAAAGGAGATTAGACATTTTCAAGAAACGAGCCTTTACGCTTATAGAGCTGCTGGTCGTTATCGCAGTGATCGCCGTACTAATGGCCATTCTGATGCCCGCCCTCAGGGCCGCCAAGGAATTGGCGCGTGGTTCGAATTGCCTGGCCAACCAGCGGTCCCTGGTGCTGGCCTATACGATGTACGCCGACGATAACGATAGCCGCATCGTCCGGGGTCATGTCGATATGTCTAATCTGAATAGTCCTATGTGGGCCTTACCGCCTATAGACCAAAGCGGCGCGTATATTAGCGGCGTCCCGCTGCTTGAGGATCGCATTCGTGGCATCAAACGAGGAGCTTTGTATAACTACATAAACAGCCACGAGATGTACCACTGCCCCGGCGATAACCGGTATCAGACGGGGGCCCCGGAGCACCAGCGGATGTATCGCAGCTACATCATCCCGGATGTTCTGTCGGCTGCCAGGAAAGGTTTTCATTCCTGGACGGAGGCCCGTTACAAGTACTTTCCCAAGAGGCTGGAAGAGATCACGCACGCCAGTCTTAAGTATGTCTTTGTCGAAAGCGAATTCCAAAACCCCAGCTTCAACTATGATCACGGCGGCTGGAGTTTCGCTCCATGGATAGACAATCGATGGGTAGATGCGCTGGCCACTTTCCACAGCAAGTCGGCCACTTTCGGCTTCGCCGACGGCCACGCGGAGAAACATAAGTGGGTCCATAGCGAAACATGGAGGATCTTTATCGGAGACTTACCCATATCCACGCTCCAGCCGGCGGCAGGTATAAACGAGGATTGGCGGTGGTGCTGGGAGCACTTCCCGTATCTGCACGAATCGGAGAAACCGCGCTAAGATGAAGAAAAGGCCCGAAGAGCAAAAATATGACGATTTGCTTCGACAAGTAAAACTAAACACTTAAAACTCAAAACTATCTCTTCCCTGCACCGCCTGCCTTCCGTAGCTGGTTCCTTCGTAGCCTTGGCGAAGAAGGATAGCGAAGCATGGGTCCTCTGGGCAGGGTTATATTTTTACTCGGCGGGTTTTCTTTTATGTTTAGTCCTGCGTTTCACGCGCGGTTTTGGCTGCATTTTATCCCGCCTTTCTTCAATTCGTTTGACCACATCCCTGGCCACTTCCATAATCTCGGCTGCCGCTTTCACATCCTCGACGACAAATAGTTGCAGCCCCACAACAAGCGGCTCTAATATCTTCGAACTGGGAGATTCCCGGACTATATCCAGCACCTCTCGACCATAACCAGACGCAGCCAACTCGACAACCGACTCTGTAGTAATATCGACGCTTTGCTCTACCCGTTGAGGCTTCGCTAAGTAGCCTTTTAGAGTTTCAAGAGCCTCTTCGGCCGTTTTCCCTTGGTCCAAAACAAGCTTCACAAACATATTCATTGCCGTTGGTGCAATACTATCAAATTCCATGGCCTTGCGAAGTGCCTCTTTAGCCTCATCATACCGTTCAGGTTTTGCCGAGCATAACATACCCAGAAGTGGCCATGCCCAGCAGCCAGCCGTCGGATCAAGTCCTATCACTTTGCGATACGCTTTCTCCGCTTCATCGTAGCGTTCAAGCTTCTCATGCAGGAGTCGGCCCAGATTAGCCCACACCCAGGCATTCTTTTCGTCCAATTCAATCACCTTGCGATACGCCTTCTCCGCTTCATCGTAGCGTTCGAGCTTCTTGTGCAAGAGATGGCCCAGATTAGCCCACACCCATACGACCTTCTCGTCTAACTCGATGGCCTTGCGATATGCCTTCTCTGCTTCATCGTAGCGTTCAAGCTTCTCGTGCAGGAGCTGACCAAGAAACGCCCAGGCCCATGCGTATTTATCGTTCAACTCAATGACCCTGCGATATGCCTTCTCTGCTTCGTCGTATCGTTCGAGCATGGTTAAAAGCACACCATGAAACATCCAACTTATTGGCTCATCAGGGGCTATATCAATGGCTTTACCGATCACCTCTTCCGCTTCTTCATAACGATCGAGCAGGATCAAAACTGCGCCATGAAATGCCAAGAGTTTTGGATCATTATGGCTTGCCTCAATAGCTTGGTGAAAGAGTTTCTCAGCTTTCTGCAATTCATCCTTAATTTCAAGAAGGTCTTTACTTCCCGCAAGCAACGCATGCACATCCTTCATACCCTCGAGCCCGGCTAAGTTCTTTATCGAAGCCGGAGTATCCGGCATATCGAGGAAATCTGCCGGCGCTGATTTGATTATTATCCCACGAAGCTGCTCACTGGTCACCCTTTGCACAATCCCCTCAAAAGCATAGTAGTGGTCCTTTCGCAGCGCTGGCTCAAGCCCACAGGCCTCCTCCGCAATTCGTGCAGCCAAACTCACTAACTGTTCTTCCTCATAGAAATTTGCCATGAACCGCACAAGTGCCTTGACCCTTCTCGACGGCGCCCCACGCCGGCGCATTAGATAATAGATATTGTACATACGCTCGGCGACCTGGTATAATTTCGTGCGTTTACGTCCATCGGCCAAAACCACGGCTCCTCGTTCCATCAACCTACGCAGCAATGAGCTGGTTTTATTGACATTGAGACGGGCCAAATTGGCAACTTCTCGTGCTGTCGCTGGCTTCCACAATTCTGCTAAACCTAAATAAACCTTACGCTCTATAGCAGGAAGATTATCTAAGTGGCTTTTGAAGTATTCGGTGTGCTCGTCTACAAGTTGCATAAGATCACTCATTAGTTCTTTGAGCGACATTCTAACTGCAAAAGTTGAAACAATAGCAAGTAACCGCGGATTCCCGCCAGTCAAAATCTGAAGTGGACGAACACGCTTGTCGCTCGGCTTCTTCCCGTTAACTGAAGTCCATAATACTCGACAATCATTCTTATCAAGAGGTTTAAGTTCAAGCGTCCTAAATTGCTCAAACATTGGCTTACCACAGTTATCTATCTCTTCAAACCTGCTTGTCGCTGTCGCCAGCAGCATAACTCTTGGCTCGTTCAGCAATGTGTGCCTAAGAGCCCAACCATCATTATCGCTTAATTGCTCGCCAAGCAACATATTGAAGTTCTCCACGATAAGCAGGATGCGTTTGCCCTGATTATCGGCAAAGTCCATTAGTTGCCCAAGCGCGCGTTCCCGTAGTCGGCTTTCATCCTGCTCGCCGCTCAATTCTCTACATGTCTGCTTCCAACGGTCCTCACCCGTCTTTTGTCCTAAGTGAAATAAAGCCTCAAGCCAGAATTCGCCAGGCGTCGTAACCTGGTAGCTCTCTTCCGAGAACACCAACGGATACCAGAGTCTATTCAAATCTTTTTCTTTCCGAATCTCCTCAACAACCCGCAGGACAAGCATCGTTTTGCCAATACCCCGCGGCCCAATCACAAGAACATGTTGATTTGATTTTGTCACGTTCTCTCGGATGACTTGTACTATCAGCTTAAGTTCTGCATGGCGAACCACGAAAGACCGCATAAGTTCCTCTTTCGAAAGAAAAGCCGGATTGTATTTTACAATACGCTTACTCATAATTCAGACTCCTCTTTTCAATATCGGCGTAAAGAAACGTTTATACCGGTTTTCCCACCAGTCCCGCAGAAGTTTCGACACAAAAACATATCCTTTTGCTCCACTCTTAAGATAACCATCGTGTTCCAGCACCCAGAGTATCTCCTTTTGGACTTCGACAACATCCCTCCCTTCAAGTGAATACTCTTTCTGAAAGGCTGCGATCGCCTCATCGCTAAGGTGCCCTGTAACAGCAGCCTCGGCTAGCATGTCAAGTGCCAACGCGCACAACTCTTTCGGAAGTACCTTCTCCAATCGCTCTTCATAGTGTGTAAGTTCAACGTGCCCTCTAACGCCGAGCATGCCTCTCTTGTAAACCTCCGCAACATCCTGTATCGAACACTGCATATCCCTTCTCTTTACGCACCTGCCATAGACATTAGTGAAGAACATCTGCACGTGATGAGGAATACAACACCCTAACATCTTGACCATTTCTTCGGGTGTGCCTTCTTTGAATTCAATTCCATATTCGTTTCCCAGCGCCTTTATGCAATTGCTTGCGGTTTCCTCGTCCCATGGGTCAAGTTCGAACGGCACAAAGTTATTAACTGTGGCACTCAATCCGGCCTGATGCAAGATAGGCTCCAAACCGATGCTCCCAGAAATTACAATACGTATATTTCCTTGGTGCTTAATGCTGTTTTTACGTAGCCAGGACATAAACTCATTCGTCCGTGCCTTACCTTCTGCGGTAATATTATGATTCTCGTCTTTGAGTATGTTATTAATCATTAGCGCTACCTCGTCGAACAAAAGAACCACGGGCCTATCAGCTCCCGCGAGAATATCGAAAATCTGGTCACCTTTATATACCCAATTACCAAGAGTCAAACCCGAACGTAACGTCACACCTAACTCGCTTATTTGGACCGACTCCACTGAATCTGCCATTTTGGTCAAGACATTGCTGAAGACACCTTTCGCTTTTTCCCAAAGGCTTTTGTGCGGATGAATTTTAAGACTTAACTCCACCATGGCATCAGAGGCACTCTGACACTTCTGAAGGTCAGTAAAAAGACATATATACCGCTCAGCTAACAATTCAGCCATTTCGGCCATAAGGCTCGTCTTTCCCATCCGACGTTGCGCAACCAATAATACATGTGCCCCGCCATCGATTTTCTGTATGAAAAGTTCTTTCTCTTTTTCCCTATCCCAAAACCATTCTCCGGTAACAACCTTTCCCTGGCCCATCTTTAGTTTATTCATTTTTGAATCCTTTGCCTGACAATTACCAACAATTGCGTTGCCAACAATCATGTTGCCAACATTTCTGTTGTTATTATCGCCTGTCTAAACTATCTTGTCAACATAATTCCACTATTTTTTATAAAAATATTGATATTTTTTCTGCCGATGAAATCCCCGCCGAATCAAACGGCTAAAAAAGTGCATTTTTCGCCGTTATTATTTGACTTATGTTTGATAATATGGTATAATACGCCTATGTTAGCCAGCAGGCTAACATAAACCGCCAGCAGGCGAAGATGACATTTCATCATGCATGTCGTAAGTGGCTAAGCCACAAGGACTTAGAGCCAGCCGGCCCAGCCAATTAACCAATGTCGCAGATCCGCCGTCGTATGGCGGAACCATGAACCATGAACAATGTACTACGAAATACGCAATACGCTATCAGCTATACGAGAATCGAGAATCAAGTTATTTACGTGCCTATAAGGCACTACATCTGTCGAGAACCCTCTACAAATCAGCTACTTTTTATGCAAAACAAACCCAATCTCCAAGACACCCAAATGAACGTAAGTTACTTGTACACAATGAATTATAAAGATTTTATCCCGCTGGCCGGGCAAAAAAACAAACCCAATTCAAACCCAATCAAAGCTTGTCCTGAGCGCAGTCGAATGGGCCAATCTCCAAAAAGCCCAAATGATTGTAAACTCTCTTATCACAAAGGATTACAGAAAAAAAGATGATTTCACAGTCCGAAAAAACAAACCCAATCTTGTCCGCCGTAGGCGGATTGCAAAAATGAACGCAAACGCTTTTTTACAAAAGGATTATGAAAATGAAACCGCCTTCCGGCCCAAAAAAACAAACCCAAACAAACCCAATCTTGTCCGCCGTAGGCGGATTCCGAAAGGCCAAAATGAACTTAAAATCTCCGGCCACACTCACGAGAGTTTGGCAGAAGGTTTATTGTGGCATTCATACTGGTAAGGATGGTACAATTAGAATCGCATTGCAAGTTTACAATAGAACCGAGTTTTTCACAAGGGAAAGGATAATTGCGTTGAAGATTGTCAAGAATTATGTTGATGGACAGTGGGTTACACCTGAGAACAACGGCTATTTAGATGTTGAGAATCCAACTACGGGAGAGATTATCGCCCAAACGCCCCTGTCAACCGTGCTTCAAGCCAATCGAGCTATCAATGCTGCCGCCGAGGCGTTCAAGACCTGGAGTCAAACGCCGGTGGCCCGTCGGGTTCAGCCATTATACCAGCTGGACACTTTGCTTCGCGAAAACGAAGAAAAAATCGCACGGACCCTTGTTGAGGAGATGGGGAAGTCCCTGCCGGATGCTCGGGCTGAGATGAAGCGTATTTTCGAGAATATCGAAGTTGCCTGCAATATGCCCGTATTGCAGCAGGGAGATAAGCTGATAGGTTCATCCTACGGCATTGATGGTGAAGTGATTCGACTGCCGTTGGGTGTTTTTGCAATGATAGCGCCGTTTAATTTCCCGGCCATGGTTCCATTCTGGTTTTTGCCTTATGCTATTGCTACTGGTAACACTTATGTGGTCAAGGCTTCGGAACAAGTCCCTTTGACGATGCAGTTGATTACAGAATGTATTGACCAAACTGGTTTGCCCAAAGGGGTTTTTAATCTTGTTAATGGAGATAGAGTTGTCGGGCAAACACTTGTTGAGAATCCCCTTGTAAAAGGCGTTTCTCTGGTTGGCTCGACACGAACGTGTAAAATCGTGTCCGAAAAGTGTGCCCAAAAAAATAAGCGTTGCCAGGCAATGGGGTCAGCCAAAAACCATCTTGTGGCTATGACTGACGCTAAGGTTGACGATATGCTCCGTAACATGATAACTTCCTGTTATGGTTGTGCCGGACAACGCTGCATGGCAGCTTCGGCAATAGTGGCCGTTGGGGATGATATGTACAAGACCGTCTGTGAAAAGTTTGTTGAAGCCTCCAAAAGCGTTCTGGTTGCCAATCCGCTGGACCCGAAGGTGGCCGATGAGCCCATGGTAATGGGGCCGGTGATTTCAGCCAGGTCAAAACAGTTTATCCTCGATATGATAGAAACCGGCATTAGGGAAGGTGCTACTCTGGCCCTTGATGGACGTGATATCGTGGTGCCCGGCTGTGAAAACGGCTACTTCATAGGCCCGACCGTATTTACGGATGTAAAGCCGGGAATGGAGATTCACAGTACCGAGATATTCGGCCCGGTAGAAGTGATCCTCAAGGCCGAGACTCTCGATGAAGCAATAAAAATCATCAACGACCATCAGTATGGCAACGGCGCATCGATTTACACTCAGAACGGCTATTACGCCCGCAAATTCAAGCTCGAAACAGAGTGCGGGATGATTGGCATAAATATCGGCATCCCGGCACCCGTGGCGTATCTGCCTTTCGGCGGGATGAAGGCCTCACAGTTCTCAGATATAAAAGCTCAGGGCAAAGCGATTATTAACTTCTTCACGGAAGACAAAATTATTACCGAGAGATATTGGCCCGAGAGCGGTTAACCCCGTTAGAAATTCCATGATGGGGCAATGTTTTACAAAAAGTGAAAATTTCTCCCGAAGGGATGCCCTTTGGTCATAACCGGGGCTGTCATTCTGAGGCGAAGCCGAAGAATCTCATTTCTTGAGCTATAAAGAGATTCTTCACTCCGCTGCGCTCCGTTCAGAATGACAGTTTTTATGGCTTTTCAACATAGCATTAGAGATACCAATCGTAACTTAGCTCAGGAGAATCATAAACTTCAGTAAAAGGCCGCCCCAGCGCCTCACAAAGCGATCGTAATCGTCGCATTCGCTCATATCCGACACTCTGGAGAAAATTGTTTCGCGCAACAATATCCAGCGTTACCGCTTCTTTCCAGACGGCTCGCCCCGCCATTACACCGCTGGCTCCCGCCTCACAGGCAACTCGCACCTGCTTCAAAAAAGTATCATAAGAAACACCGGCGGACAATAATACCCAGGGAACCTCACTTGTATCCGTCAACTCTTCACATGCATCACGCCAGACATTCTCATCCGGTTCCACGCTCACATCCACAGGAAATTCCGCTTTGAGAATGTCAGCACCCAACGGAACCAAACGACGTGCGGTTTCAATTACGACCTTACGTCTTTGTTCGCCCGGCAAAAGCCTATGCGAGCCATCAGAAGCACATGATAAAGGCTCAAGGAAGAAGGGGATGTCATATCGCGCGCAATCCTGGGCCACTTTCTGAACAAGAGTTTCACGTTCCTTTGCTTCCGGGCCCTCTGGATGATAGTAAAGCAACATTTTCGCGCCTGACGCTCCCATACGAACAGTCTTCTCAACCGACCAGTTCTCAATCAGGCCGGTCGTACGATTTAAAGGGTCACCGGTTGAGCCGGTATCCAAAGCAACAATCAACCCTGTCTTACCGGGCATCGAGCCATCCGCCACGCATTGCCCGGCAGCCGTTTCCGGGTCCAGCAGAATCGCAGACGTTACCGGTGCCAAATGTCGCACAATGTCTCTTTTAAGGGCGGTTAACGCTTCATTTGTCTTGCCCTGAGGTGATTCTTTTTCCAGCGAACGACGAAGTGGACCCCGGTGATCAATTGCCACGACGTAAAAAGTACCTTTCGGTCCGGCGGTCTGCTGCAGCCTCCGCCATTTACCAATAGTCATTGCCATATTCTTCTCCCGAAAGTCCCGGAGGGGATATGCCGTAAGGCATCCTGTGGACTGCGTAGGATATGCCGTAAGGCATCCTGCGGACTGTGGATTGCGTATTAAAAGTAAAATCGCTCCAGTTTACTATTTTGTTCCCATTCCTTGCGGGCTTGTTGAACGCTTTCCATCTCGCTTACTTCAGCTACCGGCACGTCCCACCAGCTTTCATAACCGGGCACACCCACATAACGATCGTTCCGGATATAAATCACCGTGGTGCGGTCGGTTTTTTTGGACTCTTTGAATGC
>JAIVYN010000152.1:0-9397 GCA_048635425.1 Candidatus Aegiribacteria sp.
CCACACAGGCAAAATTATACGTTGGGAAGCCGTCGCTTTTTTGAATGATAAAGTCGCCTATTTCACCCGCCGCGAATGTAATCTCGCCGCGGACCATATCTTCAACCACCAAAGGCTCATCCTGCGGCACGGCAAAGCGGACCGTTACGTCTCGGCCCTGAGCTTTGGCCTTTTCAACATCGCTTTCGTTTGGGAACTCTTTGGGGCGGGAATAGGAAAAGGATTTTTTTTGAGATTCAGCTTCTTTGCGAAGCGCATCAAGCTCTTCGGTGGTATCGAAGCAGTAATAGGCCTTTTGCTCATCGAGAAGTTTCTTTACGTGTTTATCGTAGATATCCATCCGCTGAGATTGCATGTACGGCCCGTTCGGCCCACCGACTTCCGGACCTTCGTCCCACTGGATTCCGAGCCAGCGCAGGTCGTCCATAACCTGCTGGGTGGCTGTAGGAGTGTTTCGTTTCTGGTCGGTGTCTTCGATACGGAGAATAAATATTCCGCCCGTTCGCCTGGCCCAGAGCCAGTTAAAAAGGGCTGTGCGTGCTCCGCCCACGTGCAGATAACCTGTTGGCGACGGTGCAAAACGTGTTACAATCATTACAATCCTCGTCAATTTCGGGAAATACGTAAAAAATAAGGATAAGTTATGCCGGAACTATTGTCAAGGGATAGCCGCAAATTGCAAGTTGTGCGGTTTGAGTAAGCACATTTGTCTTTTGCGGATAACGCTAATGTGCTAAACTATTTTGTCGATGATGTGGGTAAATTTATAATTGCTACAACTAAAATCGAGGTAAAAAAGTCGTGAAAACGCCAGGCGAAGAAGAAAATACCAAACTCGATTTTATTCGGCAGATTGTGGCCGAGGATCTCAAGACCAATAAATGGGATGGTCGGGTCGTTACGCGATTTCCGCCGGAGCCGAACGGGTATCTGCATATCGGGCACGCTAAGAGTATCTGTCTTAATTTTGGTATCGCAACGGAATTCGGCGGCCAATGCCATCTGCGGTTCGACGATACCAATCCAATCAAGGAAGAGCAGGAATATATTGATTCAATCATTGAAGACGTTCGCTGGTTAGGCTGGGACTGGGGAGAGCATTTATATTACGGCTCGGACTACTTCGAGCAGATGTACGAATATGCTGTGCAGCTTATAAAAAAGGGCAAGGCATACGTCTGTGACCTGACGGCCGAGCAGACAAGAGAATATCGCGGTACACTGACTGAGCCGGGAAAGGATAGTCCGTATCGCAGCCGTTCTGTTGAGGAAAATCTTGACCTGTTCGAGCGGATGAAGGCGGGCGAATTTCCGGATGGCTCGCGCACGCTGCGGGCGAAAATCGATATGTCAGCCCCCAACCTTAATATGCGCGACCCTGTTATGTATCGAATTCTCCACGCGGCGCATCCTCGCACTGGCGATAAGTGGTGCATCTATCCGATGTATGACTGGGCCCACGGGCTTGAAGATTCCGTTGAAAGAATCACCCATTCTATCTGCACGCTGGAATTTGAGAACCATCGTCCGCTGTACGACTGGTTCCTTGACCAGTTGGAGGCGTATCACCCACAGCAGATAGAGTTCGCCCGACTCAATTTGACTTATACCGTGATGAGCAAGCGAAAGCTGCTGCAATTAGTGCAGCAAGGTCATGTGGAAGGCTGGGGCGACCCACGAATGCCGACCATCTGCGGCCTGCGGAGGCGAGGCTGCTCACCAAAGGCCATTCGGGAATTCTGCAGGCGGATCGGAGTCAACAAATTCAACAGCACTGTCGATATCGCACTATTAGAGCACTGCCTGCGGGAAGATTTGAACAAGACCTCGCCACGCGTAATGGCTGTGCTTCAGCCGCTCAAGGTGGTCATCGACAACTATCCGCAAGACCAGGTCGAGGAGCTTGAGGCCATCAATAATCCCGAAGACCCAAACGCCGGCGTGCGGAAGGTTCCGTTCTCACGAGAGTTGTACATCGAGCGGGATGATTTTATGGCCGAACCGCCAAAGAAGTTCTACCGCTTAGCCCCCGGCCGGGAGGTTCGACTGCGATATGCGTATTTTGTTACCTGCACGGATGTAATTAAGGATGAAAGCGGCAATATTGTTGAGCTGCACTGCACTTATGACCCGGCCACGCGAGGCGGGGATGCTCCGGATGGGCGTAAGGTCAAGTCAACGCTGCACTGGGTTTCAGCCGGCCACGCGCTCGAAGCCCAGGTGCGATTGTATGACCATTTGTTCACAAAGGAAAATCCGGATGGTACAGCCGAGGGTGAGGGCTTCAAATCCAACCTGAACCCGAACTCGCGCCAGATTCTAATTTCTTGTAGGGTTGAGCCGTCTTTAGGCCGTGCTGAACCGGGCAGTAGATTCCAGTTCGAGAGACTTGGCTATTTCTGCGTTGACCCTGATAGTTCAGACGGGAAACTGGTATTCAATCGAACGGTATCACTGCGTGACACGTGGGCCAGGATACAAAAAGCCCGGAAGAAAAAGTAGGTAGTTGACGGAGGGTGGCAGCCTCAAGCGCAGTACCTGCTTTCGCGGGCACAAGCTTGGGGATGGCTGAGGATTATCAGCCAAACAGTTCAGTAAATTTCTCTTCTATGTCGGGGTTTTCGCACAGTGTCTGGCCGATTAGAATCGCTCTTACGCCCACGGACTTCAGCTTTTCGACGTCGGCCCGTGTTTTTATTCCGCTTTCGGCGACCAGCTCGTTTTTGTTATCGACAAGCTCCGCTAATCGGCTGGTCGTGTTCAAATCGACCTCCATCGTTGTCAGGTTGCGGTTGTTGATTCCGAGAACGCTATAGCCTTTTTTAGGAAAGCCAACAAGGCTGCGCACGCCTAACAGCGTATCGGCCCGGTGAATTTCCAGAAGGACCGTTAGCGTCAGCTCGGCTGCGGCTATCATCATGTCCATTAGTTCGCCGGGCTTGAGGGCTTCTGCTATCAATAATATCGCATCGGCACCGGCGGCGCGCGATTCGTACACCTGCCAGAGGTCGATAATAAAATCCTTTCGCAAAACAGGCAAATCCACCACTTGGCGTATCTGGTTTATATATTCGAGCCGGCCCTGAAAATATTTTTCATCGGTAAGAACGCTGATTGCATCGGCGCCGCATTTCTTGTAGGTTTGCGCGATTGCCACGGGGTCGAAGTCCTCGCGAATGACCCCTGCCGACGGCGAGGCCTTTTTGACCTCGGCGATAACGTTTATGCCGCGGCTGTTTGGCTTGGTGACGGCCTTGTAGAAGTTGCGGCACTTGCCCAGAGAGCGAATCTGCTCTTTGAGATTCTCGATACTTGTCCGTGATTGTCGAGATTGTACTTCAACTCTTTTGTCAGCGATTATTTTATCTAATATATTTGCCAATGTTGTTTACCTACAAAGAAATCAAAACATCAAAATGCAAAAATGACACGAAGTGTCATTGCGAGGAGCGAAGCGACGAAGCAATCTCAACTATTCGTAAGTTAGGGATTGCCGCGCCCTCACTTTGTTCGGGCTCGCAATGACATTTGCATTTTGATTCTTTATTATTCTGCGACTTTAACATAGCCCATACGAAGCTCGTTGAGGGTATTAACCAGAACTGTTTCTTCCTCTTTAGTCAAATTGCCTTTGGTTTTTTCTTCAAGGGTTTCGAGCATATCAATATTGTATTTTGCCAGCTCCAAATCCGGCTCTCTTTTTTCCTGTCCCTTAACCTGCAGCAGACCCAGGGCGAATAATGCCTGCGTGGTAAGCATGCTTATCAATGCAGCGAAATTACCCTGTGGTAAAGGGCCGCGGGCCTGTTTTTCTTCCTGCGTCTTCTCCTTTTCGGCCTCTTCCTGTGCGGCTAATATTTCCTTCTCTCTTTGCGCTTCGGCCTTCCAATCCTCATCGACTATGATTTTTTTCTCTTTTTTCTTTTCCTCTTCAGCCATAATTAGAACCCTTTGAATGTCCTGTTATCTGCGATATTTTTTCATACTCCTGTCAACATCGCGTTTTTGGTCGCGTTCGGTAATTGCTTTTCTTTTGTCGTATTGTCTTTTACCTCTGGCCAGGGCCAATTCTATTTTTGCCAGGCCTCTTTCGTTGAAATAAATCCGCAGCGGCACCAGGGTAAAGCCGCGCTGTTCGAGCTTCGTTCTTATTTTGTGGATTTCGGCCTTGTGCAGCAACAGCTTTCTTTTTCTGGTCGGCTCGTGCTGCCAGGCACCGGCCTGCTGGTATGGGGCGATGGTTGCCCCGACCAGCCAGCACTGCTGGTCTTCGACCCTCGCGTAGGAACCGTTCAGGTCCGCGGCGGCGCCCCGAAGCGATTTAACCTCGGCGCCCAGCAGTTCAAGGCCGGCCTCGAACTTCTCGATGAGCTCGAAGTTTCTGTAAGCCTTTTTATTGACCGCCACCGGACCCTGTTTATTCTTGTCCTTGTGAGATTTTGCTGCCATTTGAAATATGATAGCGACAAGACGCGGTTTTTGCAAGAATCGTGTACCTATATCAGAAATCAGAGGCCGCAAAACAGTTTAGCCCCCACACCTGTGGTGGGGGCAAGTCAGTGTCAGTCAGTGTCAAAGTCAGTGTCAGTCAGTGTACAGTGTAATAAAAAAGCGGCCTTATGCGATTGTGCATAAGGCCGCCACTAAACAACCGAAGCAAGAATAATCGTTACGCTGTCCGGCTCTCAAACAATACGCTGTTCTAAGAACAGACGTGTTGAGACGCCGTTTTAGAAATCGCGCACGACTACTCCATCTTTGCCTACCGAGTACTGGTCTGAGCCGTTGACCTTCAGGTTATAGACCTTGCCGACGAAGGGCATTGCCCTGGTTACAACGCTCTTGATAGTAACTGTGCCGTTTAGTGATTTCAGCTTCATACCACTTTCCAGATTCTGGGCGGCTGCCCATTGTCCGGAATCAAGCATGAAGCAGTGTGCACACACGACGCTGATGCTATTTCCGTTTTCAAGCGTTATATCGCGGCATTCGAAGCTTCCCTCGTGCTCCTCTAAGCTCGTTGCTGCAAGACAGCCGATTGCCTGGCCTGCGACAGCTTCCGAGATTTTCACGAGTGCCCCGTTTACCCATACGGGTGTATCAGCAAGGAAACATCCCCTGCCCTTTGGTGGGGCTACCGCTCCACCACCTTCGCCGTCGTTACACAGGAACGAATCCAACCTGTCACCGGGCTCACTTGCGCCGGGCATAGGCAGGCCGCCTCGTCGAATATCTCCACCATCCCAGAAGGTGTAAATGTTATCATCATTGACAGCACAGAATGGGGCCTTCATGAAGCTTACGTGTGAGTCCATGAACAATACGTTTTGTCCATCTTCCTGGTGAGCAATGGCGTTTCCAATTTGGATTATTTCTTTGCCACCGTCAGGATTGAAGCCGGACCACATGTCAATCTTGCCCTGGGCTTCTGCAGCAGGAGAGTCTATGAATGGGTTCCGGTCGGCTGCAATCGCCATACCGGGCTCGCTTGATGTCGTCAGAGCATACAGGCCAAAAGGCATATGGTAAGAGTAACTGCAATGCTCTATTGGCTCGAGCCCGAAGTCCCAGAGGTCAATAAGCTCCCTGTCGCCTGCACCGTCGTCCGAGGGCTTAAATTCGTTGGTCCCGGAATCACCCTTGCAGATAAAGGACTTGGGTGTTACCTCGGCATACTTGACCAGAAGATAGAAACTCGACGTAATTGTGGCCATGCCGCCGCTGCCGTCGGCGCTTAAGCCGTAAGCAGTGAATCGGTTGTCGGCCAGCCACATGGGTATTTGACCGGCCCACACGCTGTTTCTGCCGCCGGCACGCGGCATTTCATCGTCGTAATCATTGCTGTAGATGAGCATTGCCTTGCCAATACCGGACAGGTTCGTCCCGCAGACCATTCTGAAGGCAATCTGCCTTACCCTGGCCAGCGCCGGCATCAGAATGCCCATCAGCAGCGCTATGATCGCGATCACAACCAACAGCTCAACTAATGTAAAACCTTTCTTTTTCCTCATTTTTGTTCTCCTTCTTAAATTTTGAGATTCGCGAATTCGACCGTTTTTAAGTACGCTTCGGTTTACATTTGATATATAAATGCTTACTGTCGCATAAACCAGACACTAAACACTCTTTTTTTTTGCGAATCTCCTTGACTTAATATTTTTACTTAAAAACGGCCATTCATACCTTGCAAAACCGGTTTTGCCAACAGGCTTTTTCGCTCAACTTTACATACTTTTAGCATAGCTGTCGATTCGATGTTTTAAGCCAAACCGCAAAATGCCCTTTTCCGGCAGGGGGGCCTTGTGATATGAAATTTCGACCAAATTATGATGACGGTTTAGATTATAATAACAATACTTTTCAAACCTACCTGCCTCAGCTATAATCGTAACACAGGATAGCTTTGCTGTCAAATAAATTTTGGCCAATTTCCCCAAGTTTATTGATTTTTTTTACAATTTGCGTAATATCCTTGTTTTCGGCTTGGAATCGTGGATATGGTTACTCAAAAAACTTACGAAGACATAAAAAAAGTCCTAAAAAAGCACCGCCAGGGCCATCTTTTGGCATTTTGGGACCATCTGAATACGGCTCAAAGGCAGAATTTGCTTGCACAAATCCAGAAGTTGGACCTTGTGCAAATAGACAATTGGGCGGCTAATTGCATCAAAAAGTCTGCTCCTGCTGCGATAAGCACTGATTTGGTTCCTGCTTCGTCCTACAGCCCCTATCCGGCAGACCCACAGCAGCATAAGTATGCCAAAGCCGTCGAACGGGGTAGAGAGTTAATACGGCAGGGAAAGGTTGCTGCCTTCGTCGTCGCGGGCGGCCAGGGAACCAGACTCGGATTCGACGGCCCAAAGGGGAATTTTCCCATCAGCCCTGTCAAAAACAAAACACTGTTTCAAATCTTTGCCGAGTCTATCACAGCAGCCTCACAAAAATACCACACCGTTTGCCCCTGGTATATTATGACCAGCCCTTTGAACCACGACGAGACCATTGAGATTTTTCGCTCCAATGACTATTACGGCCTGGATGATAAAAACGTTTTTATTTTTCAGCAGGGCACCTTGCCCGATTTCAGCTCCGCCGGCGAGATACTGCTGGCCCACAAAGACAGACTAAGCTGCTCACCCGACGGACACGGGGGAAGCCTTAAGGCACTTTACCGAAGTGGAGCTATCGAAGATATGAAAAGACGCGGCGTGGAATTTGTGAGCTATTTCCAGGTTGATAACCCCCTGATAAATATTTTCGACCCGCTCTTTATCGGTCTGCACGCTCTCGATAAGGCCGAAATGTCCTCGAAGGCTCTTATTAAGACCGGGCCCTACGAAAAGGTCGGAAACTTCTGTTTGGTTGACGGCAAGGTAACTGTCATCGAATATAGCGATTTTCTTGATGAGCTGGCCCAGAGACGAAAACCGGACGGCTCCCTAATCTTTGAGCTCGGCAGTATCGCTATCCACATCATCAACCGGGCCTTCGTAGAAAGACTAAACGTTGGTGGTTTTTCTTTGCCGCTGCATAAAGCCGTTAAAAATATTCCGCACATCGATAAGCATGGAGAGCTTGTTGAACCGGCTGAGCCGAACGGCGTAAAGCTGGAGAGCTTTGTTTTTGACGCCCTGCCGTTGGCCTCGAAGTCGATAATTTTGCAGACCGTCCGAAGCGAAGAATTTGCCCCGACCAAAAATGCCACCGGCGTTGACAGTGTCGAAGCCACCAGGCGGATGATGGTCGCCCGTGCCGCTGATTGGCTCGAATCAGCAGGCCTAACCATCCCTAAAAAACCGGATGGCTCTATTGATTGTGTCCTTGAAATCGCCCCCGGCTTCGCACTGGAAAAAAATGACATCAAAGAAAAGCTGAATCAGATACCTAAAATCAAACCGGGCGACACAATCTATCTGGCCTGAGACACCGAAGTCAGAAGTCAGAGTCTGTCTTCTGTTCTCTGTCTTCTGTCACTTCACACTTACCTTGTGGAGAATTTGTGCACGGTTTCTGTCGTGTATTTCTGACCCGGAAGAAGAACAACAGACGGGAAGTTGGGTTTATTTGGTGAATCCGGGAAGTGCTGCGTTTCCAGGCAGAATGCGTAGTGCTTTTTGTACACCTTGCCGGCTTTACCGGTTAGGGAACCATCCAGGAAGTTTCCGGTATAGAGCTGAACGCCGGGTTCGGTGGTATAGATTTCCATTATCCGCCCACTGGTGGGCTCATAGGCCCTTGCAGCCAAAGCGAGTGTGCCTCCACCGCTGTTGAGCACGTAATTGTGGTCATAGCCGTCCCCAACCTGTTTAATTCGAGAGCCAATGGACATCGGCAGGGTGAAATCCATCGGTGAATCTTTAACACTTCTGATTTCACCGGTCGGTATCAGGCCTTCGTCAACCGGTGTGTACTTATCGGCATTAAGCGTAAGCTCATGACCGAGGATGTCACCCGTGCCCTGGCCGGCAAGATTGAAATAGCTGTGGTTCGTCAGATTGACCACGGTGGTTTTGTCCGTCTGGGCCTCATAGTTAATCTTTAGCTCATTGTCTTTTGTCAGAGTATAAGTAACGGTGCATGCCAGATTGCCCGGGTAGCCTTCTTCATCGTCCTCGCTTATATAGCTCATCTTCAGCAGTGCTTCGTTGTCATTGGTCCATAGGTCCTCGGGCTTCCATACCACTTTGTCAAATCCCTTGTTGCCCCCGTGCAGATGATTTTCCCCATTGTTGGCAGCCAACTCATACTCGGCGCCATCGAGCACGAACTTGGCCTTGCCGATACGATTAGCATACCGGCCGACGGTCGCCCCGAAATAGGGGGGCCCCGCAAGATACCCGTCAAGCGCATCGAAGCCGAGCGTTATATCAGCCAACTTTCCATCCCGGTCAGGGACCTCCAGCGAAACCAAAATAGCCCCGTAGTTTGTAATCTTGGCTCTAAGGCCGTTGCTGTTAGTTAATGTGTACAGAGCGACCTCCCTGCCGTCGGGCGTTTGGCCAAAAGGCTCTTCATTAGCGCTCATTACTCTTGTCTCCTTTACTTCAGCTTCGGGCTTAGCTTCCGGTTCTGTTGGAGCCGGAGTTTTCTTTTTGCAGCCGGGCATACAGACCACCGTTACCACCAGAACAATATTGACCAAAAATCTCGTTTTCATTTTTTTTACTCCCTGCCTGAAACTATATAAACGTGTATGAACTGCAAACCTGCTTGAAATATACCACCGGCCAAATAAATTGTCAAAAAAAATTTTATCCCCACGGCCTCACAAAAAAAATTTTTCCTACTACGAGCCTCGCACCAATTAAGCTCAATTAGAGCCGGCTGTTGCATTTTTTTGACTAATAGTTTATCTTGATAATATACAGGTATAGCGGCACTGTTGAAAGAAGGCCAA
>JAIVYN010000153.1:0-9382 GCA_048635425.1 Candidatus Aegiribacteria sp.
GACCTGTGAAAAGCTCAAGTTCCTCGAGATGCACCACGGTGTGGCCCATCTAAAAAACCTGCGAAAACTCAAAAAGCAAGGTCCCGCCGCCTTCCTTAAAGGAAAAAGATACTGGTACGCACCTAAATAAAACCTTGCCATAGAATTGATGACATAGAACTTTAGATGAGAAGCTCTGGTATAATCATCCAATCGAGTTGGTATTGATTATCATCGGAGTAATCCAAGCATACGATACCGCCGTTCTTGAATGCCACTGTGTTGGATGATTCGGAATTAGTTAAAAGCAATGACGCAAGCTTAGGCAGAAAAGGGAGATGTCCAACAATCATAATATCCTGCCGGTCTGAGATTATTTCGTCCCTTAATGTCGAAACATCATCATTCGGCGCAAGGCCTTCATGAGCTGCCATTTCTTTTTTGACTTCAACCACTTCAGATAAAACATCGGCTGTCTGCCGTGCGCGGGTTTTACCGCTGTGCCACAAATAATCAACGGACAAGTTTAAGGATTTGATAAAGGCAGCGACCTTTTGTATATCGCGGCGTCCTTCTTCGGTCAGGGGGCGTTGGGGGTCGGTCTCCTTTGAGGCCGCCTTTGCGTGCTGGACAAGGTATAGTTTCATTTCTAAAATCCCTTTAATAGAATTACGTGTGATTATTATAGCATAACCGTCTAACTTAACAATTTTATGTGCAATGTTCGTTAATTTTTCAGTAGTGTGTTTTTGACCCCTTGACAAATTTGGAAACCGTATCGTTGACAATTCCATGATGAACAGATAAGGTATCGGTTTCGTTAGGATTTTGGAGTATTAGAAATGACAGATGTAACTTTAGTTACCGGCGATGGTATTGGGCCGGAAATTGCAGAAGCTACTCGCAGATGTATTGATGCTACCGGTGCGGACATAAACTGGGAGTTGGCCGAAGCAGGTGTGGAAGTAATGGAACGTCTCGGGACCCCCCTGCCGGATGCTACTGTCGAATCGATTAAGAAAACCGGCGTTGCACTAAAAGCGCCAATCACTACGCCGGTCGGAAAAGGCTATAGAAGTATAAACGTGCATCTTCGGCAAACGCTCGACCTGTATGCGTGCCTTAGACCCTGCAAAAGCTATGAAGGCGTGCGCAGCAGATATAGTGACATCGACCTCGTAGTAGTGCGCGAAAATACTGAAGACCTTTACGCCGGCATTGAATTTCAAAAGGGCAAAGATGACACGGCTGAAATTATCGACTGGATAAATAAACACAGCAGCCGAAAGATTAGCAGCGATTCAGGCATAAGCATAAAACCCATCTCGGTCGAAGCTACAGAGCGCATAGTCGGTTTCGCATTCGATTACGCCCGCAAGATGGGACGTAAAAAGGTAACAAGCGTTCATAAAGCCAATATTATGAAGTTCTCAGACGGATTGTGGCTCGATGTCAGCCGAGAGGTTGCAACAGAATATCCCGATATTGAATTTGAAGACCGCATCGTTGATAATATGTGTATGCAGTTGATTCAAAAGCCCGAGCTATACGATGTCCTTGTGCTGCCGAACCTTTATGGTGATATATTGAGCGATTTGTGTGCGGGTCTGGTTGGCGGACTTGGCGTGGCGCCCGGCGGCAACATCGGTGAAAAGATAGCTATCTTCGAGGCGACCCATGGCAGCGCGCCGAAATATAAAGGCCAGAACAAGGTCAATCCGACGGCCCTGATACTCAGCGGCGCGTTGATGTTAAGACACATCGGTAAAATAACCGAGGCCGACAAACTCGAAAATGCAGTTGCTGCGGTGATAGCGGAGGGTAAAAGTGTAACGTACGATATGAAGCCGCACCGCGACGACCCAACTGCTGTCGGTACAAGCCAAATGGCTGACGCTATTATAGAAAAAATAAAAGCTGAGTAGTCGCACGCGGCTCTTCGCCCATGACTCGTGGTTCGTATCTCGTGAAGCGTGAAGCGTATCTTGAAAAGATTGTCTGGTTTTTTCACGAAACCTTATAAATCTTTGCTTCTTTGCCGGGGACGTGAACTTTCAGGCGGCCATCTTCAACGGCAATCTTGTCTGCCGAATCGAGCAAATTTATTAAGGTTTTGCCTTTTAGATTGTCTTTAATCCGCTGGGGGATATTTGCATTTTCATCGAGTTTGACGGTGACGGGAGAAGGCATATTCTCAAAACCGTTGTTTATTACGACAATTATCGTGTTGCCTTTGAATTCCCTCATATAGGAATATACAAAATAATCCGAGAACAAAGTGAAAAGATAGCCGTATCGAACGGCTTCGTTTCGGCCTCTAATCTCAATAAGCTTTTTCGTGTGCTCGAATATTTCCTTCTCATAATTGTATTGTTCGAGCGGTATGCAATCCCGACCGAATATTTCCCATCGCATATCACGTCTGTTGTCGGGGTCGCAGTATCCTTCCATACCGATTTCGGTGCCGTAATAAATCTGAGGGATGCCCCTGGTCGTGAATAAAAACGACAAAGCCATTTTAAGTATCTTATTGGCCCTGATTCTGTCCCAGTGGCCCCACCTGTCCATAACCTCGGTTATGAATCTTTTGCTCAGGTCATGGTTATCAAGAAGGGTTACCAGCCTGTTGGCATTTGTGTAAAGCTTGTCATTGTCCAGTATTCCGCGAGGCTCGGACTGCGAAAGTCTGGGCCTGGCGATGGTGGTCATACTTTCATTGTAGATAAAGGTCTTCTTCATTACCTCGCACAGGGGAAAGTCGAACAAGGTATCGAAATCGTGCTCCCTTTGATAGCGTGAAATCGAACCGATATCCCATTCAAGAACTTCTCCTATCAGGGTTATGTCCGGGTGCTTACCCTTGACGTAGGATTTAAAATGATACCAGAAGGTGTCTTCAACATGATTTACAGTATCCATCCGAATCGCATCAATCTGGGTCTGCTCAATCCATTCCGTGATATTGTTGACGAAATAATCAACCACATCGGGCTTGCTATGATTTAAGTCGGGCAGGCCGTGTAACTGGTTTTTGGCCGGATCATCGGAATCGCCTTCGTTGAACCAGTCATCTTTTATTTCTTTTTTAGGATACTGAGTATAAGTCTGGTTATGGTAGCCTGTATGGTTGACCACCATATCGAGAATGAGCTTTATGCCATTTTCATGCAATTTTACAGAGAGGCGTTTTAAGTATTCCTTACTACCTTCGGCCAAGGCAGGGTCCTTAGAGTATAAATGCGGGTCGACCTTGTTAAAATCCAGCGCCCAGTATCCGTGGTATCCATCGCTATCACCGACACTTCCGACGCTAAGATAGACCGGGGTTATCCACAAGGCGGTTATGCCGAGGTTTTTCAGGTATGGTATTTTCTTAATGATACCTGCGAAATCGCCGCCATGATATCTTCTCAGCTCGTTCTTATCGACCGAGGTGTTATTGCCGCTATTGGCATCAAAGAACCTATCGGTTAGTATGAAATAAATCACATCATCCTGCGTTATCATTTGACCTGACCTCCCAGTTAATAAGATTTACTTTACTATTTTCCATCGACCATTTACTATTATTTGCTGTAAATTATTTCTCAAATACCGCTTAAACAATGAACCAGGACGATTTTCGCAAATTGATTTCGGGTCAAAAGGCAGGCCTTGGTGCTGGGCTATTGCGTTTGCTTCTTGGGCTCGCTGCGGGCGGCTACTCGATTGCTGTTCGACTGCGCAATTTTTTATATTCCAAAGAATGGCTTAAAGTGCATCGTTCTGATGCAGCCGTGATAAGCGTCGGCAATATTACGGTCGGCGGGACAGGTAAGACGCCGCTTGTAATCTGGCTGTGCAAAGAGATAATTTCAGATTCCAGATTTCAGATTTCAAATTGTCAGTGTGCAATTCTCACGCGAGGATACAAGGCAGCGCAAGACTCAAGACTCCAGACTCAAGACTCAAGACAAAAGACGCAAGAGGCAAGAGGAAAGACGCAAGACACAAGAGGCAAGATTCAAGACTATAGAGATGAGCCGGCGATTCTTGCCGAAAGTTGTCCGGAGGTCAAAGTGATTGTCAATCCGGACCGTGTTGCAGGTGCGGGTGAAGCTATCAGTAAGTTCGGAGCAAACACGCTGATTATGGACGATGGATTTCAACATCGGCGATTAGTTAGAGACCTGGACATCATAGCAATTGATGCAACAAGACCTTTCGGCTACGGTAAAATGCTTCCGGCAGGACTGCTCAGAGAGCCCATCGTTTCACTTAAGCGAGCCGGCGCCGTTGTTATTACCAGGTGTGACCAAGTCACCGAGGCTGAATTGAGCGAAATTGAAAGGAAATTGCAAATAATCAATCCGGATGTGATAATTGCAAGGTCGATACATGCCCCCACCTACGTAAAATCAGCAGACAATCAAGAAATTAGTCTGGAACAGTTAAAGGACAAAAAAATATTTACATTCTGCGGGATAGGCAATCCGGACTCTTTTTTTAACACAATTAAAAGCCTGAACTGCGACCTTGCCGGCGAAAAAGTTTATAACGACCATCATCACTATACAAACGACTGCTTAGCTGACATTTACGAACAAGCCGGAGGCCTCAAGGCGGATTTGATACTGACTACGCAAAAAGACTGGACCAAAATCAAGCGGCTGGCATTGTTGAAAAAAGACATCCCGCTTGGATATATAGGCATTGAGATAAAATTCTTAGCCGGAGAGGACAAATTAAGGGGCTTGATTGAAAAGACGTTAGCAGGTAAAATTCCCAAAACGTAATTAGAGCAACTAACAAAATGAGATTTATCATTTTTGGAACTCAGAGATTGCCACGGCCCCCTGCTTTCTTACGAAAGCAAGACGGGGGCCTCGCAATGACATTCTTTTTGTTAGTGCCTTTTAACTAATGGCTTATATTTTATGTATGAAGACCTGCTAAAAACGGTAACGAACCTCGGCTCGCCGAAAGTTCTGGTCGTGGGCGATTTTATGCTCGATGTCTATATCTACGGCGATGCCTTGCGAATCAGTCCGGAGGCGCCTGTGCCGGTACTGAAAGTTACCAAGAACGAATACCGCTGCGGCGGAGCAGGCTCTGTTGCCGCCGATATAGCGGCTTTGGGGGGGACACCTTGTTGTCTGGGTGTTATCGGAGAGGACCTGAACAGCGAAATCCTCAAACAAAAGCTGACCGAAATCGGGGCTGATATCACCGGCCTGATAAAAGCAGCAAACCATCCTACTATCAGCAAACAAAGACTCATAGGTCTGGCACAGCATATTCATCGGCAGCAGTTAATCAGAATGGACCATGAACCCACAGAGCCGCTCGCTGACGAAGTGAATGAGACGATGTTACAGACTTATAAAGACAAATTAGCCTCGGCTGATATTGTTTGCCTGCAGGACTATGATAAGGGTCTGCTTAGTCCGGCGCTCTGTCAAGAAATGATACAATTGGCCAGGCAAGCAGATAAAAAGGTCCTCGTTGACCCTTCACTGACAAGCGATTATTCCAAATATCTCGGTGCCACCGTGATTACGCCGAACCGCAAAGAGACTTCTGCGGCGGTGGGTTTTGAGATAACAAATGCAGAAACCTCAGCCAAGGCGGCAGAAGAGCTTGCACGGAAATTAAAACTCCAGGCTGTGGTAATCACGCTTGATAAGGAAGGTGCGTATCTTAGGACAGAAGATATAAGTCAAATCATACCCACCAGGGGCCGCAGCGTTTATGATGTTACCGGAGCAGGTGATATGGTTTTGGCGACGCTTGCAATAACTTTAGCTGCCGGCTGTGATTACGAAACCGCTGTGCAGATTTCCAATATAACCGGCGGGATTGAAGTGGAAAAATTCGGCACTGCGACGGTAACCATTGAAGAAATAGCCAATGAGATTGTTAGTCAGAAGCGAGGTACAAGCGGCAAGGTGCGCTCGATTGAGGTTTTGCTCGATGAACTTACCTGGCATCGCAAGGGGAAAAAGACTATAGTCTTTACGAACGGCTGTTTTGACGTGATACATAGAGGGCATATCGAATATCTGGAATTTTGTAAGTCGCAGGGTGATTTGGTTGTTGTCGGAGTAAATAGTGACAGCTCGGTAAAGATTATTAAAGGCTCTGCTCGACCAATCAACAATCAAAACGACAGAGCCATTGTCTTAGCTGCATTGGAAATGGTCGATTATATTACGCTCTTCGATGAGCCGGATCCACTTAACTTAATCAAGAAGGTAAAGCCGGACGTATTAGTGAAGGGCGAAGACTGGGCAGAGAAAGGCGTTGTCGGTCGCGAATTTGTTGAATCCCTCGGCGGCAAGGTCGTTCTTGCACCGCTGGTTGAAGGTAAAAGCTCAACTGAAACAATCGAAAAAATGAAATCACTGGAAGCGAAATCCTGATGAATGAAGATATAAAGAAACAGATTATAGAGACCATCGAAACACATAAAAAGATGACTGCTGAACTGCAGGAAAGCGGCATTGAAACGGTCGTATCAATTGCCCAGGCTATAACAAAAGCATTAGAGCAGAACGGTACCGTTTATCTCTGCGGCAACGGAGGCTCAGCAGCGGATGCTCAACATATAGCCGGCGAATTGGTGGGCAGATTCAAAAGGGAGCGAAAGGCTTTAGCCGCGGTGGCACTTACGACCGACACTTCCATAATCACATCCATTGCCAACGATTACGCTTATGAGAAGGTTTTTTCGCGGCAGGTAGAAGCTCTAGTCAGAGAAGGTGATATTCTGTGGGCTTTTTCGACCAGCGGCAGTTCGGCGAATGTCATTGTAGCAGTTCAGTCAGCAAAGAAAAAAGGTGCTTATGTAATAGCCTTTACCGGCACGATTAACAGCAAGCTCGAACAAATTGCCGATATTTGTTTTTGCGCCGATGCCGAATCAACGGCTCGCAGCCAGGAAATACATCAGCTTGCCTATCATATAATCTGTGACCTTGTGGAGTGCAATTTTGCGAACAGTTAAGCCAGGAATAAATTTTAATAAATATGTCCGACAAAGCTATATTTTTAGACCGTGATAACACTTTGATTGAAGACCCCGGCTATATCAATAGTCCCGAGCAGGTAAAGCTGCTGGATGGCGTTGCTGGGGCACTTATCGAGCTTAAAGCCCTCGGGTATAAGCTGGTCGTTGTCACGAACCAATCGGCTGTGGCACGGGGCATCATTACTGAAAAAGTCCTTGGCGAAATTCATAAGCGCTTAGAGCAATTGTTAGCTGAAAAAAAAACATTTTTAGACCGGATTTATTACTGTCCCTATCATCCGGATGGAGCAGTTAAAAAATACCGTAAAGAAAGTGACTTCAGAAAGCCGAATCCGGGAATGCTGCTGAAAGCCGCTGAGGATATGGATATCGACCTCGGTGAATCCTGGTGCGTTGGCAATAGCATCAGCGACATGGAGGCCGGTTTACGGGCCGGCTGCAAAACTATATTGATAGACCTGCCATCCCATCAACAACAGCTCGAGCCGGGCCAGCCCAGGCCGGACTACAAGGCTGTAAATATTAAGGAGGTGGTCAATATCATAAAAAAACATCACCGTTCATCCACTGAGCTGGAAGTGCAAACTCACCCGGCCCCCATGGTTCAAACTGAACCGGTTCGGCAAGCTACCGAACAAATTCCCGAGACCGTCGAACCGGCTTCGGAAGCTGCCGAACAAATTCCCGAGACCGTCGAACCGGCTTCGGAAGCTGCCGAACAAATTCCCGAGGTCGTTGAACCGGCTTCGCAAACCACTGAACAGACTCCAGAGGTCGCTGAACCGGTTTCGCAAACCGAGGAACAACAACTTCAATCAGCGCTGCAAGAGCCGCAAACAAAACCCACAGAACAGGAAACTCCCGGTGACAGAACCGAACCCAGCACTAATTTCACCAATTCTTTTGAATCTGAAAATATTAGTGCTGGGCTAAACAACATTCTCAAACACCTGAAAAGTATGCAGCGGAGCGATATGTTCGGTGAGTTTTCCATAATGAGACTGATGGCCGGCATTATACAAATTCTTGTTCTGGTTTGTTTGTTTTTGAGCATATTGTTCCTGATGAGTCCAAGCAGACAGGACAATTTCATCTTCATTGCACTTGGCTTTGCTATGGTCTTACAGCTTATGTCATTAACTTTCTACATAATGCACGGGCGAAAATAGCGATGTGCAAAGCAAATCCCGAATCACAGATTCCGCACCCCGAATCACAAACTACGAAAGATGAGATTTTAGTGTGGCTTCCTTCGCCTATGGGCGATGCTGTTCTTTGCACGCCGGCCTTGCGGGCCATTCGCAAACATTTCAAAAGCTGCAAAATTTCGTTTTTAGCTACTGGTGTGGTTCGCGGTGTCTTATCACCAAACAGCTTCAACGACAAATGGCTGGAACAAAAGAGCAACAATCCGTTTGCGGTCGCAAAAAAACTCAAAGAACATCAATTCGCGAATGCAATCCTTTTCAAGAATTCATTTGCCTCGGCATTAGCGGTTTATTTAGCAGGGATACCATCGCGTATCGGCTATGCTCGTGAAGGGCGTGGTTTTTTGCTAACCGACAAGCTTTATCCGCCGAAAGCACCCCCCCGCCGTTTTGCATGGCCAAAACGAAGCAGCGGGGGCAAATTCAAACCTGTTTCTGCGATTGACAGCTACCTTGCGATTGCATCATGGTTAGGCTGTGAGACAACCGACAGAGACCTTGAACTGCTTATCGAGGCGCAGGATGAACAGCAGCTCTGCGGCAAATTGCCGCAAGCCTTAAATCCGGATGGCCCGCTTGTCGTTATTGTACCGGGTGGGGCTTACGGGCCGAGCAAGTGCTGGGGCAGTGACAGGTTCGGGCAAACGGCTGATTGGCTGATTAGCAACTTCAACGCAACGGTTGTCATATCCGTTGGGCCTGAGACGCTTGAGAAACAAATTGCCCAAGAAATCTGCAATTCAAGCAAGCACAAACTTATCAACTTAGCAGAAATGTCCATAAGCCTTGGTGAATTAAAAGCACTATTTTCCATCGCGGATTTGGTAATAAGCAACGATACAGGTCCACGACATATAGCCATAGCCCTGGGTCGTAAAGTCATCACGCTTTTCGGGCCGACCAACCCGGCCTGGACAGAGACCGATTACGAAAATGAGATTCAAATAATCGGTAACGTTTATTGTGCTCCGTGCAGCAAGCCAAAATGTAAAAAGAGCGAACATCTATGTATGCAGGCAATCACCGTGGAGATGGTTTGTGAGGCTGCAAAAGAGCTGCTCGAAAACAATCGCAAACATACAACAATTCTTAGCCAACAAGAATTTATAGAAACTTCAAACCTGTCCCTTCGACTGTGCTCAGGACAGGCCTCGAGCGAAGCGAAGGAATCGTTTTTTATAGACAG
>JAIVYN010000154.1:0-9265 GCA_048635425.1 Candidatus Aegiribacteria sp.
CTTATGGTGCTTGTGGTTCCGTCGGTGGCGGAGGATAAAGTCGAATATCGTCAAAGTACATTATACCCGAACCACCAGCTAACGGATTGTTCCTGTTACCAAGACCAAGGGCAATCGTATTGACATTGGCCAGGTTCACGCCCTGGTCTGGAAAGGCCTGCAGGTCGATATTCCATTGTGTCCAGGTAGTTATCTGCGCTGCACCTGGATTATCGTGATTGACCACCGCGCTGCCGTTGAGAGCAACATACAAAGTCTCAGCAGCGTTAGCTGAATTGCCTCTGAACCAGATCGTCAGAGTGTTGACACCTTTCTCGGTCCAGTCACGCGGATAAGTCAACGTCAAAGTTGCCTCAGAGTAACCAACGCTATTGTCGTAGAATACCGGCATCGATTGGCTGCCTCCGTGAACGATAGTTTGCTCGGCAAACGGAGGATTCTCATAACCAACAAGAGAACCGTTTGTCGGGTCGTCGTATCCGTCCAACCACACATTAAATATCCTGTTGCTTTCGGGATCATCGGGGTCAAGGTCATTGTAGGATTCAAAATCGTCCACGACAAGGAAGTTGGCTGTCGTAAAGCTCCAGAGGCTGCCTGTCCAGGGACTGTCGGGATTGACGTTATTGGCCTCATCAATACGCCAATAATAAGTAGTATCCCACTGGAGTTTTCCGGGGTCATAGCTCTCAGCACCAAGGTCCCCTGTGCCTTTATACTCAGGTGAACCAGTATCGGCATTTTTCACGGCTTCTTCATCAGCGCCGAAATAGACCTGATGCGAAACGGCATATACTCCCGGCGACCATGAAAGAATCGGCGTATGCTCTATATCCACAGCGCCATTAGCCGGATCCGGGTTTCCGACGGCGCCCTGAGTAGTAAAGCTCCAGACGTCGCCTTTATATGTGTCGACGGCATCGAACTCATCGACCCGCCAGTAGTAAGTCTTTGCCAATTTAAGCGTGCCGGGAGTATAGGTTGCAGTTCCCTGAGAAAGTCCTCCAGCGGCGTTGTCCACCTCGTCAAAATTCTCGCCAAAGTACACGGTGTGCAATTTTGCACCGAAACCTGGTGTCCAGCTAAGCTGCACATCCGTCTCTACAGACTCGGCACCATCAGCCGGGTCGGGCGCATAGGCGGTCTTGGGTGGAATCGCAAAACTCCAGATCTCGCCTTTGTGTATCGTAGTGCCGTCGGCCTCAACCTCATCAATCCGCCAATAGTAAGTCGTACCCGGAAGAAGGCCATCCGGAAAAGCAAATCCGGGAAAGCCGACAGTAACGAGCGCTGTGGCCTGGTTGCCCTGGAATGTGCCTTCGGCGCCGCTGTCCACATCGTCAAAATTATCACCGATATACACATCGTGTGAAACTGCAGTAGCGCCGGATTCCCAGTTTAACAGGCTCCATGTCTGGTTAATCATGGCTCCATCTTCAGGCTCCGGGGAAAAGGCTGTCTTGCGTTCGACACGAGTATTGGCCTGCAGCCATTCGCTGATACCTATGAGGTCGGCTTCGGTTAGTGACGTGTTGTACACCACTACCTCGGCAATCTCGATGTCCGTTCGCGCGATGCCACTACCACTGGTTGGGGAATTACCGGCGCGCAGGTCACCGAGGTAGAAATTATCTGTTGAGGTGGTATACACAGGTCCGCCGCCGCTATGCACCTGCTCAAGTGTCCCATCAGTATTGAACCATTGGTCAATGCCACCGGCATTCATCCTCGATACGCGAATGAAGAATTGATCTTCCGGGTGCTCCGCAGTGGCACCGTCGACATAGCCGTTATCCTTACGGATAGTCACGTCAATCGCAAGGTCAAAATTGTCGCCTAAATTGGCTCCTTCACCGGGCAGCGAGCCAATACCTACCGGACGAGTCATGCCGCTGTTAGTCTGTTCTATGTTAGAAACCCTGTATACCGCAAAAATGGTAAGCTCGCTCAGTCCTTCGCCATTGTTGAAGTTGGCTGCCCGCAATAACTCATCTGCATCGCGTTCAAACTTGACGGTGCTGAATACATGTTCAAACACACTCGAATTGCTGCCGAACGAGAGCGTCGGCAGTAAATAGGTGACGTTAAAGGCAGCTACCTCACCCACGGGTTCGGCGTTGTTGCCTTTGCCACTTACATCGGTCCATATACCGGTGGCGGGGTCGAAGTTAACGTCCGGGCATCTTAGCCAAAGACAAAGATTGTCTTTGACGCTACTATCGTCGGGGACAAGTGTTACTCCCTGAGCTACTCCAGCCAGAGCCATTGCCAGGGCAAAACAAACCAGATAATATGATTTCTTGTACATAATACTACCTACTTCCTTCAAAAGCCTAATATGAACTATTACGTCAATAGAAATGTAAAATTGTATAATCTTAAGTGGAAAGTAAAAAATCCTCATTACAGCTCTGTGCTCAAATAACAACTCCTCTCACTATCGTAAATCTACAAAAATCCCACACTCCAGAGGACCAATAAACTACAGACCCTGCCAGCTATACTTATACCAAATTGCCTACATTACCGTCAAGAAAAAAAGAAAGATAAAAAATGTTTCTGAGGGGAATTATGCAGGCTTTTTCGATAAGATTGTGCAAAACCGCGTATTTCGTCAATTCCATCCGTCTCATTTTTTGCTCTGAGGCAATTCAAGACAGAGTATAGTGTAGCTACAAATCGGGTGGTAGTTAGAAAAAGCTACAGGCTATTTTGGGAAGGTTCAAAAATTCTTACTGTGTTTTTACCTGCCTGCTTGGCTGCATACAGTGCCTGGTCGGATCGGCTTGTAATGTCCTCGGGGCTGGCTCCGGCATCATACTGACCAAGCCCTACACTAATGGATAGTGGTATCTGCTCTTTGTTCCAGGCCGTCGGAGTCTTCGCAACCGCGTCAACCATACGCTTGGCAACAATACTGGCATCGATGAGCGAGGTATTAAGCAAAATGACAGCAAACTCATCGCCGCCATAGCGTGCTGCTATGTCGATTTGGCGGATGCATTCCCTTATTCTTTTGCTAATTTCCTTGATGACCTTGTCGCCAACCCGGTGGCCGTAGTCATCATTTATCTTCTTGAGATTGTCAATATCGACCATAATCAGCGAGATTTTTCCGCCGTATCGGCGTGACCGCCAAAGTTCCTTTTCCAGGATTTCGTAAAAGGTCTTGTGATTCACAAGACCAGTCAGGCCGTCCGTTGTGGCCTGGTGTTGTATCTTCTCGAATAATTTTATGTTGCCAATTGACGCACCGACCAACTGGCTGAACAACTCTATCAATGCGATGTCCGCGGAGTCAAAACAGCCGCCATCCATCTTATCCGCCAGATTGAGCACACCAACGACCCTGTCCTGGCAAATAAGAGGAACGATAGCACAGTTTTTGGTCTGATAATTCTCAGCAAAGGCACGCTGCGATTTTTTAATTATGGGCTTTTTATGGGTGTCTATATCCGGCACCAATATCAGCTCTTTACTTCTTATAGCCATAACCATAAGAGGCATGGGATGTTGATTCAGCGAGACTATTTTGTTTATAAGAAACGGGTGATTGTGCTTATGCAGGTGCAAAATATTATTTTTTTCATCGAGTATATACAGCGAAGCAAACCTTGCGCGAACCAATTTTGGGATGTTTTTAATGCAAACATCAGCTATTCGGTCAATATCGAGGCAGTTTATCTGCCGAGCCAAAGGAGTTACCTGCTCAAGCAGAGAAATGCTGCTGCCAGGGTTATTATCGGTATTTCCAGAGCTTTGATTGTATCGACGCATAGTTCAAAAAGGCCCCGTTTTGCTATGTCCATTTCATGCAATTTCGTGTAACACCTCGTGTTCACTCCCCCTCTTATCGGATATTTTTGCGGGGGTATTTGGGAAAAAGCATCGGCTAAATTCAGAAATGAATCCACGCTTTTGTGCCAGAGACCTCGTGAGCAGCACCGGGGTAAGAAAAAGTCCGGAACTTCAGAAAAGAAGATAGATTGGCACCCTGTCTTTGCAGCCGTGGGTGCTCGATAGAGCATGACCAGGTCAAAAAAAAACCAAATTTTTTTTAAAAAAATGAAAAAAAGGTTGACATCCGATAAAATGGGTTTTACATTTTATAAAACGTAAAATACATTTTTATTATATAATACGGTTTATCTGTCCGTGGCTTTGCATGAATTAACAACTCTAAGACCTGTGTTAACCTACCGACACGAGGTTTATCTGTCCGTGGTTTGACATTAATTAACAAGCTGTAGCCAAAGCAAATAACCTGAATCAGAATCGATTAACTTAAAACCAGAAATGAAACGAAGTATCTTTCCTGAAATGTGTATTCGATTATCTCACCCCCAACTCATTGTGGCCCAGTCTATAAATTAAGGCAGAACAAATTACGATTTGAGAAAGCAATTTTGGCTATGCAACCAAAAGTCGAGAATGACACTTTGCGAATACCTGCGAAGCTGTATCGAATTGGTGAGTTAGTAAACTATACCCCCTTTTCACGACAAACTATTCATAACTACACAATAATGGGACTTATCCGCGAATCAAAATGGACCGAGGGCGGACACCGACTCTACGATGAGTCCGTATTCGAGAGATTATCAAAAATCATACAGCTTAAGAAAACAAAAAACCTTACAGAAATAAGACGGATTTTATGCAAGGAACAGACCGTTACCAAAGTTTCATCGGCTGAGCAAACAAACAACACGGCCAGCCAAGAAACAGGCCGAGGCTTACAATCTGTTTAAGATAATTAAAAACAGGACAAATAATTTCTCGCAGAAAAGGCAACAGGAAGGATTACGTATGAACATAACGCCGCTGATAACAGATAATATTACTGAAATACTGGTTAAGATAATCGAGTTCACACACAATCGCCAAAAAATCCTTACTCAAAACATAACTAACGTGAACAATCCCGGATTTGTCCCGAAAGAGCTGGCGGTGAACGAGTTTTCCTACCTGCTGAACAATGCACTCGATGAGCATATCCGAAACCAGCGGCTTATCCTGTGCGACACTGAAAATATCAAATTCGGCGTCAGTGGGAGCTTCGAGGTTAAACCGATTCTCGATGAGCAGAGCAGAGAGCTTCTTGAAGAAAATCGAGATGGATATCTCGAGCTGCAGATAAACAAGCTTTTGGAAAACTCACTTAACCAAAGACTGGCAGCAGAATTTCTCAGGCAAAAGCAAAAAAGCAGTATCAACTGATTATTGTTAACTGGTTTTTCTAAAGTTATCCGCCAAAAAACCGATAAAAAAATTGAGATGAGCAATGTGTTTGTCTCTACAGCAGCATAACATTCAGACAACGGGAAAACGTTGTTTTTTATGGGACTCAAAACCAGGCTCTGCAAAATCTATAAAATTATAAAATCCAGGTTCCCGTAAAGCGGGGTATCTTTCAAGGAGGAATCCTGTGAAAACCAAGCAAGAACTCAGCATTGACCAGATATGGGAGCAGTTCCATAAAAACCGCGATGATTATTTCCGCAACCTGCTCATGGAACATTACAGAAACCTGGTAAGATATTGCGCCGAGCGGCTACACAGCAAATTGCCTGACAAGGTTGAGCTGGACGACCTTATCAGTGCCGGCATTTTCGGACTGATAGACGCTATAGATGCTTTCGACCCGGAGCGAGGCGTGAAGTTCGAGACATACTGCTCCCCTCGTATAAGAGGTTCCATTCTTGATGAGCTTCGCAGTATGGACTGGGTGCCGCGATTGGTGCGTGCCCGGGCCCACCAGCTGTCAAAAGCCACACATTCGCTCGAAACACATCTTGGCCACAAACCTACAGAAAAGGAAATCGCTGAAGAGCTGGATATGGATACGGAGGAGTTCAACAGACTCCGGCGGGATGCCAATGCGGTCAGCCTGGTATCGTTGAACACCAAATACGGCGAAGGCGACGGCGAAAAAGAAATTCGCGAAATAGACATAATCAAAGATCAAAGGAGCAAAAACCCCGTCGTCGAAGCCCAAAAGCGAGACCTTAAGAGTTTGCTTACCAAAGGGCTGACCCGGGCTGAAAGGCTGATTATCGTCTTGTACTACTACGAAGAGATGACCATGAAAGAAATCGGGGCAACCCTTGATTTATCCGAGTCCCGCGTCTCACAAATGCACTCCTCCATCATCGACCGTCTAAAAGCACAGATGTTCAGCCGAAAGAAGGAATTTGCTGTCTAATAGTTAACATCATTCTATTAAAACAATTACAGATAACATCGTGCCGAATGAGATTGCTTAGTTCATTAGGAGCAAATACTTACGTGCCTATAAGGCACCGCGGCAATCTCAGACCAAATAATCAATAGTAAATAATCAATAATAAATTGATTTTCCTGGCCTTTCCCCTTCTTTTGTGTTATTTTCTGTGCCTAAATGCGTGATACATCCGGGAGCGAAATCAACACGAGATACGCTTCACGAGATAGGAATTTAATTGGCGGGAATTGTGGGTTTGGTGCCTCGCCAGAATGCGCAGGCGATGACATCACTGGATAAGCCTAATTCGAGAGAGTTTGTATTTCTTTTAAACATTAAAATGGATTTATGAAGTATACAAGATAAAAAGGGGTACAAGATACAATGGCTAAAAAAATCGCAGATTCTAAAGCAGAAGGGAAACAAAACATAGGTGCTTCGGACGAACTCGAGCCCCTTCGACTTCCAGAATATTCTGAACCTATCGAGGAATTGATCAAACTCCTATCTCAAAGTAAACGTTCTTTTGTCTTTGGAGCAGGTTGTAGCAAGTGTGCCGGTCTTCCACTCATGGAAGAACTGACAGAAGAGATTCTCACAAAGATCCCAAAAACTGACAAAACCCATACAATCCTTCAAGGGCTAATTGAACAATTTAGTGGATCACAAAGTTGTACTATAGAAGATTATATGAGTGAACTTGTCGACCTTATCTCAATGGCAGATAGACACGAATCACGTTGTGCTAAAACGACTAGTGTTGCAATAGGTACTAACTTATACTCAGCCACAGAACTTCGAGATGCTCTCACAACTATCAAACAGAACATAAGGCTTGCGGTCAGCAGTTGTAAAATTAAAATTCACAACCACCTGCAATTCATCCGAGCTGTTCACGGAAGGTTACAATCCGGCAAATCAGGTCCAATTTATTCTACGGATTATTTCACATTGAACTATGACACTTTACTTGAAGATGCCCTAGCTTTAGAAAAGATACCTCTTGCAGATGGCTTTAATGGCGGGGTAACAGGTTGGTGGAATGTAAGGGCATATGATGATTCATCCGTATCTGCTCGAGTATTTAAGGTTCATGGTTCAATAGACTGGTGTCTTCTAGATGATGATTTGTTACCACGGCGGGTACGTTATGGACTCAAAGACAGTGAACAACAGGAACCTGTGCTTATTTGGCCGGCGGCAACCAAGTACCGAGAGGCACAACGAGACCCTTTTGCCCAAATTCTAAATAAAATGCGGCAGACACTAAGACCACCACAAAACAGTGAAGTTGTTCTGGCTGTGGTAGGTTATGCGTTTAATGACTCTCATATTAACGACGAACTAGACAGGGCATTGATTGAATCCGATGGCCGCTTAACAATCATTGTTTTTACGAGTGCAGATAAACCCGAAGGTCTTTTGGATAAATGGCGGAAAGACCCCCATTTAAAGGAACGTGTGCGAATCCACGCCAAGCGAGGTTTCTTTCATGCTGACAAACAGATTGATTCTAATGCCGATCTACCATGGTGGAAGTTCGAGGTTCTTATTCGTATTCTGGGAGGTGATAGATGAGCAATAAATACCAACAACCAGGTGAACCGATTGAAAATTTGGCCATCGGTGTAATTATCGAAGTGGATGGTACACACATTGTCGCCGAACTCGATGCACAAATTGCCGAATTATCACGCGTTTATGGTGGTGTTATTTACCTAATAGGTCAGTTTGGCTCGATTATCCGTATTCACTATGGCCGAACTATTATCTATGGTTATGTAAGTCGACTCCGTATGAAGTTTGAATATCAGCGAGAAATGGGAATTTTACAAGATGTGAGTCCGACAGCTCGTGTTGTGGAAGCAGATCTCTTCGGAGAAGGTGAATGGGTACGTGAAGGCGACGATCCTGCTTCTGAATGGCGGCTTAAATTTGAACGTGGTGTTTCAACATTTCCACTGCCCCAACAAAAAGTTTATCTCACCCCTAAAACAGAACTTAAATACGTTTTTGGTGAGGGCGGGAGTGCAGCTATTGAAATAGGTAAACATGTGGGTTCTGGTGGCACACCTGCATATGCTGATATGAACGAACTCTTTGGTAAGCATACAGCTATTCTTGGTTCAACTGGTGCGGGTAAGTCTGGAGCCGTTGCTGCAATTTTGCATGCAATTACAAAACGCGGCGAGAACATGGGATACCAAAAGTGGAATCCTCGTATAATAATACTTGACCCCCATAATGAATATGGTGACGCGTTTACTGGACATAAACGATTATCTACTGATGAGGGTACACTATCATTACCCTATTGGCTCCTTAATTTGGATGAGACAATTTCCTTGCTGGTTGGCAGGACAGAGCGCGCTGCAACGTCCCAATCAAACATCGTTAAGAATGCACTTCTTTCTGCGCGAGAAGAATCTGCAAGAGATGTACTTAGCTTATCTGATTCCGACATTACAGTTGATTCACCAATTCCATATAAACTCGGCGACCCACCTAAGTTGGATGAATTTGGTATGAATGAAGGAGTGCTTTATAATGAGGGTTTTGTCGGTGCAATTAATGCTCAACGCCCAAATGATAGAAATAGAGGTCATCATGAGGAATTCAATAAAGTGCTTAAGAAATTACAGTCTCTTAGGAATGACTCACGATTACAGTTTATGATGAAACCTTGGGATGGTGCTGGGGACCCTTTAGGCAGTGTTATTGGTCAGTTCTTTGATTCAAATGAAATAATTCGTATAGTAGATCTCTCTGGGGTTCCAAATGAAATAGCTGGCACTTCAAGCGCAGCAATTGCACGCACATTATTTTCCGTTAAATTATGGCAAACACCAACAGAGCGGCAAAGTAGTCCAGTTTTACTCGTCTGTGAAGAGGCTCACCGATACGTTCCTGATCGTGGCGAAGCCCAATATTCCGCGGCACAAGAAGCTATTCGCAGACTAGCAAAAGAAGGTCGTAAATATGGTATTGGGCTCATGTTAGTATCACAACGTCCTAGTGAAGTAGAAGCAACGGTACTGTCAC
>JAIVYN010000155.1:0-9194 GCA_048635425.1 Candidatus Aegiribacteria sp.
ACAACGAACAAAGAGACGCTGTTTACATCAAGGGCAAGAGCCCGAAATATCACGAGTGGGAGCCTTTTCCACCTTATCACGAAAAATATCGGCACCCCTGGACCAGGGAGCCTGCTCTGGGCGGCCACGGCGGCACCGACATTCGCGAGCTGAAGCTCTTCGTCCAGGCCGTCAAGAATAGAACGCAAACGCCTATCGATGTCTATGACTCTGTTATTATGTGCGTGCACGGGCCGCTTTCCGAGCTCTCGATTGCCAATGGCAGTGTCCCGGTCAAAGTCCCCGACTTTACCCGCGGAAAGTGGAGAACCAGAAAGCCCCGCTTTGCCCTCGAAACGAGGTAGCAGAAATGATTACAATCTCAGGCACACTTTCGAAAGCATGGATGGCCGCAGCATTGGGAGTAAAGTTCGACCGAGAATATTACCTTAATCCGGATATACGCTATCTTGTCGATTCTCTGTGTAATGAATATGCATTGGAACACTTCGGAGATATGCGGCTATTTTATTCGGAATCCAATCTGGGGCAGATAGATTATTGGAATGACAAGCAAATTCAAATTGGCGGCATCCAGCCGAATATGATTCTGGGGATGCTGCTCGGTGCTGATTTCGTCCCCCAGGACGACAAAGACGCCGACATCACGCCCGGATGTCTCGCGGGCAAAGACCCTCGCGATTTGCCTTCGCCCGATAGTCTGCTCGCTCACCCTCTAATCAATCTCTTCGACGAGCAAATTCGCCAAGTGCAGAGTGATTCCCAAAAGCAGCTATGTCCTATCCCGCCCTTTTTCTGGGACAAATCCGGCCGGGCCGCAGTACACGGAGCTATGACCTCTGCCCAGAAGTTGGTCGGCGAAAATATTTTTGTAGATATGATGACCAGACCACAGCCCTGCCTGGAAATCATGCACTGGATCGCAGAGGCCTTCGTTGTCTTATGTCGGCATTTTTCGCAAACAGCCAATTTACCCATAACTGCGATACATGTGGGCGAATGTTCGTCCTGCATGGTCAGCCCGGAGCTGATTGAACAATTTGTGGTGCCGGTGACGTCAAAGATTGGTAAGGAGCTTGGTCCTGTTCGTTTACATTCGTGCGGCCCCAGCACTAATCATCTGGAGGCATTTTCCAAAATTGCAAACCTCCGTTCTCTCGACCTTGGTGGTGACACATCACTCGACAGGGTTAGGGAAGTCTTTGGAAAAGAAATGCTGATAAGTGTCTCTCCATTACCGAATGATATGTCTGCAGAAAGTACAGATTCGATATTGCAATGGGCCAAAAACATTTTCGAAGAAAACGACGGTGGCAACCTCGAATACATTTATCACCTTGAACACGGTTACAATGTCAATGCTATTTACGCTCTAACCGACTTTGTTATGAAGGGATAGAAAATGGCTGAAAAGAATTTCTGGTTTACAGGCGCAGCGATATTAGCAGCGATGATTTTTACTACTGGCGCATACGCAGAAGCAAGACTTGAGTTTCCGGGCCCTGCGCCGGGTGATGCTCAAGGCAGAGTGTACAAAGATGAGCTCATTTTACAAAATAGGCTTATCTCGTGTGCCTGGAGTGTGTCCGAAGGACGACTCAAACCCCGATACGTTAGAAATAAGCTCACCTCAAATACAATACGAATGCAGGATGCCCAATGCTTTCTATTTGTTTTAGAAGGTGGGCAGGTGACAAAAGCTTCCGATTTGAAAATCGTTGGCAAGCCCAAATTCGAGAGCTTGGAACCAAACAGCGAGTCGTGCCGATTGGCGAAACAGTTTGGCGGCAAGCAAATCTCTGTTAAGCTGGCCTCATCAAATAATAATCTCGAAGTTGAATGGCGGGCAATTTTACGCGATGGCTCAAACTACGTGCGTCAAGAGATAACCCTGGCCGCTGCAAACAAATCAATCAAAGTCGAAGAAATGGTCTTACTGGAGCTAAGCGAATCGAACGCCAAGGTAATGGGCACTGTGGATGGCTCGCCTGTGGTGTTGGGTAATATGTTTTTTGCTTACGAGCACCCCCTATCCAAAAGTCAGAAATTACAGCGGAACTCGGATGTTGTACGTTGCAGTCTGCCCTACAATATCCTGCTCAAGCCGGGCGAGCCAATTGTGCACAGTTCGGTCATAGGCGTTGTTCCGCAGGGCCAGTTGCGCAGAGGTTTTCTATATTACGTTGAGCGTGAACGGGCGCACCCATACAGGCCGTTTCTGCACTACAATAGCTGGTATGATATCGGCTACGGCGCAGAGAAAATACTGGAGCATGATTTTCTGGAGGTTATTAAACTGTTCGCAAATGAGCTAATCAAGCAGCGAAAGGTAGTAATAAATTCGTTCGCCTTGGATGATGGTTGGGATGACCCCGCTTCACTGTGGCGTTTTCACGAGGGCTTCCCGAACGGCTTTTCGAACCTGCAGAAGGCGGCGAAGAAATATGATTCCAACCTGGGGGCCTGGCTCTCTCCTTTCGGTGGATATGGCAAAGCCAAAGAAGAAAGACTCAAGTATGGCCGACAACAGGGCTTCGAGACAAACAAAAGCGGATTCTCACTTGCCGGCAGCACGTATTACACCAGATTTCGCGATGTGTGTACGAAAATGCTCCGTGAATACGAATTGAACTACTTTAAGTTCGATGGTATAGGCATCGGCGGCAGACCAACAGGGACCAATAGTGAATTCGCCCGGGACATGAATGCTCTGCTGCGGCTTATCAGCGACCTTCGCCGGGTCAAGCCCGATGTGTTCATAAACATTACAACGGGCACTTGGGCGTCGCCCTTCTGGTTGTGGTATGGTGACTCTATCTGGCGCTCCGGGAGGGACTGGGGTACTCACGGCTGGGGCTCCAAACGACAGCAGCAAATCACCTATCGTGACAAAGAAACTTACCACAATGTTGTTGTCCGCGCGCCGCTTCATCCGCTCAATTCCCTTATGACTCAGGGTGTTATGTTCGCCAATCACGGACTCCCTAATGAAAACAAGGGCCTGGCGGATGATATACGGGCATTCTTCGCCGGCGGCACCGATTGCCAGGAATTGTATATCACCCCATCCCTGATGCGGCCGCAGGACTGGGACGCTTTGGCCGAGGCCGCACAATGGTCACGCAGCAATGCGGACGTACTGGTGGATACGCATTGGATAGGCGGTGACCCGGCCAAGGGCGAAATCTACGGCTGGGCATCATGGTCCAAGCGAAAAGGTATCCTGGCCCTGCGCAATCCTCTCGACAAACCCGGCACTATCACCCTAAATATCGGCAAAGCCTTCGAGCTGCCTGCACCTGTGCTACCTGCACAGGAGACGCAGGTACAGGTGCCGAAAGGCACTGCAGAAAAGTATTCTCTCAAGAGCCCCTGGAAGAAAGACCTAAACAAACCTGCAATCGTGCTAACTGCTGGAGGAAAGCACACGTTTGAACTAAAGCCTTTTGAGGTATTGGTCTTTGATGCCACACCTCAGTAGGGGCGGTTCGCGAACCGCCCTCACCTGAACCATATCGTTGAACAATTACCATCGGAGACATTATGTACCAAGATCAAATATACAAGGGTGTGCACGTCTCGACCTACCTCGCCGAAGTCTGCACACCGTTTGATTGAAAATCGAGTTCTGTAATGGAGGGCAATAGTGGAGTTATAACAGAACAGTAAGAAAAAGTAGGTTCTTCACACAAATATGTCACTTTCCTTGTGTTTCTGTGACATGGGATGCTTAAACCTGCTGGGAAGTTGTTGATAATGATATGAAATCTTGGTATTGTAGGACTTGGATTGTACAGGAGTGCTTCAAAAAGAGTACCAAAGCGTGCAGGACTGTCGTTTATGAAGATATATGGGAAATCCCGGTTAAGATAGGTGATGCATCATTGCCACCGCGCGGAAGTTCTTGGGGATTATCTACAATACCTTGATCAATGGTTGGCTATTTGAAGACTTTCCAAACTTCGTAATGGCAAAGAGTTAAACAAAAAGAAACGTAAAACTGGAGTAGACTTTTATCATAGGAGCGTCCCATGAAAAAATGTTTCCTTCTTTGCCTGGTGTTATTGCCTGTTCAGAGTTTCGCCGAACAAACCCTTCAGTCCTTTGGCGAAGGCGGCCAGGTCAAGATGCTCTACGATAGCAGACAAAGGCCTCAGGCGGTTTATCTGAATGACAAAGTTCATATTGTTTATAACGCCGGCGGAAAACCCGGCGGTCCGCCCAAGTCGCCCACGAAACCCATGGCCGTCACTTACGACCCTCTGACCCGGAAATTCTCAAAGCCCATTACACTTGGCCCCGCCGACAACGATCACCATTATTGTCCCGTAATATGGGCCGACATGGACGATTTCCTGCATGTTCTTTACGGCTGTCACAAAACGCCAGGCACACACCTGCTTTCCAAACAACCCGGCGACATTGGGACCAGCCTCGACGCGTGGACCAAAGCGCCGGACATCGCTCCCGGACTTTCCTATCCCTTTGTTTGCCGCATTTACGATAATAAGCAGTTGGTATATTACCGCACGGATGGCCACACCAGCTCATGGACCTACCGCATTACCGCCGACGAAGGTAAGACCTGGACCGCCCCCGCGCGGGACGTGACCGATTTGGACCTGAATGGTGCGCTCGACTGGTCGTCGTACCAAGCCAAAGCGCCCAGCAAAGACGGGAATTTCCTACATGTCGCCTTCATAGCCTACGACGACGTTAAGACCAACCCCAAACCCGAAAGATTCTACAACCCTCTCTACGACCAGCGCGTTAGCTATAACTACAATCTTTACTATATAAAAATTGACCTGCGAACCGACGAAGTGGTGAACGCCAAGGGCGAAATTCTTCAGACTCCTATTGAACTTGCTCTCGCCAATTCCAAATGCATGATCTGGGACACGAAATGGCGCGGAGGCAGCATCATTCCCTCCATTTTAATCGACGAAAACGACCATCCAAGTTTTCTCCACGTCCTCTCGGATAAAACGCCCGAAGACCTCGACTATCATTACGTCAGACTCGAAAACGGAAAATGGAAACAGACCCGCGTCACGCACTCCAACCACGAATGGAACAGCTGCCATCTTGCCAAAAGCGCCGACGGCACCTTGCACGCTTATGTCATCACGGGAGAAGGCTACCTTGACTCTGACGGCTACATGGACAAACACGGAGGAGGAAACATCGAAGAATGGACATCCACCGACAAGGGAAACACCTGGAAAAAAGAAAGAGACCTAACACCCGACAAAACAAAATATCCCGGCTGGAAATACAACAACATCCAACCCGTCAAAAAACCCGACGGCACCCTCGTCGACGGAATGCTTCTCTTCTACGGCTGGAAAGACAAAAATGCACCAGAAGCCAAAGCCTTCCTCCTACACAAAAGACAGCACCTGCACGACAGATTTTCGGATGATAAAGAATCTGGGGCATTCGTGATAAAGCGATTGAGAGCTGGTCATTAAATTCGTTGGCAGCTCTAATTGTTTCCTTGTTACCAATAATATAAACAGCAGAAACCTTTGTTATCTCTTTTAGCATGAATTCAGTAGCTTGGTTTATAGTACGAGTTACGATGAACAATCAATTGTATAAATTTCTGTTTGAGACAGGAAGTCCCTAGCAATACTACGATAAGGTCAAGCAGAAAAATTAATCCATCAATGCGTAAAAGAATGAATCATGAGTCTTATCCATTGAGCACAGACATAGGTATTAGCTTAGCTCGTCTTGTAGACGTATCTTGTGAAGTAAGGTTAGATAAGATTTATGATTGAACTATCAGTGTGGATTCATGTCAATCCGTGTCTAAAAAAACAGTGTCAATCCTGTCTAAAAAAATCTCTGCGATGAATTCTTTTTAATTGAGACTCTAATAATTATCCGTGTAATCTGCTTGCTCCGTGAGATAGCGAAGCGTTATCTTGCTATAGTGGGGTGAAATCCGTGTCTTAAGAGTCAGCGTTAGTCAGTGTACTAAGAGTCAGTATTCGTCCGTGTTTTCAATCAAAAACGCTGATACCTCAGAACAAAATTTGAAATTTTTAATAATTTTTTAACTCACTTTCCCAAATCGAGTTACGAGAATAACCAATCGATATTCGAGGACTTTTTTCGCATCAAAAGTGCAGGTAGCTCTAATTATAGAGGGAGTGTTTTTTTACTCCCTGAGTTTACCCCCAGTGTGTGCTTACTTGCTTTTCTGCCGGGGGCTACTTTTTTCGCCTCTGGCAAAAAGCAGCCAAATACTATGAGCTTATCCGAATAACCGGGGCCAATTAACCAAATTAACCATTTTACCCAAATTAACTAATGAACCATTTAACCACTCATAAGCAGCGAGAATCCAGTTATTTACGTGCCTATAAGGCACCTCTACATCTGTCGAGAACCCTCTACAAATCAACCCTTTTTATGCAAAACAAACCCAATCTTGTCCGCCGTAGGCGGATTGCAAATGAATGTAAATACATATAATATAACGAATTATGAAAATATTGCCAATTGGACAATTGGTGAAAACAAACCCAATTCAAACCCAATCAAAGCCAATTGCCGAGAGGGTAGAAATTGATGCAAAGTGTGTATTTACAAAGGATTATGAAGAAAAATGCGGCTATGGGCTATAAAAAAACAAAGCCAAAACAAACCCAATTTCCGAAATGCCAAAAAATGAACGCAAACGCTTTTTCACAAAAGGATTATGAAAATGGGACCGCCTTCAGGCCCAAAAAAACAAACCCAAACAAAGCCAATTTCTGTACCATTGGCTCCGTTTATTGTTTATAATTCCAGGACTGTGCAAGAAGAGCCGATACATAAATTCGGCGCTTCTCGCCCGTGAATCATGAGTCGAATGACAAGATACGAGATACCAGACACGAGATACGAGAATATGACTGATGCGGCTTATCAGAAGTGTATTAATCCGGATTGCGGGGGCCAGTTCGACTGCGCCCAGGCAATGTTTAAGTGTCCAAAATGCGGTGAGCTGCTGGATATACGCTATAACTGGGACAAGATTGAGGTCCCTGGTAAATTAAGCGAATTTGCCAGGCGCTGGGCAACCAGAGATAATCTGCTGGATTTTTCCGGCGTCTGGCGATTCCGCGAGCTATTGAGCTTCTGTGAAGATAAATATAAAGTAACCATCGGCGAAGGCCAGACCATCCTGCAGCAAAACGATGCTGTGGCTGAATATGTCGATATGAAGCCGGGGCGTCTCTTTCTGCAATATGAAGGGCTGAATCCGTCCGGCTCGTTCAAAGATAATGGGATGTCGGCGGCGTTCAGTCACGCAAAAATGGTCGGGGCAGCCTCGAGCGCCTGCGCATCGACGGGCAATACCTCGGCATCGGTGGCTTTGTATGCACATAGCTGCGGTGTGAAATGCACGGTGTTTATCGGCTCAGGTCGAATCGCCTTCGGCAAACTCAGCCAGGCGATGGATTACGGTGCGCAAACAATTCAAATACGCGGCGACTTCGATGACTGTATGCGCCAGGTTCAGGATGTCTGCACAAAGCTGGGACTGTACCTGCTCAATTCGCTGAACCCATTCCGGCTCGAAGGGCAAAAGGCCATAATGTATCGCATCATTGAAGGCTTAGGCTGGGAAGTGCCAGACTGGATTGTGGTGCCCGGCGGAAACCTTGGTAATTCCAGTGCCTTCGGCAAGGCCTTTTGGGAATTGAAGCAGCTCGGCTTGATTAAGCAAATACCACGAATGGCGATTATTAACGCTGCCGGCGCCGACACATTGACCGACTTAGTGAATAACAAAAAGCTGACCTGGAATGATGGTAAGGTCAACCAGAAAATCATTGACGAATATTACGCCGATTTGACGGCCCGTAACTTTTCGCCGCATACCTGTGCTTCGGCGATAGAGATATCGCGGCCGGTCAATTTGAAAAAATGCCTTCGGTCGATTGATATATGTGATGGCCTCGTGCGTGCGGTACCTGATGAAGAGATTGTCGATGCCAAGGCGATTATCGGCAAATATGGATTGGGCTGTGAGCCGGCTTCGGCGGCGACAATAGCCGGCTTAAAACACCTTAGAGCTGAGAATATAATCGGCGCTGATGAGCGGGTTGCGTGCGTTTTGACAGGCCATCCGCTAAAAGACCCCAATGTAACGGTCAACTACCACAAAGAAAAACAGGGCCAATTCAACAATCCGCCCATAGAGGCACCGAACGACCTCGATGCGATTATAAAGCTTATAAAAATTTAGCACAGTCGATATAAGCATTTTTACCATAACACTTTGTGTCTGTTGATAAAATCTAAGTTACGCTGTAGTTCTAAACGCCATATACTGCTGTGTTGCGCAAGCCGGTAATGATAAAGCCGATGGTAAGGGCTAAGGAGCCAATTGCGTGCAAAAGTACTGTGATTTGGCTGGCGCGGTATTGGCCGGGCTTGACTAAGTCTTTTTTGTTTGCAGATTTTATTGCGAGCGCCGCGATTGGCAGTGTAATCATATAAAACAATCCCGCAAAGAACATTGAGCGGTAAATCAACATGGTCGCTGCAATAATAAAACTCCCAATCAGTGCAGCTCTGTAAATCCACACTGAAGTCGGCACGCCGAGATGAACGATAAGTGTTTTTTTGTTTACCGCGGCGTCGGCGGCAACATCGGGAAATTCGTTTATTAAAATCACCAAAAAAATCAGTATGGCGACGATGGCGGCAGGCAAAAGCGGGACAGTATCAATAGTTTCCGTCTGCAAATAGTAGGAGGCATATACAGGAAACAGGCCGAACAGCAGCGCGATGACAAACTCGCCGATATAACGGTATCCAAGCTTGATAGGTGGAGCGGTATAGAAGAAGCCGCCGAGCAATCCGATAATGCCGAGAGTTAAAATAAAGACGCTCTTTGTCAGCAGGACAATGAGAAGTCCGATTGCCGAACCTGCCGCCAAAGCGGTCAGTGCGGCGAGCAGAACTGCTTTGGGCGAAAGAATGCCTTGTTGAATGTAACGGCTTCCACCTGAAAAGGGCGTTGGATTTTTATTGACCCAGTCATTTCCGGAGATATGGTCGAAGTAATCATTGGCCATATTGGCACCGGCCTGCAGGGCCATTATCGCCGACAGCGCCAGGATAAATAATCCGGGGTCAAAAGAACCGGTGGTTGCGTAAGCGAGAAAAGAGCCAACCAGGATGGGGGC
>JAIVYN010000156.1:0-9156 GCA_048635425.1 Candidatus Aegiribacteria sp.
TATTCGCAGTACAGCGAAGATGAGCAGCACTACTATGGATGTATTACCGCTTTGGACGAACAGGTAGGTCGGCTTCGCAGCCGGTTGCGAGAGCTGGGAATAGCCGATAACACTATGTTTTGGTTTTGCAGCGACAACGGCCCTGAAGGAAAAGACGGCAGACAAGGCCGCTATCGTGGTTCAGCCGGGCCATTCCGCGGGCGCAAGCGCAGTTTACTCGAAGGCGGCGTGCGCGTGCCGGCCCTGCTTGAGTGGCCTGCTCGCATCAACGGTGGACAGATAACCAATATTCCCTGCTGCACTTCAGACTACTTCCCGACCGTCCTGAACGTGCTCGGCTTCAAAATGAAAGGACAACCGCAGCCTATTGACGGAGTCAGCCTGCTGCCGTTGATTAACGGCAAAATGGTCAGACGTCCGGTGCCGATCGGCTTTGAATCCAAAAACCAGGTCTCACTGACCGACAACCGCTACAAGATATACAGCAGTAACAAGGGCAAAACCTATATGCTTTTCGACTTGCTCGAAGACCCCGGCGAAACAACAGATTTAGCGGCAGAAAAACCGCAGATTCTGCAATCGATGAAAGCAACGCTTGTTAAGTGGCGCAAATCATGCCGGGACAGTCTCGCCGGAAAAGACTATAAATAACAATCCAAACTGTCTAAAAGAAAGGATCAACTGCAAAAAAGTTGGTGAATATTAAGGGTCATTTTGATGTAAGCCATATAGATTTAACGCTTTAAGGCAACAGCATGTATAGGTATAATGTCATTGCTATCGGGGAGGATGGGGCAACGCGCCGAAGCGACCCGAGCGCCTCGATAGCAGCCTCAGCATGTGGGCGGTATCCTTTGTGGTGCTGCCCACTTATAACACATATATGCTGTTGCCCACAATGCGATAAATCCGTATTATTCATGGTCTTAGCCGGTAAACTCACCTTAAAGTAACCAACTTTTTTGCAGTTGAACCAAAAGAAAATATTATGGCCAAGAAAAGTAAAAGAACGATAGTCGGTTCACCTTTAACGCCGACGCTGTTAGATGAATTAGGTGCTCTCAGTAAATCCCCGCCTTCATCCGAAGATTTCAAGCCCGATGGTAACTGGGTCAACACATACCGCATTTGGACATGCCACGGTTATCGCCAAAGCGGCAATCAGAACGTCGGACTTCTGCGAATAAAGCGCCTCTTCAATTCACAACGGTCTCTAACTTTGAAGGTACATCAGGAAATCTTGCAGACCGACGCATTAGTGAACATTGTCGAAGCAACAATCGAATGTCGAAATAACCAATTGGCAACACCGATTGCCTGGAACTTGGAAAACCGGTTCATCGACGCGGACAACAAAACTTTAAGACAACTGAGCTACAAAGATGCCGGACAAATCACTGACGGCATCGACAGAACCACCTGCGATTGGTGTTTGTTTGAGGCGGTGCAACGTCTGAAAATCAGTAAAGAAACTGTTTTAGCCTTTGATATGCTCGAAGGACTGAGCCTTTTGAAAAAAGACCAGCGCCTATCTTATCGCGGACTTTACACAACGAAGATAGGTGGCGAAAATATATCCCTGCACTGCTTTGTTCAATTAGGAAGCGGGATTCTTCCCTGTGAATACTGGCTTGATGACCATCATAGATTATTAGCAGTAACCTCGATGAACAAGGCCTATATCCTGGATGAACATGCAGAGAAAATCACCAGACAAATAGTAGAAAAAGAACGAAAATCTTACGAAAAAAGGAAAAAAACACAAAGAAAGTAAGAACGATGAATAAAAATACCACAACAGAGCAATCTTCCTGTCTTGTAAACCGGCGGGATTTTATAAAGTTAAGCGGCGGCACAGTGGCACTATTAGCCAATGGTACTTTGAAGAGGAACGCTTTCGCTGTCCGGCAAAGTCGCAGGCCAAAACCGAAGAATATTCTTTTGATTATTACAGACCAGCAGCATATCAATACAATCGCCGCTGGAGGCTGTCGTCATGTGCGAACACCAGCACTTGATCGGCTCAAAACCAGCGGCGTAAGCTTCACTCAATCGTACTCAGCCAACCCGGTGTGCAGCCCTGCGAGGAGTGCTATTTTTACAGGCCGAACCAGCAGCGAGACCGCAGTTTACGTAAACGGCCGCCCCATCCGTTCAGACATTCCAAACCTCGGCCAATGGTTCTCACAACAAACCCATTACGAGACCTTCTACGCAGGCAAGTGGCATTTGCCAAGAACTTACACAAGCAATATACCGGGCTTTAACGTAATCAATACGGGCATCGGCGGCTTTGGTTACCTTTGCGATACGGCAATGTCACGCGCATGCGAGGGCTTTTTGCGAAAACGCTCAAAATCCAAACCGTTCCTGTTAGCTGCTTCATTTATGCAGCCTCACGACATCTGTGAGTGGCTAAGGCTGAATATGGACAAGCCGGAGCGACTTCGCTATGGCGAACTGACAAGGGAGCTTCCGGAACTTCCGGTTAATTTTGTGTACGATAAAAATGAGCCGAAGAACATCAAACAGAGACGGCTGGGCAATGAGCCGTTTAAGGGCAAATGGAACAAAGAGCAGTGGCGATACTACCTATGGAGCTATTACCGCAATATCGAATATGTTGATGCTGAAATCGGTCGTATCCTTCAGACGCTGGAAGATTATGGTTATGCGAAGGATACACTAATCGTATTTACTTCAGACCACGGCGAAGGCCTGGCCCATCATCAGATGGTACGAAAAAATACACTCTACGATGAAGCTGCAAGGGTACCGCTTCTCTTCTCCTGGCCGGGACACATTCTTGAAAACAGAACAGACACTACCCATCTGGCATCCGGCCTGGATATTATGCCGACCTTGTGCGACTATGCCGGAATAAAACCTCCAAAAAATATGCGAGGCAGGAGCTTACGCTCAATCCTCGAAGGCAAATCCGTTTCTATCAACAACTTCATTGTTACCGAAGTTAGCTCCAATACAGGCAGAATGGTCCGGACACCGTCTTTCAAGTATATCGTTTACAAAGAAGATTCAGTTGAGCAGCTTTTCGATATGAAAACCGACCCCGGCGAGACCAAAAACCTTGCAGAAAGCTCACGATATACTTTAGTTTTGGCAGAGCACCGAAAGATGCTCAGAGACTGGGGGTCTCGACTGGATGTGCCGCCGAATGTCCCCAACGCCGATGTTTGGCGACAAAAGACATAATCCGATCTTATGTATGAAAAGTATAAACCCGCATTTCCCTGGTAAACAGTGACAAATGAATTGAATTTTGATAGCATAGAGCTTATGGAGACCACTCAAGCCAGTTTTGACTATTCTGATTTGGAGAACCCAATGGGTGAAAGAAGCAAGGATGCTCTTAGGCTCGATTTTGACCGAAAACTGAAGGTCGAATTTCATGGAACCAAAGTAACCAGTGATGCAGGTTTATTGGCGTATCGAGAGTTGGATGAAGTCATCGGATTGACGACTATGATAGAATCAGAGCTTACAGATAATCAATAACAGGGTAATCAAATGAACGAAGAAGGAGAGACAAACAAAGAAGGATGCAGTTCGTGGTGGCAGAATTGTGGTGTTGAAGCAGACAGAGAGATACTGGCCATCGATAAGATGGTAGAGGCTATTGGGCCTCTGGACGAACAGACTACCAAGATAAGGGGGCTTATAATGGGTATGGAAATGTGCTACCATGAGGCCGACATTGAGGCGGAGCGTATTATCAAGGCCATTGGTTCCGGGCGCTGCCCGAAGGAATCAAACGAGAGACCGCCAGAGCGCAAAAAGGAACTGGAGAACTGCCGTCAGATACTATCCCAATGGTGCGAAGACACGACGGTTAGGGACTTAGATTCAGACCTCGGCGGTATTTCAGCAGAGAAGCTATTGAGCTTTATTGGTCAAGCCAGCCCTTTGAAGGTGTGGCAGGTTGAGCGAATAGTTGACAAGGTCAGGGAAGCACTGGAGTCGAACCGACCTTATCATATGATGGTGTTTGATGTCAGGGAGTATGCCCCGGGGGCACTTCCTCCGGGGGAACATTACAAAGACGCAGCGGAATTTCTGGAGCAAACAAAAGAGATAATCATACATGATACCGTAGACGGCCAGGAGGCCAGGATGTCACTGGCCATGGCAATAGATATGCTGGAGCCGTGTAATTGGGACTTCGTTGGAAGCATTGTTACCCTACTGAAGGCAATCGGTGGAGACCTGCACCCGGAGAGACCTTATGTCTGCCATTCGCGAAATCTCAAACTAAGCCCCCTTTGCGACCGAATGAAAACTATTTCAAATACGCTCGGAGCCTTCTGGAAGGGGGAGGAGACGGACGAGACAATAGACAGGGACATCCTCGCTTCTTTAGGTGAAGCGACACCGGTTAAACGCTGGCTGGCAGCTTCTCTGGATAAGACCATAAGACTGCAATTAGAGGCACCATCCGACCTCTGGCTGACATTTTGTTGACATTGATTTGTGTTTTTTCTCAAGCACCATGCGGCAAAGCTTAAAGCAAAGCGATAAGGAAAATCCTAGCAAAGTCAAGGTATATTTTTTAGAATTGTCGTTGTTGACCCTAGTTTGAGACTTGGTATAAATGACGTAGAGTATGTCGGTTCAATAATGTCTGCCTGACAAATGTCCCAGAATCTCGATTTTGCTTTCCCATTTGTGAGAATCAATCCCGGTTGTTACATTCACGCCCGAGCCCCACAATTTATTCAACCATTTTTGTATGAATCGTAATACTCTTTTAATAGGATTTAATATGAATGGGACAGTTTTGCTCTGCTTGACAACATCACAATCTGTGATATACTCATTTGGGAGTTATTGGTGTGGTTTGACTATATATTTTATTAGACATGAGGAACTTCAAAGACGGAGATGGCATGAAACATTTATGTAATTCATTGCTGCTTTGTGGGATTGCCTTTTTATGGGTACCTGCTGCCAACGCCCAAGACATCACCATTCGACGTGTAACAGATCGCGTTATTACATTGAGTATGTCAAATCTGGGTATGCATACCAATGTTACTGTTATCGAGACACAGAAAGGATTGGTGATTATTGAGACGGAGGTAACACCGTCGATCATGAAAAGAATCAAAAAAGCCGCTGAACAAAAATTGGGACGCAACGATTGGGCCTATGTGATCAATACTCATGGCCATCTTCATCACGCGGGAGGAAATGCTGCGTTCCCGGACACCCAAATCATCGGACACGAGAGGATGAGTATGGATTGGCTCAAAGGCACGCTCTCAACCGATCGCGGACGCAGGGGGTACTGCGATTCCCTCGGAGTAAACTCTGCTATCAAGCTATTGCGGCAGAACATGGCTCGGGCAAGGTTGACTCCGGCACAGAAAGAAACACTACGCCGGAGACTTCGCTTTTGCAATGAGATTAGACAGGAAATCATGGCCAGCTTTGAGGTTCGCAATCCCACTATCACCTTTCGCGAACGCTACGCATTGGATTTGGGTGACATACACCTGTGTTTGACCGACTGGGGTGATGGCATACAGCACAGTTCCATTTTTGTGTATGTTGTGGAAGACAATCTACTGGTCGGTTTGGGCATGGGCGGAGGAAAATGGATACCTGAGTTTATTGACGACAAACCCAGTTTAGAGAGTATTCGTCGCACGATTTCCGTGTACAAAGGACTGTGTGACGAAAACTTCCCAATCGACGTCATGATCGGGATTCATAAACCTGATTTAAATAGGTCGAGACAGGGTTTTCAACAATCACGCGTATACTTTCAAACACTGCTGGACGACCTGACCCAGGCACAGCAAGACGGGCTCTCTCTGGAACAGGCCAAGGCAGAGTTTTCTTTGAACAAGCGATATGCCCACTTTTGCAGGTATTTTACTTCGCCTGAGCCTAAGCGCAGAGAGAAAATTCACCAAAAAACCATAGATACAATCTGGGAACTACTGCGGAAAGAAGGATTGTCCAACTCGCAGGAACAAAATAATTGATTGCGTCTGGACCCTGCTCGAATACTACCATTTTCTGGCAGGAGCAAGGGATATATGCAGTTGGATTTGGCCCTATTCCAGCAGGAGTAGGCCCCAATCTCCCATAAAAGAACTATGTTCCATAATTAAATAGTCCTTACAAAGAAGTATGAAAGGAACCAAAATGAAAAAATATACACGGAGAGAATTTCCCGAAAGACACGGGGAGGGACCCTGCTTCGCAGGAACCCAAATAGACATCCGGCTAAATCGCCGGAGTTTTCTGAAAAAACTCGGTTTTATGGCGGGCTCAGCGTCAGCATTGTCGATACTACCAACCTGCAATAGCATCGGTCAAATAACAGGGACTGAAAAAAAACGGCCGAACATCATATTTATTCTGACGGACGACCACGCCTCACACGCCCTGAGCTGCTACGAAAGCAAAATCAACCAGACACCAAACCTCGACCGAATTGCCAAAGAAGGTATGCTCTTCAAAAACAGCTTTTGCACTAATTCAATCTGTGCCCCCTGCCGGGCGGTAATCCTGACCGGCAAATACAGCCACATCAATGGCGTCATCGACAACAGAAAAAGGTTCGACGGCAGCCAGCAGACCTTCCCCAAGCTGCTGCAAGAAGTCGGCTACGAAACCGCTATGATCGGCAAATGGCACCTCAAAACCGACCCGACCGGCTTTGATTACTGGAATGTCCTGCCCGGACAGGGAACGTATTACAATCCGGCTATGAAAGAGATGGGCCAGCGGAAAAAATATACCGGCTACACCACTGATATTATTACCGACCACGCACTCAAATGGCTCAAAGAACGCACCGGTGAAAAACCATTCTGTTTGATGTACCATCACAAGGCCCCCCACCGGGCGTGGGAGCCGGGCCCCAAATATTTAACAATGTATGATGGCGTTACTATACCGGAGCCGGAAAACCTGTTCGACGATTACTCCAACCGCGGAAGGGCCGCTAAGGAACAGGATATGAGCATCGAAAAGACGATGAACGACAGAGACCTGAAACTCGTGCCCCCCAGAAACCTGACAGCCGGGCAGAAGAAGCTCTGGGATGCGGCATACGAACCGAAAAACGAAGCCTTTCGCCAGGCCAACCTCCAGGGCAAAGACCTTGTCCGCTGGAAATATCAAAGATATATCAAAGACTACCTGCGATGTATCGCCTCAGTTGACGATAATGTCGGTCGGCTGCTGGACTATCTCGATGAATCGGGCCTGGCTAAAAATACTGTCGTGGTCTATACTTCCGACCAGGGCTTTTACTTGGGCGACCATGGCTGGTTCGATAAGCGATTTATGTACGAGGAATCGCTGCGTATGCCGCTGATGGTACGGTACCCGAAGGAAGTCAAAGCCGGCTCGATAAACGACGACATCGTCTTGAACCTAGATTTTGGCGCGACATTTTTAGATTTTGCAGGTGTACCAACGCCCCCGGATATGCAGGGCCGTTCCATTCGCAAGACACTCCAGGGCAGAACACCCGGCGATTGGCGTAAGTCGATGTACTACCACTACTACGAGTATCCAGCCGTGCACAGCGTAAAACGGCACTACGGGGTACGAACCAAACGCTACAAACTGATTCACTTCTATCACGATATCGACGAGTGGGAGCTGTACGACCTGAAAAAAGACCCGAAGGAAATGAAGAACGTCTATAACCACCCGGCATACGCCGATGTTGTCAAGAAGCTGAGAGCCGAACTAAAACGTCTGCGCAAAAAATACAAAGACACTACCGGCACACCGGTATAAAAACGAACCATTGACTCTCAGCAAAGGAAACGCACCGGCGAATCGTAGACGCGTACAGCATGAAGTTATACAAAATTTAGTTAATGATTGCCGATTGCCTGAGTTTGTCATTCCTGCGAAGGCAGGAATCCAGGTTCTCTACGAGTATTACATGCAATTCTTTCGGCAATTTTTAACTGTAATTGGTATTACGGCCAAAAAAGTGTCACAAGAGTTTACTCTTCCAGCAGCTCACCGGTCGCCTTGTTCCACCGTATGGTGCGGACATTCATACGGTGTTCCTTGCCGTGGCAGTCGGTGCAGTATTGTTTTTGACCGGTGGACTTATCAAAGATAGTTTCAGCTCCGGCCAAAAGGGACGCGTGGTCGCTCACATGCTTGATTTTGCCTCTCGGATGGCACATCATACAGGTCGGATTGATTTTTGCCTTGGGGTACATAATTTCAGGCGGCGTGATATTATCTTCATCGCTGCGATGACGCTCCGACTCGCCGTGACACCTTTCGCATCCGATGCCCACCCGCTCATGCTGAAGGGCGAGCTCTTCATCGCTGAATGCGTAGTGACACGCACTGCAAAACAAATTAGCGACGAAGGTTTTTTCTTCGGCCCGTTCCTCAGCGGGCTCTTCTTTGACCTGCTGCTCAACTGAGACCTCTTCTGTTTGCTCTTCGGCGGTTTCTTCTTTGGCCTGCTGTTCGATTGAGATTTCTTCGGCTTGTTCCAGGCTGGTCTCGTCGGTGGTCTTTCTTTCAAACGAGCAGTTTGCCGCAAAAATCAGCAACAAACTGCCCATTACAAACGCAACCACTGTCACGACCTGCGATTTCGTGACTTTCATATTTTACATCCTTGCTTGTTGTCCTCGGTCGTTCTGTTAGCACCGCAAGACCTACCTTACGGGTTCTGTTATTCAGCAAAGTATTCTGTAACACGCCTGTTAGAAGCGTGCGTTTCCGCATCTAATTTGACGGGTGGCAGCCTCAAGCGAGTCCCGAAAAATCGGGACGAGCTTGGGGATGGCTCATAGTAACCACCACGCATTTATCGTTTTACAGACCACTATGCTTCTGTTAGACGTATTCCCAGTCTTTGAGCCACTGGTAGTTTGCCGGCAGTCTGGCCCACGCCTCATCCATAGCCTTCTCCAGCTCCTCGGCCTCGGCAACATCAAGCTCTCGGCGTTCCTTGACGGCCTTTACCACGTTGTCAACCTGGTGGGGATTAATCATACCCGGGATAGGCGCCGCTATTGCCGGGTTGCAGAGAATATAGCGGATGGCCATACGTGCAAGCTGGTCGTCCTTTTCTGCCGTCGGACTGTCAGGCGAACTATCACCCTTAAACAGTGAAGCACTCGCAAACGGCTTGAT
>JAIVYN010000157.1:0-9136 GCA_048635425.1 Candidatus Aegiribacteria sp.
GAGGATTTTGGAGATGCCGGGTGAGGTAACAGAATTACTTTTGATTACTTCAAATCACGATAAAGCTGCTTCGGTATTACCCGGTCTCAATGAATTATTTTCCCAAGAAGATGAATCCGGAAAATATTTCTTACAACTTTGGGATAAGGGTTATGATTTGATTGAACTTTTTGACTTTGCCGTTAAAATGTACAATTCCATCTATATTTTTATCATCATATTGTCCTGTTTTGTATTGGTGAATACTCTGATCATGATTATAAATGAACGTACCCGTGAAATCGGTATGATGAGTGCCCTGGGTTTGAAAAGCAGGGAAATATTGTATCTATTTACCATGGAAGGAGCAATTATTGGTATACTTGGTAGTGCCATTGGTACTGTACTGGGTGGAATATTGACCAAGGTTTTCTCCGTTGTCGGTATCGATTATTCCGCGGCTTTTGAGGGAATAGAAAGCACAGAATTTTTGATGAGCCCAATTTATTATACCGTCTTTAGTTTGGAGAATCTTGTTTTTTGCTTTATATTAGGGGTAGTTATTACCACTATTGCCTGTGTTATCCCGGCGAGGAAGGCCGCCAAACTTGAACCAACGGAAGCCTTGAGACAGATTTAGCGTGGAGCGTAGAGCGTGTAGCGGATAGGGAATCAGTAATCAATTAATATCAAAACAGTATCGAGTATCGAGTTAAGAAATAGAAAAAAAGAAAGAAAAGGAAAGCAGAAAAATAGTCAGTGTCGGGTATATAAATACAGTGATGAGTGATAAGTAACAAAACAAGTAACAAGTAATCAGTAATCAGTAATGAGTAACAGGTTGCGAGTTGCGAGTTTATAGAGAGTAAGTAAGGGCGTATTGCCATACGCCCTTACAATGAGGAACATAGAAAAGAAACTGGTTGATCAATAAACAAATTAACTAATTAACCAGCTAACCAACTAACCAAATAGAAAGGAGAGTTAAGGATGAAAAAAATCAAATGGTTTTTATTAATTGGAATAACTGTATCGATATTATTTTCATGTTTAATTATAGCAACTACTGCAGAAATGACTGCTGAGGAGATAATTTTAAACCGGTGTTTCCCGCCTTGCCATAGATCGAGTTAAGATTTTCCCAGTGATTGCTGGCATCCGTGGCCACGATAGATGTAGGATTAATCCACGCCATCACCGTAATCTGGGTCAGGTTCAGGGGATCGCTTTCAGATACAACAGCCCGTCCGTCAGTGAACTCTACGGCTTGGCCGAACCTGCCGGTGGTCCACTGATAGTCTCCTTCAAGTGTTGCCTGGAGACCTGTCTGACTTCTGTCCTCGGTTACTGCGCCAGTGCCTTCATCGAAAGGCAGGTGTAGAACCAGATGATCATCCAGGCTGGCGGCACCGGGAGTTTGTACACCACACACCAGAACAAAAGAAAATAAATAAATCAATTTTCTACACATAATAGTCCTCCTTAAAGAAAGTTTAAATAATTATGAATTATGCTTTGGCTACACACCAAAACTCTCGTTCCCGCAGAGGCGGGATATGAACTGTCAGTTGAAATGTGAAAATCTCCACTTGCGAAGCACAAAGTCGCCGTTATAACTAACACTGTGTCTTGCATAATAACTCCTCCTCTATCGAAAAACTGCAAGAATTTTGCCCACTGGATGACCTCAATGCCACAGATGCCCGGCTGCGCAGGCACAAGCTTCACTAATGTTATCTATACCAAATTATCTACCCTTCGTCAAGGAAAATCCCTTGAATATGTATTAGTAAGGGAAAGGCAAAGGAATTTTCTTCCAATTTTTTACTTAAGGGCCTAATATAATGTAAGATATTCTTGTTAAGCCTGTTTTATGGGAGTTCTGAAGTAATGCGTTATCACCAATGTATATTATTGACGGTTTTGATGTTTTCCGGCCCCGATAAAATCGGGGCATCGCAAACTACTGAACAGCAGAGTCTTGAGAAGTCGGTATTTTTAATCCGAAGCGTCAAACAGGACTTCGACTATGTCACACCGTGGAAGCAGAAAGCGATGAGGCAGAGTATTGGCTCAGGATTCCTCATCGGAAGGCAAAAAGTCTTAACCAATGCACATAATGTCAGCAACTGTAAATACATCGAATTAAAAAAAGAAAATATTGCCAAGCGCTATCCAGCTCGTGTTGCCTTTATCGGCCATGATTGCGATCTGGCAATATTAACCATTGACGATGAAAGTTTTTTTGATGGTACTGTTCCTCTGGAGTTAGCAGAAATTCCGAGTGTAAACAGCACTGTATCGACATACGGCTTTCCAGTGGGCGGCAACCGCATTTCCGTTACGGAGGGAGTAGTCTCGCGCATAGAGACAGACACTTATGTCCACAGTGGAGCCGATGGTCACCTGGCCATACAAACCGACGCGGCAATTAATCCCGGCAACAGCGGTGGGCCGGTTATGCAAAACGGCAAAGTTGTCGGAGTGGCTTTCCAGGGTCTGCTGATGGCTGAAGGTATAGGCTATTTGATTCCAACAACTGTCATCAGGCACTTTCTCGTTGATATCGAAGACGGCAAATACGATGGTTTTGGATCGTTGGGTGTCCTATTGTACCCGGGCCTCCACAGTGTCAGTTACAAGGATTACCTTAAGGTCCCGGCCAATGAGGATGGTATCATAGTAGTTGCTACGGTAATGCACAGTTCAGTAGAATCGATACTGCAGCCGAATGATGTGATCACACGAATCGATAATTATAACGTTGATAATGATGGAATGGTGCGAATATATGGCCTGAGATTGCATATGTCCGAGGTCATCGAAACTAAGCACATCGGTGAGCCCTCAGAACTTACTTTCTATCGCAGCGGCAAATTAATGAAAGAAACCGCTACCGTAGCGTTGAATAGACCGATTTTCGAGCAGGCACGCCAATATGATCGTCCGCCACGTTATGTTTGCTTTGCGGGATTGACCTTTGTCCCAGCAACACGAAACTTCCTCGAAACCTGGGGACGTGATTGGCAAACAAAGATACCGCACTATCTACGCTACCTTTTTTTACATTCGATGCAGCTCAACACCGACCGGCAGCGCAAAGAGTACATAGTCCTTGCGGAAATAATGCCCGATGAGGTCAACTCTTACGCCGGCGACTTTAGGAGTCAGCCGGTCGAGAGCATCAATGGCATCACCATTTGGGGCCTCGATGACGTTTACAAAGCTTTTAAGCAAGCCGTTGGTGATTTTTACACAATAAAGTTTTTGGGCAACAATCAGGTCCTGTCAATTGATGCTAAAAAGGCCCGACTCAGGCACCAGCTCATACTGGATAAATATCACATACCCGCCGAAGCTCGCTCAGAGGGGAACTTATGAAAAAACACGCAGCTTTCATATTTATCATATTCGGTGCTGTTATCACACTATGTTCACAGATAACTTTCGCCGAACAACGCCAAGCCGATTTGCCTGCACCTGTGTTTGCCTCGACACCTGTACCCGCGTTTTCTGTGCGGGCAGCACAGGTGCGGGCACAGGTGGCGCAGGCACAGATGACTGAAGCAATGAAACAATCCATTGTTTACCTGGAGACGTCCTTTTACGGTTACGAGCAGACTCAGCCATGGAGGCATAAAAACCTCTCGGAGAACTGGGCATGTGCTTGTGCCGTCGGTGAATATGAGTTACTTACGACGGCCTGGAGTGTGGCAAATTTAGCCTTCGTGAAAGCTCTGAGATATGGCCAAAACGAGTTTATCAGTGCGAAAATCAAGGTTATTGACTATGAATGCAATCTTTGTTTAATCGAACTTGACCCCAATGAACTGAGTGAGCCTTTAAGGCCGCTCATCTTTTCTGAGGACTACCAAAAAGGAGCTGAAGTAGATTTTTACTGGCTTTCAAAAGATAACCATTTATATAACGGGCGAGGTTTTCTTGACCACGCAACTGTTCAAAAGACAAACACTTCGTATGAAAAGCGCCTCCATTATATTGTCGCCAACACATCCCATCTTACGGGGGCAGGTCAGGTTTACTGTGTTGGTTCGCCCAGCAACGCTGGGTCCCGATCAAAACCCGCCGTTGGCGGGCCGATCGGTATAGCCTGCTGGGCCAATAAGAACAAAGAGGCAGGTCTTATTCCAGCAGAGACAATCAATAGGTTCTTAGCTGCTGCCCGCACCTGTGCTGCCCGCACAGAAAACGCGGGTACAGGTGTCGCGCCGAAAGGCGTCCCCGCCGGAAGGCGTCCCCAAGCGGACAAGCGGACTGACGAAGATTATGAGGGTTTTGGGTCGGTTGGCTTTGCAACTTCTGAGCTTCTTGACCCAGCGATGCGGTCTTTTTTGAAGATGCCGACAACTCTTAAAAATGGTGCTTATGTAACCGATGTCTATAATCTTGGCACGGCTTCCGGTGTGCTCAAGAAAGCTGACGTCATATTAGCAATCGATGCAAACCCTCTCAACTCTTACGGCCAATTCATGCACCCAAAATACGAACGGCTTAATTTCAATTATCTGATTACAAGTAAACCTGTCGGTGAGACAGTTTTGTTCGAGCTTTGGCGAGATGGCAAGAAAATACAGCTCGGCGCCGAGGTTAAGAACTTCAAGGCTTCAGAGATGCTCGTACCCTATCATGAATATGATCAGCAGCCGGAATACATCATCACAGGCGGATTTATTCTACAAAAACTTACCCGTGAGTATCTAAAACGATGGGGCGATGATTGGACAGGTAAGGTCACGCCACATCTGTATCATTATTATCGTGACTTTGCCTTCAAACCCACCTCGGTGCGCAATAATATCGTGATACTAAGTTACGTCCTGCCGGCTGACATCAACCTCGGCTACAGTGACCTTAGACAAATTGTTGTCAAGAAGTTTAACGGCATGACCATACGTACCATCGCAGAGGTCCTGACGGCCCAGAAATTGAATCCCGAATCCAGTTATGATGTAATCGAATTTGAGCTGGATAATCCAGTGATAGTTATTCCTCGTGAGCAATTGCCCGCAGCCGATATGTTTATCAGTAAGAGATACGGTATTCACGAACTTCTAAATATAAACTAATATCCTGAAAATCAACCAGATATTGATATGAGAGTTGAAAATAGGTTAAGTAATTTTGAAAATAATCAAACAAGGCCCTTGACAATAGTGCAGAAACTGCCATAATAGACTTATATCAAAGACTGCCAACCGGCAGGATGGAAAAGGAAATATTTTTCTAAGGCAAATGCAAAAAGGATGGCAGGTTGATGAGGACGCTATTCTTGATTTTCTTCACATTCTCTTCCAGCCAGTCCCATCTGGGACACTGTATAAGAAAATTGCCGATTCGTCATATCAAGTAAGGATGGGCCCGGCAACGCCGGGTTCCGATCAAAACCGCCGTTGGCGGGCTCGGCTTAAAGTATTAAACCATGTACAAATTATCTATGGAGGTCCAAATGATGCGAAACTTATTGCTTGGGCTGTTCTTGGTTATCCTGTTTGCTCCATCGGCGCGTGCAGATGAAGAGGCCGAGAAGAAAGAAGAAACGAAATTCAGCGCCGAAACCTTCAGCGGAATCTCATTGCGAAATATTGGTCCGGCACTGATGTCAGGGCGGATTGCCGACATCGCCATCGATCCAGCGCAATCCAACACCTGGTACGTCGCCGTGGGTTCCGGCAATGTATGGAAGACCGTCAATGCCGGCACGACCTGGACTCCCATTTTTGACAAATATAGTTCCTATTCCATCGGTTGTGTGACGATCGACCCTTCCAACCATAACACCATTTGGGTTGGCACGGGTGAAAATGTTGGAGGACGCCATGTCGGTTATGGTGATGGTCTCTATAAAAGTCTGGATGGCGGTAAGAGTTTCAAAAACATGGGACTTAAGGACAGCGAGCACATCGCCAAAATCCTCGTGGATCCCCGCAATTCCAGCACTGTTTATGTCGCGTCCCAAGGGCCGCTTTGGTCTTCCGGCGGAGAGCGTGGGCTCTACAAAACTACGGATGGCGGCAAGACTTGGGAGCAGATTCTTTCTAAAGGACCCTACACGGGGGTGACCGATGTCGTGTTTGATCCCCGCAATCCGGACATCCTTTATGCCGCCACCCATCAACGTCATCGCACTGTCTGGGCATTGGTCAATGGCGGGCCTGAAACGGGAATATTCAAATCCATTGATGGAGGCCAAAACTGGAAGGAGCTGAAAAGTGGTTTGCCTGGTGAGGACAAAGGAAAGATTGCCCTGGCTGTTTCACCGATTAAACCGGAGGTGGTTTACGCCTCAATCGAATTGGCCAGGCGTAAAGGCGGGTTTTGGCGCTCGGAAAATGGCGGCCAAAGCTGGAGCAAGATGAGCGATTACATCAGCGGCGGTACAGGGCCACACTATTACCAGGAAATCTATTGTGACCCGCACCGCTTCGATGTGGTCTATCAGGCGAATGTTCGGTTGGGACGCACCGAGGATGGCGGCAAGACCTGGGAGACCGTCGAAAGCCGCTGGAAACACGTGGACAATCACGTCGTGGTTTTTCATCAAATTGATCCTGATTTTTTGCTGGTCGGTTGTGACGGGGGGCTTTATCGGTCTTTCGATCGCGGCGAAACATTTGAATATTTCCCCAATCTTCCTTTGACCCAGTTCTACAAAGTAGATGTTGATTATGATGAACCGTTCTACCATCTGGTGGGCGGCACCCAAGACAACAACACCCAGTATGGCCCGAGTCGCACAGGAAACGGTTCCGGCATTCGTAATAGCGACTGGCAAACGATCATCGGCGGCGATGGGCATGATTGCGCCATTGATCCGGAAAATCCTAATATCATCTACGGCGAATCCCAGCAGGGATACTTGAGACGCTTTGATCGTCGCACCGGTGAAGCAATTGTTATCCGCCCGCGTCCGGAGAAAGGCGAGGAGGACCTGCGATTCAACTGGGACTCACCCATTCTTATCAGTCCTCATTCCCACACCCGTCTTTACTATGGCTCCAAGAAACTCCACCGCAGTGACGACCGAGGCGATTCCTGGACCACTATCAGCCCTGATCTCTCTCGCAACCGGGATCGCTACAAATTAAAACACATGGATCGGGTTTGGAGTATTGATGCCGTTTATGATACAGGCGCCATGTCACAATACGGTAATATCACCTCCATCTCCGAATCTCCTTTGCAGGAAGGTCTCATTTACGTCGGCACGGATGATGGTCTCATCCAGGTGACTGAAGACGGAGGCCAGACCTGGCTAAAAGTGGACCGGATTTACGGCGTCCCGGAAGGGGCATTCGTAAATGACATCAAGGCGGATCGTCATGATGTGGACACGGTTTATGCCTTGTTTGATCATCATAAAACAGGAGACTTCAAACCCTACCTGATGAAAAGCACTGATCGCGGCAAGACCTGGCATTCCATTGCCGGCGATTTGCCCGAACGGCAAATCCTCTGGCGGTTTGCCCAGGATCATGTGAAGCCCAATCTCTATTTTCTTGGAGCCGAATTTGGTTTGTATTTCAGTCTTGACGGAGGAAACAAATGGATCCAGCTCAAGGGAAATGTTCCCACGATTTCCTTTCGAGATATCGAGATTCAGCGTCGTGAAAACGACCTGGTGGGCGCCTCTTTTGGCCGCAGCTTTTTCGTGCTGGATGACTATTCTTTCCTGCGTGAGATCAGTGATGAGGTGCTGAACGAAAAAGAGTTTGTCCTGTTCGGCGTTCGGAAAGCCTTACTGTATGTGCCCGCCCGGGTACTCGGGGGTGAAAAAGGAAGCCAAGGCGATGGGTTTTTCACCGCACCTAATCCCCCGTTCGGCGCAGTGTTCACTTACTATCTCAAAGACTCGTTTAAGACGCTTAAGCAATCCCGCCGTGAAAAAGAGGGAAAGATTAAAAAACAGGGTAGCGACAACGTGTATCCCGGATGGGATGTACTGAAGGAGGAACAACGTGAAGAAAGTCCGGTCATCACCTTTGTTATCAAGGACATGGAGGGTAATGTGGTGAATCGTGTTACCGGACCGACCTCCGCCGGTTTTCATCGCGTGAACTGGAGCTTGCGTTATTCCTCCCTATCATCCACCGGTGGTAGTGGACCTTTTGTCACCCCGGGAAGATACGCAATAACGGCCGAGAAACGGGTCCGGGACGAGGTCATACCCCTTGGGAGCCCGCAGATGGTTGAAGTAGTCTCCATACTCACTCCCTCCTTGCCTACCCAGGACCGTGAAGCGGTTCTCCAATTCTATATGACCGCCGGCGAACTCCAACGGGCCATTCGTGGCACCAACGGAAAAGCGAACGAAGTCCTAAGCCAATTAGTCGAAATCAAGCAGGCACTGAACCGATCGGGCAAAGGCACCACGCAACTGTTTGAAGAAGCCCGAGGATTGGAATTGAAATTGAAGGACATCCGCGAATTACTCCTCGGCAACACCGCTAAGTCGCGATACAATGAACCCGACCGCCTCTCCATTATGAGTCGGGTCAATTCGGCGATGAATGCCATGGGGTCAACATATGGTCCGACACAAACGCATAGGCGAGATTATGAGATTGCGCAAGAAGAATTTGAAACCGTGCTTGGTCAATTGAAAGAATTGATCGAAGTGGACTTCGTGAATCTGCAGAAAAACCTGGAAGCGGCTGGTTTGCCGTGGACGTCCGGCCGACCAATTCCGGAATTGAAAAAGTAAGCCAGAACTCTACTGAATTGAAGTTTATTGTCCGTAAGCCACAGTCATCTTATATGACTGAAATTCCAGGGGCCGATAAATTTTCATTGGAAATTCGGCTCTTTTGCAACGGCCCAATATCGGCGTGACAAGCGCAGATTCATTCAATGTTGCTCTGATACTGCGTGTGCACGTCAAATATCCTGGTGAACAAGTCTTCAATACTCAGTATAATTTAAGAATGACACAAAAGAAACAAATCAAGAAGGCATTTACACTTATCGAGCTTTTGGTAGTAATAAGTATTATTACCCTACTCACGGGAATTTTGTTACCAGCCTTAAGTAGCGTTAGAGAATACGCTCGCTCAACGGTCTGCCTGGCAAATGTCAGACGTTTGGCGCTGGCTGGTGTGATGTATGCACAGGCGAACGGGGCATTTCCTCCCCACAGGAT
>JAIVYN010000158.1:0-9034 GCA_048635425.1 Candidatus Aegiribacteria sp.
AGCCGGCAGCTCAGAGCTGTTAACTTCTACAACCAAATTGTCAATCTCAAGCGCGTTAATCGCAGCCAGGCAGTGCTCGATAGTCTCTATACTGACAGAACCTTTTTTAATCGTCGTGCGCCGGCTGCGCTCGGCAAGGTTGGACGCAACAGCACTAATCCGCACCGGCTCAGGAATATCGGTGCGAACGAAGGTTACACCGGAATTCGCGGGAGAAGGGCGAAAAGTGACCTTCGCCTCCTTGCCCTCAAATAAACCGCGACCATGAATCTTGCCTTCAGTCTTTATCGTCTTCTGCAGCTTCAAGTCTTCCCATCCTCTTGCTTAGTTGCTTTAACTGCTCTGCCATCTTAGGCAAACGCCTCATCAAACACATTATCCTGAATGCCTCTCTCCTTTCAAGCGCCGGGCTGCCGGCGAACTGTTGTCCGGCTGCTATGCTATCGTGAACACCGGATTTAGCACCAATCATTGTACCATCGCCTATTTCTATATTATCTCTCAGGCCGGCCTGGCCGCCTAACACTACACCATCACCCACCTTGCAGTTGCCGGAAATGCCGGCTTGGGCCGCTATCAGACAGCACTTGCCGATTACCACGTTATGGGCGATTTGCACAAGATTATCAATCTTTGTACCGGCTCCTATTATGGTATTTCCAAATTTGGCCCTGTCAATACTACAATTGGCTCCTATCTCAACAAAGTCTTCAATCGCAACCCCGCCGTTGTGTGGAATAAGTTTGTGGGACCCCTCGATAAATGAATACCCAAAACCGGTCGAGCCGATCGTGCTGTTTGCCTGAATGACCACATTGTTACCTAAAAGGCAGTTGTGATAAATAACAACATTGCTGTCGAGCCGGCAATTCTGACCCAGTTTTGAATTCTCGCCTATTTTGCATCCACTGCCGATTACGCTGTTTTCGCCAATTTCGACCCCATCGTCAATTACTACACCCGCACCAACAGACACACCTTCAGCTATCTTGACGTCCTGTCCGAGCTTAGCAGTCGGGTCAATACCTGCGGTTACAGCTTTTAGTTTAGGCGCAAAAATATTCAGGGCTTCTATTAAAGCCGCATTAACATTTTTGACAACCAGTTGCGGCTTGTCTAAACCGTCCAGACGCGAAGAAACAATAACTGCACCTGCGCGGGAACCTTCAAGAGCAGCTTTATGTTTATCGTCTGAGATGAAAGTAACTTCACTCTCATCGGACGTCTCGACCGGGCCTACCCCACTTATTTCTTTCGAAAGAAATAAGGGGGGCCTGCTCCCAATTTTATCGGAATCCGATCCCGATTTTATCGGGACTAACTCGGCCTCAAGCCGCTTAGCTAATTGTGCAACTGTCAATCTCATTCCAAATCAAAAACCGATTGGTTAATTGATGAGTCCACTCACCACTCACTACTCACCATTATACCAGGTGATTATTCTTTATCCAGCCGAGCCACTACCTCGTCAGAAATATCTACACATCCGCCACTATACAGCACTTTGTGAGTACGGACTGTCTCCGAAAATTCATTGACACTTAATGCAAGAAGGTCAATTTCATCCTTTTTCAACACCAAATCCAAACCCTTTTGCTCGGCCAGCTCAGAGGTTATTCGCAGAATATCTTGATAGAGTTCTTTGCTCCATTTGTATTGTTTCAATATTACCTGCTCTTTGTAGAACTTCTGCTCAGCCTCCAGACGGGCCTGATTATCTATCAGCTCCTTGCGCTGTGCCAGATAATCACTGCTTTCCGGTTTTAATGCTTTGAGCCCGGCTTCCTGGGCTTCGATCTCTTTGGAAAGTGTCTGCAATTCTGCTCTTATTCTGTTTTGCCCGGCAATAATCTCGGTCCTGTGCGCGTCGCTTCTCTTAGAGTCACGAAAGACTTTCAGAATGCTGACAATACCAATCTTCGAGGAGGGAGTATTGCTTTTTGACTGAGCCTGGCTATATTCAAAGACCATTGCCATGATAAACACACCTGCCAAACAGCTCAAAACCATCGTTTTGACCTTCATAAATTGCCCTTTCTATATTTACTATTTAAGTCTTCTGCAAAATTGAGGTTAGGCATACTTTGCACAATTCTATTCTATATTTAACCACTTAGCTAAAACAGTCCTCCCATAGAGAAGCTGAAAGTCCGTGTCTCATCCGCGTCGTCTTTCATAAATGGCGCAGCAATCTCAAATCGCATCGGCACCGGCCCAAACCAATTTGGTATCTGTATCTGTATGCCTGTCCCAACCGCGGCCCGGTAGCTGCCGCTGTCTATCGCTGCGCTGTCCACGAAAAACAATGCCGCGAAATTGTCGCTTATCAAGGGCATGGTTACCTCGGCGTTGGCTAAAAATATCCAGTCGCTGCCTATCGGGTCCTCACGCTTCGCCGTGACCCCGTCAGGGAGATTTGTCTGAAGACCTCTCGTACTCACGCCCCGATAATCAAAACCTCTGATACCATAAGTGCCTGTGCCGCCGCCGTAAAATTTTTCAAAAGATGGGGCTTTACCAATCATCGTGGCCGCAAGAAGCTTTGTTGCTAAAACAGTTTTTCGCTCAAGCAGGTCCTCATAAAGGGTCCGGTATCCCACGACGTTACCTCTCAATATCCCAAAAGTCTCGTCACCGCTAACCTGCTCGTAACCAACATTAAAAGTATGGCCCTTGCTCGGATTAAATATGTCATCCCTTAAATCTTTTCCGATGCCAAGTCTAACTCCGGCAAGGAAGTTATCACCTTTAACATCTGTTATCTCTTTCGGCGCATATAAATAAATGTTATCGACGTCAACATTTTCGACTCTAAAAGCTATACTCCTTCGCCAGCGGTTCTCATATCGCCTCTCGAACCCTACATGTCCCTTTGTCCTGCCTTCGTCGTATAGCCTGCTGTCATCTCGCCTTTCTATTTCCCTCTCCCAGCTTGAGCCTCTGACATTGAGTGTGAGGGGTTTGTCCTGGAAGTATGGCTCGCTGAATGTAACCGAATGCTGGCTGACTCGAGTCCCCGGCTCCAGAGCAATTTTCAAACTCTGGCCTGCACCTTTGAAGGCCCGACCGGTAATGAATTCTCCGAAGCTCTCCGGCCGGTCTGAAATATCGAAATTGCGCTGCTCATAAACCAACTGGCCGATTACGTCGCTGTCGCTCGAAAAGCCGCCGGCTAACATTACCGAGCCCGTCTTGCCCTCTTTGATATCAACCCTTAAATCCTTGCGGTTATCTGCTCCATTACCTGGCGTGACGGGTCTGATAATTACCTCTTCGGCTAATGTCGTTCTTTGGACATATTTTTCCAGTTTGCCCTCCCCTTGTCTGGGAGCTAAATCAGCGTTGTACAATTGGCCCGGCACAAAACCATACTCGTCCAGCACATGCCGGATGACCTTATCCTGCGTCTGCTCATTGCCGGTTATGCCTACCCGCCCGATCCTGAACTGTTTTCCCTCGATAATGTAAAATTTAACGTCGACAACATTAACATCCGGAACAAACTCAAGCCTCTGCTCAACCTGAGCATCCACAAAGCCGCTCTCCTGATAAAGCTTGAGAATCTCCTTGGTGTGTGAATCAGCCCTTCGCTTATGATAAATTTGTTCCTGCTCTAACTTCAAACCTTCCAGCAGTTTTTGGACATCGAAGTTTTTATTACCGGTAATGGAAATTTCCCCAACAGTATAGGTTGGCCCCTCATCAATTTCGAAAGTGATATGCACCTTTTTCCTGTCGTCGGTAAATTCTCTTTTTGCTGTTATATTGTAATCGAGAAAACCCTTTGAGTAGTAGATATCTTGCAGCCTTGCTACGTCCTCAGCCGGCACCTCTTCAATATAGTAGCCCGACCAAAAAAACCATTTCTTCGTTTTCGTCTTTACGGTCTTTTTAAGTGCCGAGGTTTGTATAAAATCATTGCCGCTGAACTTCACCGACCCGATCTTGACCTTCGGACCCTCGTTAGTTGTATAAACCACCTGGCCTTGCTCTAACTTCTCGCTATCCAGTGTTACTTCAACAAAGGCAAACCCTTTTTGTCGATAAAATTCAGCCAGGGTTCTTCTGTATGCTTCGGCCAGAATCGGGTCAAGGTAATCCCCTACTTTAAAGTCCAGTTTCCTCTCCAGAGTCTTGTTCTTAAACGCCCGGTTGTTCACAAAATCAATCGATTTGATAATGTTTCTCTCGCCGCTGTCCCGAACTAAAACGTCGGCTCTTTTGGTGCGGGTGGCACAACCCGACCCTAAACTTAAAAGCACAATTGATATAAGCCAGAGGACAGAGCACAGAGCACAGACGACAGAGGGCAGAGGACTTCTGACTTCTGTTTTCTGTTTTCTGAGTTCTGACTTATTTGGCATCTTGTATCTCATCTCTTGGTTGAATGGTTAATTGGTTAATTAACCACTCACCAATTAACCACTCACCAATTAGAAGGGCACCCCTTCGCCGGCGGGCTCTTCAATGCGAGAGGCGTTCTCAAACCGTGTGAATTTTTCCAGGAATCTCAGTTTCACGGCACCGGTTGGCCCGTTTCGCTGCTTGGCTATTATCAATTCTGCCGTATTATCCTGCTCGTAATCCTGTTCGCCGCGATGATAATAATCTTCACGGTGCAGCAGCGCAACAACGTCGGCGTCCTGCTCGATACTGCCGCTTTCCCGCAAATCGCTCATCCTCGGCCTGTGTCCCTCTCTGCCCTCAGGAGAACGATTCAACTGGCTCAATACCACTACAGGGACGTTAAGCTCTCTCGCTAAGGCCTTGATATATCTTGAAATTGTGGTGATTTCCTGCTGACGAGATTCTACCCGCCCCGAACCGAGATGCATCAACTGCAAATAATCCACGATAATACAGCGTATATCGTGCATGCTTTTAAGTCGTCTTGCCTTGGCGCGAAGCTCAAGCGGCGTCAGCGTCGAGGTATCGTCAATAAAGATCAGCGACTCGGACAATTCTGCACAGGCGTCAGCTAACTTCTTGTAACCCTCATCGCTTAATAGTCCCCTTCTGACTTTCTGGCTGTCGATTTGACTAATACTGCACAAGAATCTCTCGGCCAACTGCTGCCTGCCCATCTCCAATGAGAATATCACAACCGGAATCCCCTCGACAGAACCGACATGCTCGGCTATATTCAAGGCCAGGCTGGTCTTGCCCATACTGGGCCTGCCGGCGATGATTATCATCTCGCCGTTCTGCAAACCGCAGGTCAAATCATCAAGCTCATAATAGCCCGTGGCTAAGCCTGTAACATGGCTGCCCTGACGCTTCTCGATAAGCTCGAATGAACGAACGACCAGGTCCTTCAATGCAGCGGCATTACCGCTTATATTTTTGTCCGTAACGGCAAATATCTTCCGCTCGGCTTCGTCGAGTGTCTCACGCGTCTCGCCGGTCTGGTTGTATGCATCGTCGAGCATTTCACCGGCAGCGGTAATAAGCTCACGCAGCAGCATCTTATCTTTGACAACGCCCGCATAATAGGCCACGTTCGCCGAAGAGGGCACAGAGTCAAGAATCTTTGCAATATACTCAACTCCTCCTATCTCATCGAGCTTGTTGCGCTTCACGAGCTCATCGCGAAGCAGCACCGCATCTATACCGAGGCCTTTATTTTTTTCATAAAGACCAATCAAGGCATCGAATATAAGGCGATGCTCGATGCGATAAAAGGCATCTCGTTCAAGAACCTCGACGACATGCCCGATACATTCCGGGTCAATCATCATTGAGCCTAAGACCGCCGCCTCAGCCGCCAACGATTCCGGCATACTACGCTCCAATGTTAGTTTGCCGCTAACATTCGACTTGGCACTAACGGAACCCGCCGCCTCAACCGTCTCTATTCTTTGGCCTTGTGAACGAACTTTTTTACTATCGGTTACCATTTCCTTACCCGCTCAATCAGTTCTCTTTGATAGCAGCCGCCGCTACCCTCGCTGAACGTACATTTTCGTAATCCAGCATTCTACCTGCCAGCCCGCCAACAATCAATAGACAAAATACTTGTTTAATTATTGTTTACACGGGGTATCTGTGTTGGAAATGGAGTTTTTATCGCACTAAAGCGGAAAGTTAAAAAAATTTTAAAAATTTGATTTTTGCTATAACCCCTCAGCGGTCTTAATTGACTCGTCCACGCATGTCGTTGGCGGGGAACCTGCTCCATTGTTTAGAGTGTCCTCTACTCTAATGGGGCCTGCCCCCGCGCCTTACTCGCAAAGCCTGTCCTCGACTCCGATCGGGAAGCGAGTAGCGGGAGATTTTTAGCAAAAATATTACCTATTTTAACGCCCGAAACCACACTCTCACCACGCCTATCCTTGCTTACTTTTCAAGTAAGTACCAGCACAAATCGGATATATTTTCGGCAATGGCGCATTCTCATTCCCGATATCTTTATCGGGAAATATTCACCTTATCCGTTGAATATCAGGCATACCGCATTGTCAGCCTAAACTTTGAAGCGCTTGATCTTGTCCAGAGGATAAAAAGTGCCGCGCCAATAGATACCCTGATTTAGATGGGTCTGAATAGTGGCTTTCAGAATGATATATATCAGGATGCATGTAGAGAATGGAATCAACAACGCATACCAGCGGGTAAGATGATACTCCCCGGTCGCGAATAAATAAAAGAATGTGATTACTATGGAAGTGGCCAGATAGAACCATCGGGCCGGTGCTGGTGTGACAAAAACCGCTGCAAAAGGGAATACGAACAGCAAAAAGAGCGCCAAACAGGAAAGCAAGGCCCGTGCCAGGCTGTAGTTGACGAAGGTGGCGGAGTTTTTCATGAGCCCGTCGATCATATGTCGAACTGAGGGATACCATTGAATATGGATCAACCTCTTGCCGAATACAACTACCTGACGGTATCCATGCGATTTCACGAGTCTTCCCAGCATAATATCATCATCAGGACGCAGAGCGATAGCATGATGAGTTCCAATGGCCTTATAGGTTTCGGCTTTCAGCAAGTTGAAGGCACCGATTCCAACGGAGTAGCGACTTTTAGGATTCTGGGCCCGCCAGGGCTTGGTAATGAGATTGAAATAGTAAATAAACGTACCAATCATTAAATCTATCATCCAGTTTGTGGCACGCATCTCCGGAGCCACGGCGAGATGGTCCAGATTATGGTCCAGCATAAACTGCACAGCTTTACTAATCGTACTCGAAGCCATCACCACATCTGCATCGGTGAAAAGCAGATACTGCCCGTGGGCTTGGGTGCTGCCAATATACAAAGCGTGGTTTTTTCCAAGCCAGCCGTCCGGCAGATCGGTTTTGTGAATAACCTGCAGGATGGAATGATTCCGGTCAAGTTCGTCGAGAATTTCTCCGGTTCGATCTGTGGAACGATCGTTGATAACAATGATTTCCAGGTTGGGATAATCCTGCCCAAGAAGCGATTGAAGTGCAAAGGCGATTTCCTTCTCCTCATTAAGTGCCGGTACGATAATCGAAACAACCGGAGCGCTCTTATCGAACTGCGGGTTGACCTCTCGCAAATATTCAACAGAATTTCGCACCAAAAATATCTCGAGATTGGAAATAAAAATAATTAAAAAGGTGGCCGAAGATAATATGATTAAGATTGTTGTCATACATTCATGCCGGCTTTATTGCTCTTTGAAAAAACAACGCAACGAATCACAGGTTGTCACTCCCGTGAAACTTGTCCTCGACTCCGATCGGGGAGCGGGAGTCCGCTGACTCAATCTCAGTATTCTTATTCAATAAGCGGGTGGAGCCATCTCACATTTTAATACTGACATAAGCCAAAACACAAGCAGGATAATCAACACCGCCAATATCAGCTTTAGAAATCTGGTTTCAAGTGCCTTCATAATGCAAACCTCACTATCAACGTATCTTAGTGCAAAAGGCACAAGTGCACAAGTGAAAACCCCCCTTACGCCCGCCAGGGCCGTTTTCTGTTGAGTTTGTCGGCTAAGATGTTTATGGCGATGAGTATGTCTTCTATGACCTGAAAATCGAGCATCCCCACGCAGAGAAAATCGCCGCCGCCTTCAAAGGCATATTTGAAGCCGTTTCTCGGATGGATAGCCCCTGCGGCTAAAACCTTATAAGCAATCCAGGGCTTTCTGACCTTATTCATAAATTCGATGGTTTTCTCCGGCTGAACACACCACATATTATCATGTCCGGGCAGACCCGTGGAAGGGCGTTCTTCTTTTGGAGTGGCAGACCAGTAATTATCTTTATGCAGGGTCTTCATATAAAAGTCAACATCCACGCCGGCTTTTTCAAGGGCCATCGGCACCGCTATATCGTGACAGGCGACACCTGCTATCAGGCCGTTTTCTTTGATAAATGAGACGGCTTTGGCCAGCAGGTCAACCCGGCCGGCTCTGACCCAGGTGTCCCCGACCTCGCCCTGTATAAAGGCGCCAACTGCACCGTTATCGATTGCTATTTTTATCCTGCCTGTCAGGTCATTTGATTGTGGAAAGCACTGTGCGAGCCATTGTATCCGGCCGCCTCTTTCGTTCCAGTATTTATTGATGACTCTGATGGTCGGGTCGTTGCCGTTGGCGTACGGGCTGTTAACGGTTGATATCATTGTGTTTATACCATTCTCTTCGCAGAGCTCCCACGTTTCCATAATCTTTTCATCTGTAAAGTAGTGCCTCAACAGGGCGGAAACGTAAATCAAATCCCTGCCGTGTGCAAAGCCGTTGATAAGATTGCCGCCGCAGATTAGTCTGCTTATCTTAAGTTTGCCAATCTTACCCATCGGCAGCTCTTTGCCGGAAGCCGTGCGACCTGTCTTATTCGCATTCGCTACTCTTTTACCCAACAGGATTTTCTCTTCCAGAGATAATCCCAATCCGGCACCGATTGAGGCCATAACGGATTTTTTCAAAAAATTCCTCCTGCCTGCGCAGGGGTAAGCTTGTCCCCGCGAAAGCGGGGAATCTAAATTTTCGGCTCGACTGCCGGGCTGCGGCTGGCTTCGCCCTGACGAGAGCTTCTCGAAGTCTGACATGATTTATTTG
>JAIVYN010000159.1:0-8943 GCA_048635425.1 Candidatus Aegiribacteria sp.
GCGATTGCGAAAGTCGAAAAGCTGGGCGGTACCGTTCAGATTGATAAGGAAAATCCGGAATCCCCGGCCCTGACAGTGAGCCTTATGGACTGCAAAGTCAGTGATGCGAAATTAGGGTTTTTGAAGGACCTACACGGCCTTGAAACATTGGACTTACGCTGGACGAAAATAAACGGCCGGGGCCTCATACACTTAAAAGATATGATGAGTCTAAAGACGTTGCTCCTGCATCATACCCCGATTACCGATGCGGGTATGCTTCAAATCAAAGAATTGACCAGCCTGATCGAACTTGACGTTGGCCACAGCTTTATCAGCGATACGGGATTGGCATACATTGGCGAACTCAAAGGGCTGCAGGTCTTGTTTCTTAGCGATACGGAGATTACCAATGCAGGCTTAAAAAATCTAAACCAATTGCAGGAACTGTTGCGCCTGTATATAAACGATACGAATATCTCCGATGCCGGCCTTGAACACCTTAAGGTCTTAACGAAACTGATACAGGTCGATACCAGTAATACCAAATGCACCCAGGCAGGGATTTCTCAACTGGAGCAGGTGCTGGCAAGAAATCGAAGAAACCGTTAACACCATACGCAATAAATCCGTGTCCCAAAGAGTCCGTATCAGTCAGTGCCAACCCGGGCAATACGAGATACGATACACTTCACGCTTTACTCTGACCCGAACCGAAGAAGTGATCTTGTTTTGAATTTTTTACTTTTTTGGCGATTCACAATTACAATACGTAAAGCGCGTACGCGCTTTACGTATATACTTTTTTTTTACACTATGTCCTGCTTAAACTGATATTTGAACCTTTTATTCGAAAACATTTCCCTATATTTTTGAGATTGCCACATCGCCCAGATTAGTGGGGACTCCTCACACTGACATTTTACATTTCGCAATGTAATTTTGATTTTTGCATTTTGATATTTGATTTTTCCGCCGCTTAACGCAATACGAAATACTACATACGCAATACTACATACGAGATACGCTTCACTCTTCACCACTCACTACTAACCACTCACGAGCTCACCAATTACCATTCACTAACCACCGTCGTCATTAACCACCATCGATACGAACCATCATCACAACTGACAATTATAATTGATCATATACAATAGACTTTGTGCATGTGTTCACATGCACAAAGTCTATACGTCAAAATCGGTACTACTTTACAAATAAATACTAAAACACACAATACCCGTTAAAACAAAGAATCTCGCGTTAATCAGTGAAACTTGTGCCCGCGCAGAGCCTGCCCTGAGCGAAGCCGAATGGGCGGGTATCTGTGACTAATAATACCCATACTATCCAGCCATGCCAAGGGAGCCAATTTCGTCGCCCATTCCTCGTGAATCTTATTTCGAATCGAGCATCGAGTATCTCTTGTCCGCCGTAGCTTCAGCGAAGGTGGAAGCATCGATACACCAATAACTACTCACTAATTAACTACTCACTAATTTCGTTAACTCCTTGCGGTTTTTCTTGAGCCAGTTTGCTTTTCTCAGAATCATTTGCAGGAAATCGACGCCGCTTAGATGGCCGAAGAAGCCGGTGGCCACTATCGGCAAAACGGCCTCGGCTATCATCGTCTCAATCATCAAATCAAGCAGCGAATCCAGCTTATTTTTATCTAACTTGATAACACCGCGGTAGCCATTCAGGAACTGGACGAGTTTGTCCTGGTCGAAATAATCGGGCCAATCGGCGGGATTAGGTCTGCCGCCAATAATGGAAAATTGCAGCATCCCGTTGGCAAGGTCGGTAATCGGCGGGGCAATCTTGACCGAGTCGAAGTCGAGAACGGCGGCAAGTTTGTGTTTGGAAAAGAGCATATTACCCGGATGCCAATCGCCGTGTACAACCTGATGCTGCCACGAGTCGAAGCCTAATTCATTTACGCAAACACTCGATTCGTTATAAAGCGTCATCAAGGCCTCAGCCGTAGCCCGTAATTTCTTATTCGGATGGGACGACCTGTCCGAACCGAGCGTTTTTAGATGCCCGCGAACCGTAGAAGAATCATGGAAACTGCTCTTTAATCCGCCCAAGGCGGACTCGTAAGCAAAATCAGCCAAATGCCGGTGAAATTTAGCTAACTTCCGACCCGCATCAATAGTAGCTTCGGGCGAGCCGTCGTACCGAGTGCCTGTGATGAACTTAAAAAGCTCGTAAATGTGATGATTCAGTTGCAGGACCGTATTATTCTTATCGCGAGTTGCCAGAAGATAAGTAACCGGAAAGGACTGTGCTGCCAGATGACTTTGCACCGCGTGCGCGAAGGCCACCCGGTAGAGGTCATCTTTGCCTTTAGGCCTACGTTTAAGAAGGAATTTGCCCTGCTCGGAGACAATCGCCATTTTCGGCGCACGCATATTGCCGCCGGACAAAGGCTTTACCTGAAGGATTATGCCGATGTCGTAATGGCTGAGGACCCGAACAAGCTCCTCGGTTGAAAAATGTGCACCGCCTCGGGGCATAAAATAACTGATTCCGCCTTAAGCGGATCTACGATATTGATTATTGACTATTGATTACGAAGCAACAGGATAAGAATAATCACAAAGAATAACGCCAATACTGTGCTTAAAATCAATATCGCCATCCGGTACTGGGCGACGGCCTCTTCTTTGTAACCTTCTTCTTTTTCAACGGCATCTCCCTTTTCCAACTGCTCGAACATAGAAACATCAAATCTTTTGTGCGCCTGAAGCGGAGGTCGGCCCTCGCGCAGCGCCTCTAAATCCGTCAGCAGCTCTTCAATGTCGTTATAGCGTTTTTCTTTCCGCTTAGCCATCATAATTTCAATGACCTCGGATACTCCTGCCGACAGTGACGTATTTATATGGTCGGGTGGAATTAGTTTTTCCCTGAGGTGCTTTCGCATAACATCGGCGGAATCCTCTGCCATAAACGGCACGCGGCCGGTCAACATGTGGTACAACGTGGCCCCGAGTCCGTAAATGTCGGCCCTGCCGTCGATGTCTATCTTGCCTCGAATCTGTTCAGGTGCAATGTAGTACGGCGTGCCGTAAGCTTTGCCTGCCTCGCTTTGTGCCGCCTCGATGTCTGTTGTTTCGCGAGCCAAACCCATATCGGCAAGTTTAACCGTACCATCAGTGCTTATCATAATATTCTTGGGCTTGACGTCACGGTGTATAATACTACAAGCATGAGCGTGAGCAAGGGCATTAGCGACCTGAATGATTATGTCCAGCGCTTCGGCCTCCTCAAAAACATTTCCCGCCGCTAAATCATCAGCTATAGTCTTACCCTCAACATACTCCATCACGAAATAGTGGTATCCCCCTGCCTCGCCGACGTCAATGGCCCGGACAATATTGTGGTGGTTGAGCCTGCCGGCGGCCTGTCCTTCTTTGTAAAACCGTTCGACGTACTCCGGATTTTCACTGAAACGCTTCGGCAAAATCTTTATCGCAACCATCCGGTTCAGACTCAATTGCCTGGCCTTATAAACGACAGCCATCGCACCGGCACCGAGCTTGCCGACTATTTTATAGCCGGGAATTTGGTGTGCAGCAGCCTTGCTTTCTTTTAGGCTTTCCTTTAATCTCTCAGCCTGGGTCGTTGTAACATAGCCCAGCTCGACCATAAGTTCTTTAAGTATTGTAGGATTGACCTTACTGCGAGATTCCAACTCCTTAAGCGATTGACGCAGCTCGTCATCAGTGCAGAGGCCCAGCTCAATCGCCATTTTGCCGAAAATTGTATCGTAATTTGTTTCGCTTGTCATTAATGTAGCCTAAGTAAGCCGAGAAGCGCACGCCGAGGAGCCAATCCCTTGGCTTTAGTTTATACATCCGATAACAAACCATTTTGCGCTAATTATCGACCTACCGGAAGCATTGTCAAAGAAAATCTGCCGTTTCTTTCAGAAACATAGCAATTAGAAGAAATTCGACCTTTTTGGCCTCGGAGTTTAGCAGTTTTAGGCAAGATTTGTCACAGAAAGCTGCCTTAGACCACCAGGCAGCGTGGCGCTGGCTGCTTATGAATAAGCCGGCGGGATTCTGAATTTTTACTTACTTTTTATGATAAGAACAGCCATAACTTCATAAGCATAAGCGGGATTGGGCTGATTTTTGCTTGACTGTAAGTCCAATAAGTGATAGAATCGTAATGGTCAATAGGAGGGCAAAATATGCCTGCTTTAAGCAAAAGCAGCCTATCCGGGCCTTGCAAACAAAACTGCAAATTAACGATGCCGTTACTTGTATTTCTTGTCATCTGCTTCTTCGGCCGATTGGCCGAGGCACAATATATCGGCGGCAATGACACAATGGCTTCGGCCCAGACCAGCACCTACGTATTCCTGTCCGACCAGAGTAAAGTAGTGAAGGTCGGTGGATTTGCAGGTGTCCATGAAACTTACCCCATCGAAGGGCAATTCCAGTTAACTGTCGATTTCGATGCAGGTACGGCCTGGTTCGGCCAGGTCGATGCGAACCTAATTGACGATAGCGGCTTATTGTATGAACGGAGTCTGGGTGTCATCTTTAATATGGCCGAACTTCTCGGTACTGTCGTGGATGATACGACAATTGACTTTGTTGGTAAAACCGCGGATGGCATGGAGAGTACCATCCTCCTGACGCTGACCTTCAGGGACGATTCGGTCCATCTGACCGGCAGAACGGTTCCGCCACCTAACAGTGCCGACTTTTTCATCTACGAATTGGACGCTGTTGCCTGGAAGAAATACGGCGGCGGCAGCGGAGAGCCGAATTACCCATACCTGATTTACACAGCCGAGCAGATGAACGCTATCGGAGCCGAGCCAAACGATTGGGATAAGCATTTCAAGTTAATGGTGGATATTGATTTGAGCAGCTATACGGGATTCAATATTATTGGGATTGATTGGGATAATCCCTTCACCGGGGTTTTTGACGGCAATGGTCATACAGTCTCAAATTTCAGCTATATTACTACAGAAAGAAATTACATAGGACTTTTCGGATGCGTTAGTCTGCAAGGACAGATCAAAGATTTAGGATTGCTCGATCCTAACATTGATGCCGGAACAGGAGATTACGTCGGGTCGCTCATCGGCAGGCTGTATATGGGAACCATTACCGGCTGTTACGTTGAAGGCGGCAGCGTTTCGGGAGATGAAAATATCGGCGGACTGGTAGGAGCCCACGGCTTTACGCCCGAACCACCCTCTCCCTTTCCACCACCCTATACGATATCCAATTGCTCTTCAACCAGCAGTGTTCAGGGAACCAGATGTGCCGGCGGATTGGTGGGAGCCAATTACCGGGGCTTCGTAAGAAACTGCTATGCCAGGGGCAGCGTTTCCGGAAAGGAGATTGTCGGCGGTCTGGTGGGACAAAGCGGGGACTGGGGGATTGATCCCGGGTGGGGTAGTAAGGTACTCAACTGCTTTTCAACGGGCCTTGTTTCAGGAGAATCCAATATGGGCGGACTGGTGGGAAATAACTTGAAAGGTGATATTGCGAATTCTTTCTGGGATATTGAGACCAGCGGGCTGACAACCAGTGCCGGCGGAACGGGTAAGACAAAAGCCGAAATGCAAATGGAAAGCACGTTCACTGACGCCGGCTGGGATTTTGTGGGCGAGAGCATAAACGGCACGGAGGACTTCTGGAGCATCTGTAAGGGAACGAATTATCCGAGGCTGGCCTGGCAAATCCCGGCAGGGGATTTTGTCTGTCCGGACGGCATTACGATAGACGACCTGTTGTTTTTCATAGAGCACTGGCGGGATGATAACTGCGATCCAAGCAATGATTATTGTCAGGGTACAGACCTTGACTTCTCCGGTACAGTCGATGAAGCTGACCTCGAAATCTTTCTTGAAAACTGGCTGGCAGACGTAAGAAGTGATTAGTGAATTAGTTCATTGGTGAATTAGAGCCTATTGGTTCTTGATCCATTCCTAATAGTTTGCATTTGGGATTGACTTGGGGGTGAATGTCGCTAAAATGCGTAGCTCGTGTATCGTATATCGTATTGCGTATGTCGTATGTCGTGAAGCCCTTCGACTACGCTCAGGGTAAACTATGAAAAGTATCTCGAATGAGATATTTTTTTATAAATACAAAACAGATAAGGAGAAGACAGTTGGGTTATAAGTGCGTTGTACTGATTAAGCAGGTTCCCGATACCAAAAAGATTACGGGCGATGTGATGAACGATGATGGTACGGTCAAGCGTTCGGCGCTGCCGGCCATTTTCAATCCGGAAGACCTTAACGCCCTCGAATTAGCTTTGCAAATAAAGGACCGGCTCGGCGGGCATATAACGGTTATTACGATGGGGCTGCCGGCGGCAAGTGCGATTCTACGCGATTCGCTTTTCCGCGGAGCGGATGATGCAATCCTGATAACCGACACCCGATGCGCCGCGAGCGATACGTTAGCGACCAGCTATATCCTTAGCTGTGCGGTCAAAAAAATTGATTACGATATCGTTCTGTGCGGCAGGCAGGCGATTGACGGCGATACCGCACAGGTGGGGCCGCAACTGGCAGAGAAATTAGGCATTACGCAAATCACATACGTCGAAGAGCTTATAGAGCTCGACGGTAAAAGCATAATCGCGCAGCGAAATATCGGGAACGGCTGGCAGCAGGTCAAGGCTGAGCTGCCGGTATTGCTGACTGTCATCGGGGATGCAAATGAGCCGAGAGTTGCAGCGGCAAGAAAGATGATGAAATATAAAAAAGCATGTACGCCGATTGAGGTTGAGCAAAAAATCAAAGCCGAGAATCCGGATGTCGACGTGGCGGACATCAAGGAGTTAGCGGAACATAAATGCAGCAAATTAGTAGAAAAGAACTTACTGATTAAGCAATGGGACCTGGATTTTCTTGAGGCGGATTTGAGCTGGTGCGGGCAAAGCGGCTCGCCAACAAAAGTCCACCGCATACAGAGTGTTGTCCTGGCCACTAAGGAAAGCAAAAGCGTCGAGCCAAACGATAAGGGAATATCGGATATGGTACACGAATTGATTGAGGATAAGACGATAGCGTGAATGAGAAAATTAGTGAATTAGAGATTAGTGAATTTGTGAGCGCAACATAAGAGACGAGACATGATAGATGTGAACAGAAAAGGTGAGGTTTGGGTTTTTGGCGAGCAGCATAACGGGCAATTAGAAGATACGCCAATCGAGCTGATGAGCAAGGCCCGGCACTTAGCTGATACTTTAGGCGTAAAATTGGCTGCGGCAGTATTAGGCAACAACGTCAAAGACTTTGCGACAAAGCTAATACACTACGGAGCCGATAAGGTATATCTTGTTGAGCATCCACTATTGGGCGCTTACCAGACGAACAGCTACGCAAAAGTAATGTACGATTTAATCCATAAGCACCAGCCGCAGATTGTGCTTTATGGAGCGACTATCACCGGCAGGGACCTGGCGCCACGGATTGCGAGTGCCGCAAAGGCAGGCCTGACCGCAGACTGCACCGACCTGCAAATCGGTGACCACCAGACGGTAAAGGACAAAAAGCTCCATAAGAATTTGTTGTTTCAGATACGGCCGGCCTTCGGCGGAAATATAATCGCAACTATTATAAATCTCGACCGCTGGCCTCAGATGGCTACGGTCCGCGAAGGCGTGATGCCCGTCCCGGAGCCGAACGCGACACGCAAGGGCGATATCGTCGAAGAGAAAGTACAATTATCACAGCAGGAATTGCCGTTGGAGATTCTCGATGAGCACAAACGGCCAAAGAAAGTTGACCTTAAAGCGGCAAGGATAATCGTCGCCGGTGGAGCAGGGGTGGGCAATAAAGACAATTTCAAACTTATATGGGATTTGGCAAACTGCCTCGGTGCAGCGCCGGCGGCCACCAGAGCGGCGGTTGACCTGGGCTTTATAGACCACGACCATCAGGTGGGGCAGACGGGCACGACGGTTCGGCCAAGCCTGTATATAGCTGTCGGAATCAGCGGTGCAATTCAACATCAGGCGGGTATGTCGCAGAGCCAGAAAATTGTTGCTATCAACAATGACCCGGATGCGCCCATATTCGGCATTGCACACTACAAGATAGTCGGGGACCTGAACGAAGTTGTGCCGATGATGATGAAAACAATTAAAGAAAAAGTGTTTTAGTCACGAAGGAAGTGAGATAAAGTGACAGCAAAGCTGTCATTCTGAGCGAAGCGAAGAATCTCTTTTTCGTTGGCCAGATACTTCGGCTTTGCCTCAGGATGACACGTAAGTGTCACTTTAGGCACTTTACACTTTTTAATGTCTTTGTGTCTTTGTGGCAAAAAAGGAATTTGATTATGTCAAACTTCTATCGGGATAATAACGATATACAATTTTTGTTCAGGCATACGGACCTGTGTAAATCAGCGGAGTTTTGTGAGGAGGGCTTTAAGTTCGCAGACGAGTTCGATTATGCACCGGCCAACGCCAATGAGGCCATAGAGAATTATGATATGGTGTTGGATTCGCTCGGTCAATTATGCGCGGAGTTCATTGCGCCACGGGCTGAAGACGTTGACCGCCAGGGTAATATTCTTAACGAGGATGGCTCGGTAACTCGTGCTGAGGGGATAAAAGAGGCAATTGAAAAACTTGGCCAGGCCGAGGTTATGGGGTTTATACTGCCTCATCGGTTTGGCGGGTTGAACTTCCCGAACATTGTCTATTCGATGGCAATCGAGATTCTTTCGCGAGCGGACGCGGCACTTATGAATATATTCGGCCTGCAGGGAATCGCTGAGACAATAAATGCGTTCGCATCGGAAGAAATCAAGCAGAAATATTTACCTGATTTTTCCGCAGGCAGGGTGACAGGAGCGATGGTATTGACCGAGCCGGACGCAGGCTCGGACTTACAGGCGGTCAAGCTCCGCGCATTTGAGGATGACAGCGGCAACTGGTTTCTGCACGGCGTAAAACGGTTCATAACCA
>JAIVYN010000160.1:0-8967 GCA_048635425.1 Candidatus Aegiribacteria sp.
GTGTCCTGGCCGGAAGGGTCGCCGATTCGTGCGGTGTAGTCGCCGATGATAAGAACGGCCTTGTGGCCGATGTCCTGGAACTGCCGCATCTTTCGCAATACTACCGTATGGCCGAGATGTATATCAGGACTGGTAGGGTCCAGGCCGAGCTTGATTCGCAACTGTCTGGGTGCCTTGGCCGCCTCGGTGAGCTTTTCAGCTAATTCGGACTCGGTGAATATCTCGACCGTGCCGCGCTTTAACAACTCAACTTGTTCTACAATTGTCTTTGCCATATATGTTTCTCTGCAAAAGCCTTCTGCAAAATCGAGGTTAGACATACTTTGAAAAGGAAAAATTGTCTTTTAACTTTTTCTTTTCAAACGATAAAATATTGCCCAGTAAACGTTCATTTGATTATTCAAGAAAACCAAAAAACCTGATTTTCTTAAATAATATATGCCTAACCTCTATTTTGCATAACTCTATGAAGCTGCAATTATACGAGGTCGGCGGAAAATGGCAAGTGTCCCTTTGGCAACTAAAAGAAATGCCGTTGATTCGTATCTACTGTTGGCTCTGTGCGTGTTCGCCCGCAACGCCGCCGGAGACGATAAATGTCATCGCCTCGGAGCTTTCAATATCCAAAGGCTTGACGGCCTCTTTGGGAAAGAGCAGGACATTGCCCGCGAAGTTGTACGACTGCGGAAAATAGACGGCGACATGGTCCTTTAGCCCGAGATTGTCGAGGTTATCTCTGGTCATAAAGCCGACCACCTTTGCGTAAGAATTTGGTCCGAACGTTACCAGTACAGGCTTGTCGAATTTTTTCTTTTCGCCGGCAAAGGCCTCCACGAGGTCTCTAATGGCACTATAGAGCATCTTAACCAGAGGGACATTTGCGAAGAGCTTATCCACGAGTTCAAAGAGTTTTTTGCCCACGAAATTCGATGCGAACAAGCCGATGAGAAATATTCCGCCAATCGTAACCAAAAACCCCAGACCAGGAATCGGTATTTTAAGGAGTTTGTCCAGGCTGGTAAAAACATAAACAATGATAAAAATCGTAAGTCCAGCGGGGACGAAAACCAGAAGACCTCGCAGGAAGTATTTCAGAATTCTTTTCATTTGACAACTCCCAATAGAATCACTTGCCGCCGGGCCCGTTTTGAAGCCTTCTGTTTTTTGAAAAAGACCTCACAGCGAATATATACGGCACTAAGGCAGCAATAAAGAAGATAAGGCATATAGTTTCTATCTGTTCTCTACCGATGTACGGATGTATTATCTTCCAGAGAGATATTGATTTATTCGGCCAAAGTATTTTTACATCAAAATGATATGCGCCGTCAATCAAAATATGGAGCCAGAGGCCGAGGATGCCGGAGATGACCATTTTAGGTAAACTGGTTTTGTAAGGTATGCGAAATAGTCGCATTATCTTTTTGAACAAATTCCGTAACGGCCAGGCCGCCACACCCCAGAGGGCACCTACCGCCGCGCCGATTAGCAATGTATGGCAATAGCGGTGTATCGGCCATCCAAGATTGAAGAGCATTATAACCAGGACTTCAACGTCCACAATCACGTTGGCCAGGACAAAGACAGGGATGTCGAGCCACTTTCTAAATACCAGCCCAATAAAACCGCTGGGCCCAAAATGATATGGTGTAAAAGGCATTTGAAACTATAATAGCTGTAACTGTTGGCTATCTATCTTTGGATAATGATCCCAGGTTTTGCCTTGGAGTAGTCTGCCTGTTTTCTTTTTATTTACACCACCCCATTGTTTGAAGAAGAAAGGTATCTTGTGTTTGTTATCGCATTTTTTCTTAATATCAAGAACCCATTGCTCCTGCATAGGTCTTGCTCTGGGGCCGGACTCACCGCCAACGATTACCCAGTCTATGCCTTTGAGATCTAATTCCGGTACAGGACCAAGTAAAGGCTCAAGGGAGAGGAATTTTATGGCTGCATTGATTGTTCTCAGGTCATCAGCCCGATTGATATAATCGTTGTTTTCAATTGTAACTCCCATCCATATATTTTTCGACCAATCCAGTAATGGTGCCAGTTCCCGCAGACGCTCAGACCTCTTCGTTAGAATTTGAAAAGTGTGCCGTTTGTTATCATTCATTACAGAAAATACTTCACGTATAAATCCAAGGGGTACTTTTTCGTGGAACAAATCGCTCATTGAATTGACAAAAACAATCCTTGGTTTTTTCCACTTGTATGGCTCATCTAACGCCTCTGGCTGCAAAGTAAGTTTGAAACCGTTTCTGTATCGCTGCTGCCCCATAGCCTGCAGTCGCTTTGCCATCCTCTCAGCATAACAGTGCAAACATCCTGCACTGATTTTAGTACAGCCCGTTACAGGATTCCAGGTCGATTCTGTCCATTCTATTGCTGATTGTGTCGCCATTATATGACGCCCCTGTCTTTGTATTGATTGAATATATCCTTAACGATTTTTGCACCAGTTTTATTCGGTGAAGCAAAGAAGAGATAATAAACTACAGCCCCCGTTGAATTTCTCATTGGGATTGGGTCAGGGACATAAGCAAATTCTGCAACCTCTTTAAGCCGATTTTGATAAGCTTTTACGACTTGTTCAATAGTTGCCTTTTCCTCCATATCGCCGAATAATCCTTTAGTTTTTGTGTAAGCTACATTACGCCAACTCTTATCTCCCCAAAAATCATTCATCCTGGCAAGTTGCAATTCTTCTACTTTATCAGGATTTCGCCAAAGAACATTCATATTCATATCCATAACTGGAAAGTTTAGAAAGATTTCTATGCTCTTCATTTGTCCTGCTGTATACACGACTTGCCAATTGAGATGAAGTCCATAAGGATCGAGGAGACAGAGAGCACGTCGATAATCTGAGTACTTTGCAAGTGGGAATATTTTCTCAAGCAATAAATCGTTACAATCACCTTCATATACTTTTACATTGGAATAGTCTACACATAACTTTCGAAGTGCATCTGCTTTGCCACCATCAAGGTCAATAAAGTGAAATTCCTTGAATGGAGGTTTTACATTTAATGCATTCAAAGGACTGCCGGGAATATGTTCTTTCTTTTGTTTTGAAATGTGAACACCAGCACCGGCAAATCCATCAATATACAAATGGCGTTGAATATTGCGTTGAGCATTTATTATAGTCGAGTAAGCTATTGCGTATTTCTTAATAATATCTAATTTGACTTCAGACCAATAACCTATCACATCCAACCTTACATTGCTCATAGACACCACCAAAATAAAAACTTCCAAAAAGAGTATCGACTAAATATCTTAAAAATATCGAGAAATTACTCTGTGGCCAGGTATTTGTTTTCTTGTAGATAGTTTTGCACGTAGTCTTTTATCGCGTCTTCGAGGGGGGTTGTTTCGTTGTCGTAGCCGGCTTTGCGGAGGTTGGTTATGTCGGCTTCGGTGAAATATTGATACTGGTTGCGGATTGATTCGGGCATTTCGATATATTCGATATTTGGCTTTTTGCCCATAGCTGCGAAAACGGCTTTTACCAGGTCGTTCCAGGTGCGGGCTTTGCCGGTGCCGATGTTAAAAATTCCGCTTATTTGTGGTTTGTCGTAAAAAAACAAAGTCATGTCAACCGCATCCTTAACGTAAATAAAATCGCGTTTCTGCTCGCCATCAGCGTATTCGGGCTTGTATGATTTAAAGAGGCGGACCTTGCCGGTAGAAGTAATCTGCTCGAAGGCCTTTATACAGAAGCTTCGCATATCGGCCTTGTGATATTCATTCGGCCCGAATACATTGAAGTATTTGAGTCCTGCAATCTTTTTTAACAGTCCGGCCCTGCGTGCCCAGAGGTCAAACAGGTGCTTGGAGCAGCCGTACATATTCAGGGGTTTGAGGATTTCAATTTTCTCCTGGTCGTCACTAAAGCCGGCTGAGCCGTCGCCGTAGGTAGCTGCGCTGGAGGCATAAATGAAGCGAATGTTATCGGCCGTTGCCCATTGGGCTAACAGCTTGCTGTACTCGTAGTTGTTTTTTATGAGGTAGGAGGCGTTTGTTTCGGTGGTGTCCGAGCAGGCGCCGAGATGAAAAACGGCATCGATAGAGCTGTCGAGCTTGTCTTCGATAACCATTTCGAGGAAATCGTCTTTTTCAACATAATCGGCAAAGGACAGATTGCGCAAGTTCTTCCATTTCCGGTCTGTGCCCAGCTCGTCAACGACAAGGATGTCGGTGATTTGCCTTTTGTTTAGTGCAGCGATTAGTGCTGAGCCGATAAAACCGGCTCCGCCGGTTACTATTATCATTTTTTAAATTCCTTAATTGAGCTTTGTAAAAATAGGTCCAATAATTGATGGATTGGTTTTTATAGCGTAATTTACTGTCGGTGATATGTCAAATGTTTAAGGTTTGCGAGCGCATAAAAAAAGCCGTTCAAAACTGAACGGCTAACAAACTAAAGAATCCACACCTGCCTAACACAAAGCGATATAGCTGGCAATAGCAAGAAACAAAATTCGCCTTTTGTTAAATGTAAATGGAAGCCAGGTTTCGTAATAAAATTTGCTCATTATCGCCCCTCTCGGAAAACATCAGCAAATCGTTACTCTTATTATGCCCTTATGATAACCGAAATAGGTATAAAAATCAAGAGAAAATATCTTTATTTAGATGTAAACGCTTGTTCTTAAAGCACTTACGTCGTGATAAAAGGTGTATTTTTTGCCTGCCTACATAATTGATTATTGATAAATGGTCGTTGTAAAAGGCAAATTATCAATTTGCCGTAGAGACTGCTAAGTTTGCTTTTTACTTTTTCCAATAATCAATAAGAAATAATCAGTTGACTCAGGCTAACTTGCTGACTGCTTCGGTGACCAGCTCGCGTATCGGCATACCCTGGGGACAGCGGACTTCGGCGGCGCTGTAATCTGTGCTGAGCAGTTTGCTTCTTACGTTGGCGGGGATCTGCGCGAAAAGTCTCCTTGCCTCAGCCTGTTCGCCGTAACTGTTGTAGTACATCAAATACCGCATAATATCACTGACATAGGGCACATCGGCTAAAGCTGCGTTACAAATGTCTGCACAGCCGGCACAATATCCGCTGCAGGTCGCAGTCGCGTATTCCCTGAAGACTTCTCTATCAGCTTGTGTAAGTTCGGTCTTGTCCAGCACAGCCGCGACATTTTGAGCTAAAATTTTGGTATTCTCCATCTGGACAGGGGCTGAGCTTATCCTTTCATCGGCAAGGACGAGTTTTATAGCGGCCTGTTCGGGGGTAAAACCTCTCTCCAAAAAGTGGGTGACCATTTTTTTCTCAGCTTCAGTTTCAATCTCCTTGCGAAATCTGCTAATAGTCGTTTTGCCGGTGGTCTTCATAGCAACAATGCCAATCTTTGACTTATGGCATGCGTCTATAGCAGCCTGCATTTCAGGGTCCTGCATTACGCGGAAGTTAAAACGCGGCATTATCACATCAATCCAGCCGAGTTTAGCCGCAGCAGCGAGGCATTTGGCCATATTTGAGTGGGTGCTGAATCCGAAGAATCTTATCAGCTTTCGCTTCTTTGCACTTTCGGCCCAGCGTTTTAATTCATCTGTAAACTGGGCGGGGTCGGATGCGCCATGCGGAGCATAGTACAAATCAATGTAACTGGTATTCATTCTTTTCAGAGAAGTTTGAAGGCGCTTTTCCACATCCGCAACGGCTCTTGCCCCCGAGGCCTTGCTGACAATGAACAATTCCTTCCGAACTTGGGGATTTTTCAACAGGAATTTGCCTATGCCAAGCTCACTGTTTCCCCCTGCATAGCCGTAAGATGTATCCCAATAGGTAACACCGTATTTAAGGGTGTTTCTTAAGACTATCTGGTTATCAACAAGGTTGAACATTGTCCCCAGACCCAGGCAGGAAACTTTGACACCGGTTTTTCCCAGCTTTCGTTTCGGTATCTGTTCAAGGTCGGATTTTTGAGTTTTTTCTGTGGAACTTGACTCATTCGGCCTTCCTATTGCCCCGGTAGAAGCGAAAACAGAGCCTAAGCCTGCTGCCCCCACAGTCTTTAAGAAATTTCTTCTGTCGATTGCATTTTGTTTTTCTTTCATCGCACTAAACTCCAAAAAGTTAATATTTAACCAACAAGAATTAAGCTAATTTATGAACAGCTTCGGCGATTAGCTCGCTTATCGGCAAACGCTGGGGACAGCGGGCTTCGGTGAGAGTATAATCCATATCGAGCAGTTTGTTTCGTACGCCGGCAGGGATCTGAGCAAAAAGCCTTCTTGCCTCGGCCTGCTCACCATAGCTGTTGTAGTACATCAAGTACCGCATAATATCACTGACATAGGGCACATCGGCTAAAGCTGAGTTACAGATGTCTGCGCAGCCGGCACAATAACCGTCGCAGGTTGCCTTAGCGTATTGGCTGAAGACCTCTCTGTCGGCCTGGGTGAGTTTGGTTTTATCGAATGCGGCCGCGACATTGGAATTCAAAACACTGACATTCTTCATTCCTACACAGGCTGAGCTGAATCTTTTATCTTCCAGTACAAGTTTTATCTTTGCCTGTCCTTCGGTAAAGCCTCGCTGGAGGAAGTGCTCAACCAGCTTTTTGTCGGCTTCGGTCTTAATCCTCTGGCCCATACCCTGGGTCTTCATAGCGATAAGTCCGATACCGGCTTTATGACAGGCATCAATGGCGACCTGCAATTCGGTATCCTGCGCCAAGTAGAAGTTGTACGATGTCATTATCGCATCAATCCAGGGCATCCTGGCCGCAGCGGCAAGAACTATTGCTAAGTTCTGATGAGTAGTGATGCCAAAATTCCGTATTAGCTTTCGCTTCTTTGCACTTTCGGCCCACATTCTCACCTCGTCTGTGAGCCAGGCAGGGTTGGAGCATTGTTGAAGACCAAAATACAAGTCAATGTAGTCGATATTCATCCTTTTTAACGAAGTCGCAAGCCGTTTTTCCATTGCTTCCGGTGTTCTTGCACCTGATGCCTTGGTGGCAAGAAACAGGTTCTTTCGAAACTTAGGGTTTTTGGCGAGGAATTTACCTATACCAAGCTCGCTATTTCCACCGCCGTAGTTGTATGCGGTATCCCAAAAATTGACGCCATATTGTAGAGTCTTTCGTAACAGGATTTGGTTTTCAACGTCAACCTGATAGGTTCCCAGAGATAAAGATGGAATCTTAACCTTTGTTTTGCCTAATTTTCGCCTCGGTACCTGCGGGTATTTGGGCTTTTCTTCGACATTTGACTGGTTTGGGGCGGCAATCGCTCCTTTGGAAGTTAACACAGAGCTTAGGCCGGCTGCGCCTGCTGCCTTTAAGAAATTCCTTCTGTTGATTGTATTTTGTTTTTCATTCATCACAATAAACTCCAAAATCTAAACGATATCAATCAGGCTAACTTGCTGACGGCTTCGGTGATTAATTTACCTATCGGCATATGCTGCGGACAGCGAGCTTCAGCGGCGCTGTAATCTGTGCCGAGCAGTTTGCTTCTTATATTGTGGGGGATTTGAGCAAAAAGTTCTCTGGCTCTGTCCTGGTCACCGTAGCCGTTGTAGTACATCAGATACCGCATAATGTCACTGACATAGGGCACATCGGCTAAAGCTGCATTACAAATGTCCGCACAGCCGGCACAATAACCACTGCAGGTCGCTTTAGCGTATTCATTGAAAACCTCTCTATCGGCCTGGGTGAGTTTAGTTTTATCCAGTGCGGCAGCGACGTTTGCATTTAATATGGGGATAGTCAGCATGCCGACACAGGCACTGCTTATCCTCTTATCTTCCAATACGAGTTTTATCGCTGCCTGCTCCTTGGTAAATCCTCGTTGCAGGAGATGCTCAGTCAGTTTTTTCTCCGCATCGGTTTCAGTCGGCTGGCTTCCTCTCCTTCGACTTGCCCTGCCGACAGTCTTCATAGCGACAAGACCGATTTTCGCTTTGTGGCAGGCATCCATGGCTGCTTGCATTTCGGCGTTCTGCATATCGCGGAAACTGTATCTGGTCATTATCGCATCGATCCAGTTGAGCTTGGCTGCAGCAGCCAGGCACTTGGCCGTATTAGAGTGCGTGCTGAAGCCAAAATATCGTATCAGCTTTCGTTTCTTCGCACCTTCGGCCCACTGCTTCAACTCATCTGTTAGCTGAGCAGGATCAGATAGCCCGTGCGGAGCATAGTACAAATCAATGTAATCGGTATTCATTCTTTTCAAAGAAGTCTGAAGACGCTTTTCTATGTCTGGCACGGTCCTTGCCCCTGATGCCTTAGTGACAAGGAACAATTTCTTTCGTACGTCTGGATTCTTTGATAGAAATTTACCTATGCCAAGCTCCGAATTCCCACCTGAATAGTTATATGCAGTGTCCCAATAATCAATACCCAACCGAAGATTTCTTCGCAACAGAATCTGGTTTTCGGTGTCAACCCTGAGAGTCCCAAAAGACAGGCACGGCACCTTAACGCCTGTTTTGCCCAGCTTTCGTTTCGGCACTTGTGGAAGTTTGGCTTTCTGCTCTTTTCCCTCAGCATCCGTCTGGCTCGGACCTGCAGTTGCTTTGGCCGAAGCAAAAAAAGAACCCAAACCTGTTGCCCCTACCGTCTTCAAAAAGTTCCTTCTATCGATTTTGTTCTGTTTTTCTTTCATTTCATTAAGCTCCAAAATAATACATTCAAATGAACTTTCACCAAATCTCAAGCTAAACTGGGATTTCCCATATAGTATATCCTTTCCGGCAGATGAGACCCAGAAAAATTTCCTGATACCCTTTTCTTTCTCGCTCTTTTGATGGGTTTGTGGGCATTTGAAATTGGGTTTGATTGGGTTTGTTTTTTTGGGGCCGGAAGGCGGTTTCATTTTCATAATCCTCTATAACATATAAGTTTACGTTCATTTTTGGCTTTTCGGGAATTGGGTTTGAATTGGGTTTGTTTTTTTGGTCCGGAAGGTGGTTCATTTTCATAATCCTCTATAACA
>JAIVYN010000161.1:0-8914 GCA_048635425.1 Candidatus Aegiribacteria sp.
TTTTCGAAGCATTTTGAGCATTTGCGCAATACACAATACTATATACGCTATAAGAATTTAGAAGTTGTTATTGAGGTATTCCGTCTTGCCATCGTCACTATCATAGCCTGTCGATTCTTTGGTCTCGGCGTCAAGTAAAGATTACGTCAATTACGAGCTGTCAGATGTCCGATGTCTGAAATCTGACGTTGGAAGTCGCAAGTCAGCTCGGCCGTTCATGAGTTTTTAGTACTTAAACTTGGAGTTTTTTTAAAATGTCACATACGCGGTTAAATTTAATGGTGAATGGTGAATAGTGTATCGTATATCGTATGTCGTATATCGTATATCGTATCTTGTCTAAGCTTTTTTTAGTTACAGGTGCGTAAGAAGCAAAAAAGGCTGGAGCGAGAAACTCCAGCCTTTGTGAGACAGTTTTTCATTTAGAGAATATACTGCAAAGTTATAAAAAATCTACCGTCTCACCAAAACCAAGATTTAGAGAAGAAAAGAACTATTTATACATTTTCAATTATAATCGCTGCCCTGACTTTTGCAAGCATTTTTTTTAAGGTTTTCAATTTTTTTTAAGATTTTTTTTTCAGTGATTTTGGTCTGAACAGGGGCAATTACCCCTCCTTTACAGCCGGTTCGTGCTACGTAGCGAGTACTTCGCAGAGTAGCAGGCTCTGTATGAAGTGCATATACTTTGTTTTGAGCCGTATTATTCGCCGGCGGTGGGGGCGACGCAATAGACGTAAACAAGTGGTTCAGAGCCGGTATTTTTAACATCGTGGGCTGTGTGCGGAGGTATATAGGAGACTTTACCCGTGCCAACTTGATAGGAGTCTTCTTCGCCAATCATCAATTCGCCCTGTCCGGAGAGAAAAACGAGCAGCTCCTCACGACTCTTGGTGCTATGTTGGCCACAGTCCTGGCCGGGGGGTAAATATACTCTGCCCGAGCGCATTCCGCAGGTTTGCGGTTTGCCGTCGAGGAGCTTTTGATTTTCAGGATTTTCGTTCAAATCGATGATGAGCACTTTTTCTGACGAAGCCATACAGTCTCCTTGAAACCAGTAATTCATAAACGGAGAAATACACCTAACAAATTTTGATTTTTTTGTCAATTATTATATTATTGACGTGGTAGCACAAATTCGCTAATTTTATGCGCAGGCTTTAGCAATGAATCCCGCCCGTCGAAGACGGGACGGGATGAATATTGGTTCTTTTGAGGAGTAAGTTATGACAGCGGAACTGAGTGCTCTTGTTATCACCGCTGCTTCCATCGGTTTTTTGCACACTGTGCTGGGCCCGGACCATTATCTGCCTTTCATCATGATGTCCTGGGCCCGAAAATGGTCACGAGCCAAGACTATGGTCATAACCTTCTTGTGCGGCCTTGGGCACATAGCAAGTTCAGTGGTGCTGGGTCTGATAGGTGTGTCGCTGGGCCTGGCGGTCAAAAAGCTGGAGGTCATCGAATCATCCCGGGGCAACTTAGCAGCGTGGCTGCTTATCGCCTTCGGATTGGCATATCTTGTCTGGGGATTGCGGCGGGCATACCGGAACAAGCCCCATATACATACTCACGTTCACCCCGTCCCGTCTTCGACGGGCGGGGTTCACACGGGCGAGGCCGAGCACGGGCACCCCCATAGCCATCATCTGGAGCACAGTCATGTTCACAACGGCAAAAGCTCTTCAAGTATCACACCCTGGGCGCTGTTTGCCATTTTTGTTTTCGGGCCTTGTGAGCCTTTGATTCCCATTCTGATGTATCCGGCTGCGAAAAACAGTTTCTTTGGAGTGCTGCTTGTCGCCTTTGTGTTCGGCACAGCAACCATTGCTACTATGTTAGGAGCAGTTCTTCTGGCCAATGCGGGAGTGAATTTTCTACCTTTGGCCAAGGTGCAACGCTTTGCTCACGTTATAGCGGGAGCCACTATACTTTCTTGTGGCTTGGCCATTCATTTTCTGGGGCTGTGAGTACTAATTCATCGAGCAATTTAGCGTTATCAAACCAGAGAAACCGTCCCAGGTAAACGGCCAGAGGTCTGCTTGCAGAAAGGTTTTAAAATTGCTTGCAGTGGTACCAAACAAGTCTTAAAATGCACCTTTCAAATCAATAAAATAGGGGTACAAAATGTTAGCCAGACTGCATAGCGTTACACTTGAAGGGATTGAAGGGATAATCTGCGAGGTCGAGGTTGACGTTGCGCGGGGCGGCTTTGAGAAGTCTGTTATCGTAGGGCTGCCGGATGCTGCGGTGAAGGAAAGTATCGAGAGGGTCAAAAGCGCAATTGTTAACAGTGGCTATAGACATCCCAAAACCCAATCGTTAATAAACTTAGCGCCGGCCGATGTGAAAAAGGCAGGCCCTGCCTTCGATTTGCCCATTGCCCTTGGTATGCTCATTGGCCAGGGGGCCATGGTCAGCTCTGATCTTAATGAGACTATTATCGTGGGTGAATTAGCTCTGGACGGCAGGGTCAGGCCGGTCAACGGGGTATTGAGTATGGCGATGACCGCCGCGTCAAACGGCTTTAGCCGAATGATAGTCCCTTTGGATAACGCCAGAGAAGCTGCGGTGGTTGCCGATATTGATGTTTTTGCTGTCGGCTCGCTGGCCCAGACGGCAGGTTTTCTTTCGGGGCAGCTGCCGTTGGAAACAACCACGGTTGACGTTGATGAGCTGTTTAACGTGGCGTCAAATTACGAAGTTGATTTTGCCGATGTTAAGGGGCAGGAAAACGTCAAGCGGGCAGTGACGGTTGCGGCAACCGGTGGACATAACATAATGATGATAGGCCCGCCCGGAGCAGGCAAGACGATGCTGGCGCAAAGATTGGCGACGATTCTGCCGCCTTTGAGTCTGGAAGAATCGCTCGAGACCACCTGTGTGTACTCCTCGGTGGGGCTGTTGGGTAAAAACAAGGCGTTGTTAGCTACCCGCCCGGTGCGAATGCCGCACCACTCAGCGAGCGGGCCGGCCCTGATCGGCGGCGGCACGACACCTCGGCCCGGGGAATTGTCTCTGGCTCATTTCGGGATATTGTTCCTGGATGAATTTGTCGAGTTTCCCCGGCATGTTCTCGAAATGATTCGTCAGCCATTGGAGGATGGTTTTGTCATTGTCTCACGTGCGAAAAAGACCATCAGGTTCCCTGCTCAATTTATGCTTGTAGCGGCGATGAATCCCTGTCCGTGCGGTTATTTCGGCAGCGATGCGAGGATATGCAAGTGCACGCCGGGGCAGATCGCTCGGTATCTGTCAAAAGTGTCCGGGCCGTTGGTGGACAGGATTGATATTCATATTGAGGTTCCTGCGATAAGTTTCAGTAAGCTTCGCTCGAAATCAAGCCGGCTCGACTCGGCTGCGATGAGGCAGGATGTTGTCAGGGCCGGGGGCATTCAAGCAAAGCGGTTCGACGACAGCAAGGTTATGATAAACGCAAGGATGAGTCATAAACAGGTGGAGAAGTTCTGCAAGCTCGATTCGGCGAGCGAATTTATCCTGAAACAGGCGATGGTGGAATTCGGGCTGAGCGCCCGTGCTCACGATAAGATTTGCAAAGTGGCCCGGACAATAGCCGATTTAGCCGGTACCGAGAACATCCAGCCCGAACACATTGCAGAGGCTGTCAGTTATCGAAGATTAGACCGAAAATTATAAGTACGTTTAGTAGAGACAAAGAATAAAATTCTCACCTTTTTTCGACGGTTTTTATTGTTGATTCCCCTGAGAATACAGAAACATTAGTTTTTATAGGCCGATGGTGTAAAGCTAAAAAAGTTTCTTTTGTTTTTCTTTCTTAACCCGGCCGAACCTTATGTCGATAAAACTTATGAAAGTTTCGTTTAAGGTTGTCGATGCTCGTATCGATGCTTGTTGTGGAAAATCGAAGCTTGTTTTTTGTCGGGTTTCCAGCCTCTGGTTTCCAGTTTCGATACCAGCTTCGACAACGCCAAACCAGCGCTGTAAAGCAAATAAAGTTTCTTTGACAAAAGGAGATTAAAAATGGGGATTCAAGATTGGTCTGAAGATATTATTCTCGTGGACTTGCCCCAGGAGCCGGAGATGGGAGATGAGCTCAAAACGGTTACGGAGATAGTGCGTGACAGAGGTAACTGTGACGCGGTAATAGACTTTTCGAACGTGGATATTGTAACATCCTCCAGCCTTTCGAAGCTTCTGAAATTGCGTAAGTTGTTAGCCGATTGCAGCCATCAGCTTGTTTTCTGCAACGTTGCGGCGGCAACCAGAGGCATCTTTACGGTAACCGGCCTCGACGGGATTTTTGAGTTTGCCGACGATAAGTTTGTGGCCCTGGCAGGTTTGCAGATGGAAGTTAGCAAGTAAGCCTTTAGTGAGTGGTGAGTAGTGAGTGGTGAGTATCCAATTAACCACTCACCCATTAACCGTCAGTTGTGAAATTTACTATTTACTATTTACTATTTATTATTTACTATTTATCATCTACCAGATGGATTTTTTCTGTTGAGCCGGCTACGAAGATCGCTGTTTATAGCGATGTTCGTAATCTGCTCGCAGGGTTCCTATAGAAGCAGGACGTAATTAAAATGGATAAAGAAACTCTGCAGCAAATCGAGCAGGCGATAGGTTACGAATTTTCCGACAAGAATCTTTTGGCCAAAGCATTTACTCATTCCTCTGCAGTCGATAATCGTCTTTTAAGTAACGAAAGGCTGGAGTTTCTCGGAGATGCAGTTTTAGCAGTGGTTATCTGCCAAACACTCTTCGAGAGATTTCCAGGTTATCTCGAGGGCGACTTAACGAAGATTAAGAGTATGCTTGTCTCTCGGGGGACGTGCGCCCGGATTTCGAGGCAGCTGGGGCTGCAAAAATTTTTAAAAGTCGGTAAGGGCATGGTTTCCAGCCGGGCTTTGTCAGGCTCTCTTGCCGCCGGTGTGCTGGAAACCATTATCGCCGCAATTTATATTGATGGAGGATTTGACACGGCCCAGAGTTTTATCCTGAGAATTTTTAGTTCGTTAATTGAGCGAGCCGATGCAGAACAAGCTCAGGGCAACTACAAGTCGTTACTGCAACAGTACTCCCAGGAGCAGTCTAATGTTACGCCCATCTATGTGCTGCTTGATGAAAAAGGCCCCGACCATAATAAGTGCTTTGAGCTGGAAGTGGTTATCGCGGACCGTCATTTCCCAAGCGCCTGGGGGACAAACAAAAAAGAAGCGGAGCAAAAAGCCGCCTTCAATGCTCTTGTCGAGTTAGGTGTGCTGGAGAAGGTCTCTGTAGAGGACGGCGAATAAATCGTATCTCGCCGCTCGTATCTCGTCGCTCGTATCTCGTATTTTCTATTTCGATGTGAGATGTTTTTTCCGTCAGTTACTCTGTAATCAGCCAGGCCAAGGCACACAGGGCCAATGCAGTTATGAACATAAAAACAACAATTGAACCGGATAGAAGCACCGCTTCCTTGAGGAAATTGGCGGATTTTATTTCGGGCAGCTTCGTAGCTTTATAGACGATGGCTATGGCCGCTACTAATGGCAGCAGCCACAGAACAGATTGCGGATTTGCGCTAATTTTTTCCGGCGTTGTAAAGGTCGCCATTACAAGAGCAGGCATTATCGACATATCAGTCTCCAGCGGTTTCTGTTTTTTGCAGATGAGCCAAATAAACGGCGTTTACAATACACAAAAGGTTTAGCAAACCTGCGATGCTGGTGTATATCTGTCCTATTTCGCTCGGTCTGCCAAAGACAGGATAGTCTGCGCTTGTGGCCAAATGCCCCAAGACTGCTACCATCGGAGAATTCATAATTTGCGCCACATACCAGGGCTTCGCTCCGACGGGGTTAATAACTCCAATTGAGCCGATATATAACCCTACGCAGAAGGTAAAGACAATAGTTGTGAATATAATGAGCGCACGTTTTCTTTCCTTTAGCAGCAGATGTCCGGCGCCCGGGACGAGCCAGGCCAGCAGTCCCACAGTCAGCAGAAACAAGGTGTGGTTTTGTTTCGAGAGCGGTGTCGTCACAATGTTGCCTCCGATTCTGTGTGTGTATTGGCATCCGCGGGTTCTTCACCGACCCTGGCCGGCCCCGGCTGGCTGCTGGCGGGGGCAACCCTGAAGCTCATACGTTTTAATATGTTTTCGGGATTAAAGTAGACCGCCGCCAGGCTCTCGGATTGAGTATAATCTTCTCTTTGGATTTGCATCGCCTTGGTTTTTTCATATTCCTCGAGTGTAATGCGCTTAACTGAGATATTTTTTATGCAATAGAAGCTCATATCCGGCTTGAACTCTATAACCAGAGGGACGGTATCAACCGTGTTACTGTCCTGCGGTATAAGCGAATAAAGCTGTTCTACGAAACGGCGATGGTTTTTTCGCTGGTTCAAGAAGAACTGTGCCGCCGGATTTCCTACAGTTTGAAAAGTTAGAGTCAGTAAAGTCGCCTTTGATATTCTTCTCAGGCCTGTAAGATTTTGCAGCTTGAAGGGTTCGCTAACGCTTTTTTCCTCATTTGAAATCTCAGATGCGTTAGGGTCGTTTGGGTCCTGGCCGGTTTGTTTTCCGTAGAGTTCGTTAAATTTATCAATTGCGGTGTCCCAGCCATCCTTTGCCGCCAGGCCAATGAACTCTTCGGCTTTGCTTTTTGTGATGTCCCTTGCAGCAAGTTTCTTTAAGTCTTCGGTGACTTTTTCTTTTACCGAATAAAGATTTTCAGCTTCATCTTCCCCTTCGGCTCCGCTCTGGGCCGAAGGCTGGTTTGGGTCGAATTCAAGTGAGCTTGTGCTAAAGGTTTGGTCTATGCTTTGGGGTTCGGCGGCTTTTATAGTTTTAATCACCCGTATAATGGCCATTATTTGTCCGGAGGAGTCCAGGAGTCCGAACCTGGCCGAGCCCAACAGGTCTTTAAGGGGCCCGATATTTTCATACATTCTGGGCTTTCGCACATCAAACGGCCCAAGCTCGCTGGCGGCTAAATCATCGACGGCAAAGACAATCTGAGCCAATGAAACCGGACTTTGCCCTTGGCCCTCTAAATACAGCCTTGCAAGATATTCATCGATTTGCATATCGATTGGGCTAAGCAGTCCCGTCCGGCCTGCATATAGCTTACAATTGTGCTTTTCGCTTAATTGCTCGGCGGTGGTTTTATAATCGCCGGCTTTTTCCTTAAACTGCTCATCAGTCAGAGTAGCAGGCTCTATATCCGTATCTTCCAGGCCGGCTTCGGTAATTGTTTTAGCCTCCTGAATAATTCTATTTGCGGTGGAATTTATTTTGTCATTGAGAAGCCGGTCCGAAATCATATCTGAAACCTCGGCATAGCTTTTAATTCGCTGGTTCAGTGGCGAGTTCGGGTCGTTCGGGTCAGATGGAACCTGCTCAGTGAATAACTGTTCTCTGTTTCTGTTGTAATAATCTTCCTTCTGCTGGTTAGTGGGCGGTTCTACCAGCGTACGAACATCGTCGAGCCTGACGATTAGGTATTCAAGCTGCACCCTGTCCGGCAGCTTATATCCGAAGCCATAGGGATTTTCCTCGCTTACGGCGGAAGGCGAGAATTTCTTGTATTTGTCAAAATGCTCCTGCTCGATACTCGATGCTGGATTCTCGATGCTCGATGCGAATACGGTGGGGTTGAATTCGACCAATTCAGCATCAATGCTTTCGGCGCTCGTGGCAACAGCCTGGGCTATCTGTGAGCTTGTAACATCTTCGTTTGAGCAAATCATCTGGGCGTACTGCATTATAGCTAACAATTCGCTAAATATTGCCAGGAGCTGCTTCTCCGGGAGGCCGTATCGATCTCTTAGAACCCCAATTAGCTGCGAATATGTCTGCCCGTTGAACAACTGTGGTATTACTTGTCCGAGCAATTCGCCGACCTGCTCGTTTGGCACCCTGATACCAGCAAGCTGTGCTTCGTTTTTAAGTAACAGCCAGTATATATTGGACGGCACCGAGCGTCGATACATATCGTTGATTTGTTTATCGCTGATTCTGTACCGGTTCGTTCTAATCGTCTGCCTTATATGATTTATAAGTGCCGGCGACGTTTGCTGCTCAGCAAACAGCAGCTCACCCAGGAGAATTCCACGTAAGTCCTGGTTCCTTAGCAGGACATCGGCGGCCAGGCTTCTGAGGACATCCAGTTCCCGTCGTGCCAAGGATAAGTCGTTGTTTGTTATTTTCTTGCTGTCCCCAAAGTAGGCTATTGTCTTGTGCCGGCCTGTTGCTCTTTGGCTGAGCTGCTGAAGCAAAGTGCCGCCGCCGATAAAGCCGAACATTATGACGATGACAACAACAGCCATCACTTTTTTGTTGTTTTTTCGAAACCACCTGACTAAATTCATATATTTACTCCATAAATGGTTAAATGGTGATTAGTTAATTGGTGATTGGTTAATCGGTTAATTAGCTACTCATCAATCATCAATCACCACTCACCAATCACTACTCACTAATCAATAATCCAGTGAGTTTAGCAAATCGCATAGACATTGCAAGAAAAATAGTACCCGCCCAAGCTCGCAGCGTGGCAGTAACTTATGCAAATAGTTTGCACTTTTCTGCTGATGTTTTTATGATAGAAAGGCAGATGTTAGACGAACAAAAGAAATCTTGGCCAAGCAAATCGGCACAGGCCTATGCCGAGGCGTGTAGTTGTCTGCCGGGCGGTGTGAATTCGCCTGTTCGGGCGTTCGGGGGGGTGGATGTGGATCCTCTTTTCATTGAAAGTGCAAAGGGTTCAAAAATCCGCGATATTGACGGCAATGAATACATCGACTACGTAAGCTCGTGGGGCCCGATGATACTCGGACACGCCCATCCGAAGGTATTGGAAGCTATCGCCGCCGCAGTACGCAAGGGCACGTCATTTGGGGCCCCGACATTGGCTGAGACCGCCCTGGCTAAGAAGATAATTGC